>CAZEEN010000082.1:0-13582 GCA_964511115.1 uncultured Paludibacter sp. | reverse complement strand
CGAATTTCTTCACAATAACGCTTGCATTGTGTCCGCCGAAGCCAAAAGTGTTCGACAAAGCGGCATTAATAACGCGTTTTTGTGCCTTGTTGAATGTGAAATTCAGTTTATAATCAATGTTTTCGTCTTCGTCACCTTCGGTAAAGTTGATGGTTGGAGGAACAATGTCGTTTACAACTGCCAATATCGTTGCAATAGCCTCTACAGCTCCGGCTGCACCCAATAGGTGACCTGTCTGCGATTTTGTTGAACTGATATTTAGTTTGTACGAATGTTCGCCAAATACATCAATAATTGCTTTTGGTTCCGAAATATCGCCTACTGGTGTCGCTGTTCCGTGAACATTGATATAATCAATATCTTCGGGATTCATACCTGCATCTTTCAATGCACGAGCCATTACCAATTTAGCACCCAAACCATCAGGGTGAGTAGCTGTAAGATGGTAAGCATCGGCCGACATACCGCCACCAACAACTTCGCAAAGAATATTTGCTCCGCGTGCTAATGCATGGTCGAGGTCTTCGAGTATCAAACAACCGGCACCTTCGCCCATAACAAAGCCATCACGGCTTTTGCTGAACGGACGCGAAGCAGTTTCGGGGCTGTCGTTGCGGGTCGATAATGCTGTTAATGCATTAAAACCACCTACGCCACCCTGCGTAATTGCCGCTTCAGCACCACCGGCTAATATGATATTTGCTTTTCCGAGACGAATGTAATTAAATGCATCAATCAATGCATTTGTCGACGAAGCACAAGCCGAACAAGTTGAGTAGTTAGGCCCACGGAAACCATACATAATCGATATTTGTCCTGCAGCAATATCCGAAATCATTTTTGGAATGAAGAACGGATTAAACTTAGGACCATTTTCTAAATGTTGGTAATAGTAACCAATTTCTTGTTCGAAAGTGCTGATACCACCAATTCCGGCGGCAAAAATAACACCTACTTCGTCTCTGTCAATAGCATCCAAATCGATACCACTATTTTCTATCGCTTCTTTAGCTGCTGCAATAGCATATTGGGCGTAAAGGTCTAACTTACGTACCTCTTTACGATCAAAATACTGCGTTGCATCAAAGTCTTTCACTTCGCAGGCAAATTGCGTTTTGAATAGTGTGGTATCAAAACGAGTAATCGGCGCTGCGCCACTTACTCCTTTAACTAAATTGCTCCACAATTCGGGAACACTATTACCTAAAGGAGTAACCGCGCCAAGGCCGGTTACTACAACTCTTTTTAACTCCATAATAAATTCTTATCGTGGAAAAAGATTATTTTTGGATTGCTTCGATGTGAGCGATAGCATCGCCTACTGTAGCAATTTTTTCTGCTTGTTCGTCTGGAATAGAAATACCGAATTCTTTTTCAAATTCCATAATCAATTCTACTGTGTCCAATGAATCAGCACCAAGATCGTTTGTAAAGCTTGCTGTTTCTACAACATCAGCCTCTTCTACGCCCAATTTGTCTACGATAATAGCTTTTACTTTAGCTGCAACTTCTGACATAATTTTTGTTTTTTAAGTTTGTAATTAGAAATTCTTTTTTAATTTTGCGGTGCAAAGTAACAAAAAAATCTTCAAACAACCTCACTTCAAACAAAAAAAATACACTTTTTTGCACAAAATCATCGTAAGTGAGCAATAAAAACAAATTTAGAATGACCTCCAAAATAGCAATTTTTGCTTCCGGATCGGGCTCAAATGCCGAGAACATAATACATTACTTTTCCAAAAGTGATAAATTTGAATTTCCCGTAATTTTATCAAATAAGGCGGATGCTTTTGTACACGAAAGGGCAAAAAAACTCGAAATTCCGTCGTTTAGCTTTTCGCGCGACCAATTTGTAGCGGGCGATGAGATTTTAGCTTTTTTAAAAAGCTATAATATTGACTATATTATATTAGCTGGTTTCTTACTGAAAGTGCCTGAGGTGCTAATTAAAGCATTTCCCAATAAAATTATCAATATTCATCCGGCTTTATTGCCCAACTATGGTGGCAAGGGTATGTATGGCGACAATGTGCACAAAGCGGTGAAAGCGGCCGGAGATAATGAATCGGGCATCACAATTCATTATGTAAACGAGAACTACGACGAAGGCAATATCATTTTGCAGGTTAAATGCTCGTTGACAGGCGAAGATACACCCGAAACAATTGCGCAAAAGGTGCATAAACTCGAATACGAACATTTCCCTAAAGCTGTAGAAATGATTTGGGGTTAAAAAAACTTCAATAATTAAGTAAAACTTAATAAATTAATTAGTAATTTTGCAGGCAAAACAGATTGCATTTGAATTTCAGTCAGTTATAATTAACTCGTAATAAATTAAAAAAACACATAAAATTATGGATGCTCAAGCATTATCACTCAACAACACCATTCAGCAGGTAAATGCGAATGTGTATGAAATGCTTTCGGAACGTGGAAAAAATATTTTCTTTCCAAAGCTTGGTATTTTAGCGCAATCGGCTCAAGCTAAAGGTAAACAAATTAACGCCACCATTGGCGAAGCTGTAGAAGATGATGGCTCGTCGATGCACTTACCTGAATTTGATGCCTTGTTGAATGTGCCAACTGCCAATATCTTTCCGTATGCTCCGAGTTTTGGAAAACCCGAGTTTCGTAGCTTGTGGAAATCGTCGATTTACCGTAAAAACCCATCATTAGCAGATACCGTAATTAGTAATCCGGTTGCTACTAACGGCTTGACGCATGGAATAAGCATGGCAGGATATATGTTTGCCAACGAGGGCGATACGGTTTTGCTTTCGAACCATTATTGGGAAAATTACAATCTGATTTTAGATAATAGCTATGGTGCAAAAGTAGATACATTCGAACTTTTTGCAAACGGAGGTTTCAATGTAGCCGATTTCTCAAAAAAATTGAACGAAATTCAAGGTGAGAAAATCATTACACTGCTTAACTTCCCAAATAATCCGGCAGGTTACACACCACTAGTTGGCGAAATTGAGGCTATTGTAGCAGAAATTAAAAAAGTAGCTGATAAAGGTAAAAAAGTGGTGGTTATTATCGATGATGCTTACTTCGGACTGGTTTACGAAGAGGGCGTATTTATGGAATCAATCTTTACAAAACTGGCAAACTTATCCGAAAATGTGTTGGCTGTAAAGCTTGATGGACCAACTAAGGAGGATTATGTATGGGGTTTCCGTGTTGGTTTTATAACTTACGCCATTAAAGGTGGAACGGCTGAACTTTACGAAGCCATGGAAAATAAAACAGCTGGTGCAGTGCGTGGTAATATATCCAATATCAGTCAGTTATCACAATCCTTATTATATACTGTTTATTCGGCAGATACTTACGAAGCTTCGAAAAAAGCAAAATTTGATATTCTCAAAAGTCGTTATGATATTTTGAAAGTGGAGTTGGCAAAGCCTGAATATGCCGAATACTTTGAACCACTGCCATTTAACTCAGGTTATTTTATGTGCGTCCAACCTAAAAAAGGCTTGGTTGCCGAAGATATCCGCAAGCATTTATTGGAAAAATACAGCACCGGTGTTATCGTATTGGGCAACGTAGTGCGTTTGGCGTTTTCGGCAGTACCAAAAGCAGTATTACCGCAGTTGGTCGAAAATATCTACAAAGCTTGTGTAGATTTGGATAAAAAGTAATTTTGTTAGTGATTAGAAATACAATTGGCTGAATTCAAATAAACTTGAGATTCAGCCAATTTTTTGTGATATTGATTTTTTCCTTTAAACAGCAATAAGCTCACGACCAACCTGGTGTAATGCCTCTTTTATTTGTTGTAGACGTTCAGAACTAGGTTGTTTTACATTGCATGCATAATGTCTCATAAGGGTTGGACTGATTCCAATACGCCGAGCAAGTTCCGAAATATTGAGCTCAGGGAACTTAGCAAATAATTTTTGTATTTCCGACTTCTGGGCTTCAATCTCATTCTTATTGTAGGTAAAGAAACCTTCAAAACTCAAATCTTCGTCAATTTCAGGCCAATGAATACCAAAATGTGAAAGCTCAAAATTTTCACGTTGTGGAGCAGTTGCTTTTTCTAAACGAGGAAACCATTTTAAAGGAAGACTTTTAGTTACGCCGTCTTTAGTCTCAATAGATAGTTTATCGTCAGAAAACCAAACCTTTAGAATATTGTTTAATGTTGTTTCCATGCCTGATTTATTTGTTGAAATATTTAATCCAATGGTCAATAATTAAATCTTTGTGTTCTGAAATTAAGTTCTCTGCCATTTTTAAGTCTTTGGTTTTCATTCCAAAACTCTGTTTTAGAATAATTTGGTCATTAGCAATTTCAAATTTTGCTTCACCTGCCCCATTCCTAACGTGTACGTGGATTGGTAAGTGATCGTCAGAATAAAAGAAAAAACGTAAACCAAATAATCTGAAAATTTCCGGCATAATAATTAATTAATATCACACCACAAAGATAAGTATCTTTTTTGATACCTGCATTTATTCTTAATTATATTTTTATAAATACTATATTTAAAAACGATAACGGGCTGATAAGCAGACATCGGTATAATATCCACCTGAGCCTGCGGGTCTCATTAAATAAAATGTAGGACGATAATCGACTGAAAGCTGTAAGGGAAATTCGAACTTATATTCAAGCCCTATTTGTCCGACGAGACCTAACGCTAAACCGCTTGCATGTAGTGTTGTAGCATTCGTATAACCTACTGTAGCTCCAGGACCATAATACCACGACATGCCGTCTGTCCAGTCCGACAAATCATTTACCCAATGATAAATGCCATTCAATCCGAACGATTGTTGCGATAAACCGAGGTCGAATTCAACCCGATTGCTTTCTCCTAAAGGATGTTGATACGAAACTTCACCTCCTGCTCCAAAACGAACACCAATGGCTCGTTCTACTTGTGCGAATAATACTGCTGAACTTAGTACAGCGAATAAAAATAATACACTTTTTTTGTTCATACTGTTTTTTGTTTTATGTTGATATATCTAAATATAAAGTAAAAATTATCGGTCATTATCACATACAAATAACATACCATTTCGATAAATGTTGTAATGTAGGCGTAACTTATTTCACTAAAACATGCTGTTTTGATTGAATTTTCAATGAATAATGAGTGAATTGAGTTCATTTCATTGAATTTATTATTACTTTTGTAGCCCGATTTAATTAAAAAGAATAATTTAACTAACTTAGATGTATTTATTTTATTCAATCTAAATTACTTGGATTTCTATTTTTATAATACAATAAAGAAGTTAACGGCATAACATATTATAATTACACAACATATTACTATTTGTAATTAATTGATAATAGATTATTTAGGCATATTGAAATGAAAAACAAATACAAAGATCTGATTGAACAAACGTTCGAATTTCCAAACGATGAATTTGATGTAGTTGAAAATGAATTGGAATGGTACGATGTTCCACTTATGGATATTATCAAACAATACGGAACACCTTTGCGCATTGCGTACTTGCCTAAAATAGGAATGAATATACAAAAGGCGCGACGCATGTTTAATGTGGCTATGGCAAAGGTCGACTACAATGGCGATTACAACTATTGTTATTGTACTAAAAGCTCGCATTTTTCGTTTGTAATGGAGGAAGTTTTGAAGAATGGTGTTCATCTGGAAACTTCGTCGGCTTTCGATATTAATATTATGGAATCGTTGTTCGAACAAGGTATCTTGAAACAAGATACTTATGTTATCTGCAATGGATTTAAACGTCCGCAATATGTTGAGAACATTCAAAACCTTATGCGAAGTGGTTTTACAAATGTAATTCCTATTTTGGATAATAAGTTTGAGTTGGATTTGTTGCTCAAAGATTTCGAGATGAAGTTTAAAGTTGGTATCCGTATTGCAGCCGAAGAGGAGCCTAAATTCGATTTTTATACGTCACGTTTGGGTATTCGTTACAAAGATATTATACCTTATTACCTGAACAACATTGCCAACAATCCCAACGTTGAGTTAAAGATGTTGCATTTTTTTATCAATACAGGTGTAAAAGATACAGCTTACTATTGGAACGAACTGAATAAAGCAGTTAACTTGTATTGTGAATTGAAAAAGAAATGCCCTGAGTTGGATAGTTTAAATATAGGTGGAGGCTTCCCAATTCAAACACATCTAGATATGGCTTACGATTACGAGTATATTGCCGAAGAAATTGTAGCTCAAATCAAACATATTTGTCAGCAACATGCTGTGCCCGAACCTCATATTTTTACGGAGTTTGGTTCGTATACTGTTGGCGAAAGTGGTGCTATGCTTTATTCTATTGTGAATCAGAAAAAGCAGAACGACCGTGAGTTGTGGAATATGATTGACAGTTCGTTTATGACTACGTTACCCGATACTTGGGCTATCAATCAGCGTTTTGTGTTTTTGGCCATTAATAATTGGGAGTCGGAATACGAGCGAGTGAATCTTGGCGGTTTGACATGCGATAGCGAGGATTTTTACAATGCCGAAGTGCATTCGAATGCTATTTTCCTCCCAAAAATGCAGGAAGACCGTGACCAATACATTGGATTTTTTCACACTGGTGCATATCAGGAGTCGCTAAGCGGTTTTGGAGGCATTCAGCACTGTCTGATTCCTGCACCAAAGTTAGTGATAATTGATAAAGACGAAGATGGAGAATACTTTACAAAGCTTTTTGCCAAAGAGCAGAGCTACAAGTCAATGCTGAAAATTTTGGGGTATTAAAGCTCCTAAGTCCACATAAAAACACTTTGAAGAACGGGTGTTACAACTTTTTTTCAGCATCTGACATCAATTTTAGTAAATTCAAAACTCATGGTAAAACCACTCAGCACAAAAGAAAAATCGGTTCAGATAAACCTACATTCAAACTATTACGGGTCGGTAGCTGAAATTGGCGGCGGACAAGAAACTGCTCGACACTTATTTCAGGCAGGTGGAGCATCCAATACCATTGCCAAATCCATTTCGGCTTACGATAAATCGTTCAGCGATCATTTTTACAACGATGGTACGCCGGCACGTTATGTAGCCGAAGACCGATTGCGCAAAATGGTTGATTATGAATACAATGAGCTTATTACAATTTTAGATAAAAAGAACGACCAGAAGTTTTTTGCATTTGCCAATACGGTTGAAATTCTGAATTTTGCCAAAACAAATCTGGGAAATGGTTGGCTGGGAATTGCCGTGGAAGGTACTGACCGACACCGCCCCAATAGCATTTTTATACATGTAAAACTGCTCGAAAACGATACTTTACTCCAACAATATACGCTCGGCGCCTTGGGTATAAATCTGATTCATGGAGGCCTGTTTAACTCCGAAGACCCCCGAAAAGTGCTGCTCTCGCTGCTCGACAATTTGGATACCGAACGCGTGGAAGTGGATTATTTTTGGGTGGAAGGTCCCGATTTTAATTGGTGCGATAATCGGTTGCTAAACCTAATGTTGGTGCGAAATAATATGACTCCGGCCATTATGTTCGACCAATCGGGACATATACAGCAGCCAAGCGATATGCTTTACAAAAAAAATGTGCTGTTGATGCGTGGTTTTTTCCGCCCGATAAATAACCTCGGATTGGAATTTATCGACGATAGTCTGTCCATTTTTAAACGCGACGAAGATTACAAGCCCGACAATACCATTGCATTTTGCGAAATATCGCTTAAATACCTGATGCTCGACGAAAAATTGGACGAGAAAGACTTCCTGAACCGAGTAGAAATGCTCAATGCGGTGGGTCAAAACGTAATGGTATCCAACTTTTACCGCTATTTTAAACTGGTGGATTATTTTGCGCAATTTAAAATGATTAAACTACGCATAGTAGTAGGTTTACCAACTTTCGACAAAATATTGGATAGTAGTCAGTACACCGACCTGCGTGGCGGCCTGCTCGAAGCTATGGGTACGCTCTTTCAGAACAACGTGAAAATGTATCTTTATCCCTACACCGACATGAATACAGGCGAAGTAATTTATCCCGAAGATGCACACTTCAGCAACGAAAATAAACTGCTTTGGCAATATTTAATAGAAACAAAAAAGATACTCATTCTCAAAGGAATCCCTTCTAACCACCTGGAAGTAACTTCGGCATACATTACCGAGCTGATTGAAAACGCCGACGAAAAGCTCAAAAACTATTTACCCGAAAAAGTATTTACTACCATTCGCAACAATAAGTTGTTTGGGTATGGCAAAAATAGCAAGTCTATTTAAACACCGCCCCAAATTCTTTCAGTGCAGCAATTAATTCGTCGGTTTCGGTAGGTGTGCCTACTGTTATGCGCAGGCTGTTGCCACAAAGCGATACAGAACTGCGGTTGCGAACAATAATGCCTTTGTTTACCAGCCAGTTATAGGTGATGTTGGCATTATCCACTTTTACCAATACAAAGTTGGCATCGGTAGGGTAGATGTGTTTTACCAAATCCAGTTCTTTGAGTTTTTTAATCAGTTGCTTGCGTTCGGCAATAATTGTTTCGACCCATTTGGCTGTTTGCGCTGCGTTCGACAACACCTTTTTGGCATGCTCTTGCGTGAGGATATTAATGTTGTAAGGGTATTTAATTTTATTCAGCACGTCAATCACTTCTACCGATGCAAAAGCCATTCCAAGACGAATAGCGGCATTTCCCCATGCTTTGGAGAGTGTTTGCAGTACTACTAAATTGGGATATTGTGCAATGTAAGACGTAAAACTTTGTTTTGACGAAAAATCGATATAAGCTTCATCCACCACCACAATTCCTCTGAACCATTGCAATACTTTCAGAATTTCATCGGCATTCAGGCTATTTCCAGTAGGATTATTGGGCGAACACAACCAAATAATTTTCGTATTCAAGTTGGCCGAGTCAATCAATTTGAATGCCTCAATATCAAATTTATCATTCAACAGCACTTTGCGATATTCCACATCGTTAACAGCTGCGCACACTTTGTACATGCCATAAGTAGGTTCAATGGCTACTACATTGTCGCGGCGAGGTTCGCAAAAAGCACGATACAACAAATCAATAGGTTCGTCGCTACCGTTCCCCAGAAAGATATTCGCCACGGGCACATTTTTCACTTTCGAAATAGCCTTTTTCACTTCCAACTGCAAGGGGTCGGGATAACGGTTGTAGGGGCCGTTGTATGGATTTTCGTTTGCATCCAAATACACCGAAGCTTCGCCTTTAAACTCATCGCGTGCGCAAGAGTAAGGCTGCATGTTTTTAATGTTTTCGCGCAATAATTCGTTAATCATATTTTTCGTTTCTCGTTTCGTGTTCCTTGTTTCGTGTTTTCTGTATTTTTTAACGTGAAACGCAAAACGCGAAACATGAAATAATTATTTATCTCCGCTCCGCTTTTACTCGTTCCTGTTGCTCATTTTCAATACGAATTTTCACAGCATTGCTATGTGCCTGTAATTCTTCGTTTTCGGCCATTAGTATAATAGCATTGCTGAGGTTTGTGAGCCCTTCTTTTGACAGTTGCTGGAAAGTAATTTTACGTACAAAACTATCCAGATTTACACCACTATAAGCCTTTGCGTACCCATTTGTTGGAAGCGTGTGATTTGTTCCCGAAGCATAATCACCAGCACTTTCGGGGCTATAATTTCCCAAAAAGACCGAACCTGCATTGGTAATATTGGCCGCCACACCATTGTGATAATGTGTTGAAATTATCAAATGTTCCGGCGCATATTCGTTGGTCATTTCCACAGCTTCTTCGAGTGTTTTAACCACAATTATTTTGCTGTTTGCCAATGCTTTCAGTGCAATTTCCTTGCGTGGAAGTGCTTGTAGTTGCAATTCAATTTGCTCCTGCACTTTTTCTACCAAACTTTCGTCAATCGTAATTAGTATCGACTGACTATCGGCGCCATGTTCGGCTTGCGAGAGTAAATCGGCAGCCACATAAGCCGGATTAGCGGTATCGTCGGCCAACACTTCTACTTCCGACGGTCCTGCAGGCATATCGATAGCCACATCGCGCAACGAAACCAACTGCTTGGCAGCGGTAACATATTGATTACCCGGACCAAAAATTTTATATACTTTAGGTACAGATTCCGTTCCATAAGCCATGGCGGCAATTGCTTGTGTGCCACCAATTTTGAAAATGCGATGAACTCCGGCAATTTTTGCAGCATACAATACAGCCGGATGCACTTTTCCTTCGGCATTGGGAGGCGTACAAAGTATAATTTCCTTACATTCGGCTATGGCGGCAGGAATTCCCAACATCAATACAGTCGAAAATAGCGGCGCAGTACCACCCGGAACATACAATCCAACCTTTTCGATGGCTACTGCTTTTTGCCAGCAAAGCACACCTGGCGAAGTCTGAATTTCGGGTAAATCGTGTTGTTGCTCTACATGAAATTTCCAAATATTACGTCGCGCCATTTCGATAGCCTGTTTCAGTTGCTTCGAAACTAGATTTTCGGCTTCGTCCTTTTCTTCCTTTGTAACTTCGAATGTTTCGAGCGTTACTTTATCAAATTTTGCCGTGTAAGTTCGCACCGCTTTGTCGCCGTTCTTTTTTACATCGTCGAGTACCTGCTGCACCGTTTCGAACAGTTGTGTACTGTCAAAAACCGGACGCGCGAGTAGTTCAGCCCATTGTTCACGAGGCGGATAGTTGTAAACCTGCATTTATTATTGTTGTAAAATGATTTTAGGCTGCAAAAGTAATGAAAAAATCGTAAAACTCGTTCAAACTGATTTATCCTTTAAAATCATATTTTGCACCCGCAATCGAGAAAGTAGATTTGGATAACGAAATCTCACTTGCCTTAGCCTCTTTACCCGCAAGTGGTCCTGGCGAATCGATGTTAGATTTCAAATCAACAAATCCATTTAAGCAAGTAGATGGGTTAGCATAGAAATTAAATGAATTCACTCTCACTGGTTTATTTAGTAGTAATTTGTTGATTTCGTTTAGTCTAAACGGGCTGTTTCAATCGAAACAGCCCGTTTATTTTCGAAATGAGACATTACAAAAGCCGTAGGATTACAACAAAATTTTCTATCTTTGCAAAAGGAAAAAATAATTTGATTAAGGTTAACTTATAATGCAAAATAATCTTATTGAGCGCAAACAATACATGCAAATGCTACGCAACCTGAAAGACCAAAATTTTATAAAGGTAATTTCAGGGGTAAGGCGTTGTGGAAAATCCACTCTTTTACAGATGTTTGCCAATGAGTTGTTGCTAAACGGCGTTGATTCTTTACAGATTCAATTTCTGAATTTTGAAGACTTAGACACAATTGCTATTGGTGATATATTTCAAGTTCACACGCACATTAAAAACAATCTTGTGCCCGACAAAATGAACTATATTTTTCTTGACGAAGTACAAACCGTTACCGATTTTCAACGCTTAGTGGATAGTTTGTTTATAAAAAAAAATTGTGATGTTTATATCACAGGATCTAATGCCTATCTACTTTCGGGTGAGTTGGCAACACTATTGACAGGACGATACATTGAAATTTCGATTCTTCCACTTCAATTTACTGAATATTACGATTTTACAAATACATTTTCGCCAAACTTATCAAAAATTGAAACTTTGGCGAATTTCCTGCAAGAGGGAGGCATACCTGAATACCTTAAACAAAAGAAAATCAGTCAGAAACAAGCTGATGAGTTTGTACGAAGTGTATTAAATTGACAGAATATATTTTCTTAAATAACAAAAGATTTCGACAATGGGCACACCCCATTGCATTATGACAAAAACCGAATTTTTCAAAACATAATATTTAAATAGCATTCTGCTATTGTTCGCGCACCCAGAAACCTCAGAAATTTCATAAAGCGAACATGCAAAACAGATTCAAAGAGCGAATGCTCACGTCAAATGGCGTGGGCTTTTGACTTATCGTTTTGCATGTGCCTTTCTGAGGGGCATTGGGTGCGGATAAGGATTTTGTCCGCGCTTTTTGCATCTGGCACTTTCCTCTTATCCGTGACCAATGGCAATAAAAACACAAAAGCCAACATGCCCACATTACACTGGATAGGAAAAGACAAAGTTATCAATCATCATATCAATGTACCGTTTAGAGTACTTGAACATAAGTATTCAGAACCCCCAACCCCTAAAGGGGAGGTTTGCGAAGATGGCAATAAGATAATTCACGGCGACAACCTCGATGCGCTCAAAGCTTTACTGCCCGAATACGAAGGGCGCATCAACTGCATTTACATCGACCCACCATACAACACCGGCAACGAAGGCTGGGTGTACAACGATAATGTAAACGACCCCAAAATGCGAAAATGGCTCGGGCAAGTAGTTGGCAAAGAAGCCGAAGACCTCACGCGTCACGATAAATGGTTGTGCATGATGTATCCTCGTTTAAAGCTGTTGCATAAACTATTAGCAAACGATGGAGCAATATTTATCTCGATTGATGATAACGAACAAGCGAATCTAAAATTAATTTGTGATGAGATTTTTGGTGGAGGGAATTTTGTTGGTGATATTATTTGGCAACATAGTATACAAGGGAAAAACGATTCTAAAAGTATTTCATTACACCATAACCATACATTTATTTTTTCAAAATCAAATTTCTTAATCGGCAGAATTGATAGAACAACCGAACATAATGTTGCATACAGTAATCCTGATAATGACCCAAAAGGAGATTGGCGCTCTGGAGATGTTAGAAGTCCAAATTTTAGAGAAAATTTAAAATTTAATATTTCAACTCCAACGGGAAAAATAATTTTTCCACCTGAAAAGGGTTGGAGATGGAGCGAAAGTCTATTAAAGGAAAAGATATTTACAGGTGAGATTGTTTTCAGTAAAGATGAATCAAGAATAATTAGAAAAATTTACTTGAAAGAACAGCAAGGTAGAGTTGTTGAAAGTATTTGGTTTGGAAATGATGTTGGAACTACAAGAGATGCGAATTCACTATTAAAATTGGTATTTGAAAATAATGTACCTTTTGACACACCAAAACCTGTTGGTCTTATTGAAAGAGTAATTAAAATTTCTACCAACAAAAACTCCATAATCCTCGATTCCTTTGCCGGTTCAGGCACAACAGCTCACGCCGTATTAAACTTAAATAAACAAGACGGTGGCAATCGCAAGTTTATTTTGGTAGAAATGGAAGAGTATGCCGAAGGCATTACAGCAGAACGCGTTAAGCGGGTAATGAATGGTTATGGTGACAAAGAAGGTACGGGCGGCAGTTTCGATTATTACGAACTGGGTGAACCTTTGTTTTTGGACGATGGTAATTTGAACGAAACGATTGAAATTGAAAAAATCAGAAATTATATTTGGTACAGCGAAACGTCTTCTCCCGACCTCTCCCTAACCCTCTCCAAAGGAGAGGAAAAAGAGCGTAATTCATCATTTTTAGGCGTTTTAAACGATACTGCTTATTATTTTCATTACCTGAAAGACGAAATTACGACATTGAATCACGAATTTTTAGCAAGTATAAAAATCAAAGCCGAACAATACGTGATTTATGCCGACAATTGTGTGCTTACCAAGGCTTTTATGACCAAACATCACCTCATTTTCAAGAAAA
>CAZEEN010000081.1:0-13732 GCA_964511115.1 uncultured Paludibacter sp. | reverse complement strand
CCAAATACGGACAATCGAAACCGCTTGCGGGTGCTCGCATTATGGGTTCGTTGCACATGACAATTCAAACTGCCGTATTAATCGAAACCCTTGTTGAACTGGGTGCCGAAGTGCGCTGGTGTAGTTGTAATATTTACTCTACGCAAGACCATGCTGCTGCGGCTATTGCTGCTGCCGGTGTGCCGGTATTTGCTTGGAAAGGCGAATCGTTGGAAGAGTATTGGTGGTGTACGCTTCAAGCGCTGACTTTTGATGGACACAAAGGCCCAACTGTGATTGTAGACGATGGTGGCGATGCTACTATGATGATTCATGTGGGCGGAGCTGCCGAAAAAGATACAACAGTGCTCGACAAAGTAGTTGGAACAGATGACGAACGCTTGTTAAATGCCATTCTGAAAGATGTTTTAAAAGAAGATAGCAGTATTTGGGGACGCATGATTCCGGGAATTCGTGGTGTCTCGGAAGAGACAACTACGGGCGTTCACCGTTTGTACCAAATGTTGGAAGAAGGCTCGCTGTTGTTCCCTGCATTTAACGTAAACGACTCGGTTACAAAATCGAAATTCGATAACTTGTACGGCTGTCGCGAATCGTTGGCCGACGGAATTAAACGTGCTACCGACATTATGCTAGCTGGTAAAGTGGTGGTAGTGTGTGGTTATGGTGATGTAGGAAAAGGTTGTGCCCGCTCGATGTTGGCTTACGGTGCTCGTGTAATTGTTACCGAAATTGACCCAATTTGTGCGCTACAGGCTTCGATGGAAGGTTTCCAAGTTACAACCATTGAAGATGCGTTGGCCGAAGGAAATATCTTCGTTACCACAACCGGAAACAAAGACATTATCCGCATTGAGCATATCGAAAAAATGAAAGATGCTGCCATTATTTGTAATATTGGTCACTTCGACAACGAAATTCAGGTGGAAAAACTAAAACAATTCCCGGGCGTGGAATGTGTTAATATTAAACCGCAGGTTGATAAATATATTTTCCCCGATGGACATTGCGTTTTATTGTTGGCCGATGGTCGTTTGGTGAATTTGGGTTGTGCTACCGGTCACCCATCGTTTGTAATGAGTAACTCGTTTACCAACCAAACATTGGCACAAATTGAGTTGTACACCAAAGATTATGCAGTGGATGTGTATCGCTTGCCAAAGCATTTGGACGAAGAAGTAGCACGCCTGCACCTCGAACAATTGGGCGTAAAACTTACCGTGCTGACTCCCGACCAAGCTGCTTATATTGGTGTAAATCAGAACGGACCGTACAAACCGGAACATTACAGATATTAAGATTAGTTTATAGTTTGTAGTAAATAGTTTATAGTAAGATAAGAAATAGTTGGTGAGAGTATGATTTGAGGTCGTACTCTCACTTTTTTTTAGTAATAAATAAGGATGGAAGTCAACGTTTAATTGTGCTTCATTGTTAACTTAAAAACTAAAATAGCTTATAAAAAGGAATGATTTCAACAATCGAATTATTGTAGATATAGCTATCGCTTTGATTAAAAGTAATAATGTAGGCTTTGTCAGGTTTTAATGCATCAATTGCAGCATTTAGTCCATTAAATTCCCTCGCTTGATTGTCGTGTGTAAGTTCGTAACAAACCTGAATAATTTCCGTTACTTTTCTGTTTTCTACAACTACAAAATCACATTCGACCTTTTTGTTACTAAAATAATAAATCTCCTTGTGTTTGCGACGCAAATGTAGAAAAATGATATTCTCGAGTTTACGTCCATTATTTTTTGTAAATGTTGTTCCAATAATATCTGCTAATCCTGTGTCGATAGCATATACTTTACGCGGTGTAATTAATTGCACTTTTTGCGAATAAGAAAACACCGGCACAAAAAAAACCAAATAAGAATTTTCGAGAAATGAAAAATACTCCAAAATAGTCGTAGTACTTTTTACCGATAAAATTTGTTTAAGATTATTTGCCGAAACAGGACTGCCAATATTTGTCAACAAATAAACAGCCAGTTTTTTGAATGAATGCACATCACGTATTCCATACCGTACTGCAATATCGCGGTAAATTATATCGTCGAACAATGACTCAATAACAACAGAATCCTGAGTTTTCAAATACTCTGGGAATCCACCAGTTTTCAAATACTTTTCAAAACTTGTTTCGTTATTCTCAAAATGCATAAATTGCAGAAACTCAGTATACGAAAATGGGAAAAGCTCTTTTGATATGTGCCTACCAGTTAGTTTAGTCCCCAATTCCTTGCTTAACAATGATGCATTTGACCCGGTTATTATCACCTGAAATCCTTCGTCTAATTTTTCGCGCACATATACTTCCCAACCAATCACAACCTGTATCTCGTCGAAAAACAATATTTTTGTTCCATGTTCATTTATAATTTTATCTAACAATCGGAAATCAGATATTTCAAAATCAAACAACTTTGAATTGTCGAAATTAAGATATAAAATATTCGTTTTATTTAATAGATTTTGCCAGTAGATTAGAACTGTACTTTTCCCACAACGACGTACTCCGGCTATAATCAATGCAAAATTATCAGTTATTCTATACTCATTAAAGTAGTCTCGAGGGATAATATCATTTTTCAATAAATTATTACTTTGTTGAATATCTATCGTTTGTCTTATTATTTGTTCTTGTATCATACGAATGAATTTTATATTTCCAGTGCAAATATACACTTATATTCATTACTAACAAACATATTCATTCATTAGTAATGAATTATATTAAAATAATTTTTTACATTAAAACCTTTTCCCAAGTAAACTGTTTTTTTTGTACATTTGCAAATTGTATCAATAAGGACATTAGGACACTGATTGTTGATACAGTTTTTAGAATTTTACAGTTGAAATACAGTGATTTAATATGAGGATTATTCTAGTTGGAACTGCGTATCCTTTCAGAGGAGGTTTGGCGGCTTATAATGAGCGGTTGGCACGTCAGTTTGTGAGCGAAGGGCATGAGGTTGAAATAGTTACATTTACGGTTCAATACCCAAAAATATTATTCCCGGGAAAAACTCAATTTTCGGATGAAGTGCAACCTACGGATTTGAAAATTACCCGAATCATCAATTCGATGAATCCGCTTACATGGATAAAAGCCGGACGGGAAATTAAAAAGAAAAAAGCCGACAAAGTGATTTTTTGTTATTGGATGGCATTTATGGCGCCATGTTTTGGAACTATTGCCCGCATGGTGCGAAACGAAAATACGAAGACTATTGGGCTGATTCACAATATGATTCCGCACGAGCCAACTATTCTTGATACTGTTTTGCCGAAGTATTTTGTGAGCGCTATGGATGGTTTTGTGGCAATGGCCGATTCGGTGGTTGCTGATATCAAGCAATTTGACAAAACAAATAAACCAATTGCGGTTTCGCCTCACCCCATTTACGATCATTACGGCGACCCGCTCGAAAAAGCGAATGCAGCCATGAAACTTGGCTTGCACGAAAAAATATCCTATATTCTGTTTTTTGGATTTATTCGGGAATATAAAGGGCTCGATTTACTACTCGAAGCCTTTGCAGATAAGCGCTTGCGCGAATTTCCGCTGAAACTGATTGTTGCGGGCGAATTTTACGAAAACCCAGAACCTTATATGCAACTAATTTACAAACTGAAACTCGAAAGTCATGTGGAGCTTCGCACCATTTTTATCCCCGACAACGAAGTTCGAAATTACTTTAGCATAGCCGACATAGTGGCACAGCCTTATCGAAGCGCCACACAAAGTGGTGTAAGTCAGATTGCTTACCATTTCGAAAAGCCGATGTTGGTTACCAACGTAGGTGGTTTAGCCGAAATTGTTCCACACGGCAAAGTGGGTTACGTAGTGGATGTAGAACCTATTCAGATTGCAAATTCCTTGTTCGACTTTTTCACCAATAAACGTTCCGACGAATTTGTACAAAATATTAAAATTGAAAAGCAAAAATACGCTTGGTCAAAAATGACTGAGGCGATTAACACTTTAAATATATAGTTATTTGCTTCGCGTTATTAATTGTTATTAGCTACGCGTTATTTATTGTTATTAAATTGTTATTAGCCCTGCGGGCGTTATTAAATAACGTGCAAAGCACACATAACACGAAGTAAATAACGGCGAAGCCTAATAACGCCAATGGCAAATAACGCGTAGCTAAATAACGCCAAAGGCGAATAACACGAAGTAAATAACAGCGAAGCTAAATAACGCCCGCAGGGCTAAATAACAAAAAAGAATGGCAAACGATATAGTAGAAACCCCGTTAATGAAGCAATTTTTCGAAATCAAGGCAAAACACCCAGATGCGATATTGCTGTTCCGTTGCGGCGATTTTTACGAAACTTTCTCGCAGGATGCTATCGAAGCTTCCGAAATTCTTGGAATTACCCTAACGCGTCGTGCCAATGGCTCTGCCAAAACGGTGGAATTAGCCGGTTTTCCGCATCACGCACTCGATACATATCTTCCTAAATTGGTTCGTGCAGGAAAGCGCGTTGCTATTTGCGACCAACTCGAAGACCCAAAACTGACGAAAAAACTCGTAAAACGCGGTGTTACTGAATTGGTTACGCCCGGCGTTTCGTACAGCGACACAACGCTTAACCACAAAGAAAACAACTTTTTGGCGAGCGTTTATATGAACAAAACACGTGTAGGTGTTTCGTTTTTGGATATTTCGACCGGCGAATTTTTAGTGGCCGAAGGAACGAGCGAATATGTGGATAAATTGCTGAATAGTTTCAGTCCGAAAGAAGTACTTTTCGACCGCTCAAAACGCAAAGATTTTGAAAATCAGTTTGGCACTAAATTTTTTACCTATGCACTCGAAGATTGGGCTTATACGCCCGAATCGGCAAATGAACGTCTGCTGAAACATTTCGAAACCAAAAACCTAAAAGGCTTTGGCGTTGATAATTTGCCAAATGGGGTTGTTGCTGCTGGTTCTATTTTACATTATTTAGATTTAACGCATCATCAACAAACAGGGCATATCACCCAACTTTCGCGAATCGAGGAAGACCGTTACGTGTGGCTCGACCGCTTTACAGTGCGCAATTTGGAATTGTATGGTTCAATAAACGAAGGTGCGAAAACATTGGTTGATATTTTGGATAAAACCATTAGCCCCATGGGTGCTCGCCTGCTGAAACGTTGGATTGCTTTTCCGCTGAAAGATGTAAAACCAATCGACGAACGACTGAGTGTGGTGGAGTTTTTCTTCAAAAATCCGGAATTAAAGGAATTGCTGGAGCAAAATATAGCACTGATTGGCGATTTAGAACGTATTATTTCCAAAGTAGCGGTTGGGCGCATCAACCCACGCGAGGTTGTGCAGCTCAAAGTGGCATTGAAAGCTATTGAACCCATAAAAGCCGCTTGTGCCGAAACTGATAATGTGACGTTACAACGCATTGCCGACCAACTAAATGCCTGCCATATTATTTCTGATAAAATTGAAAAAGAAATCAATAACGACCCGCCGATACTCATAAACAGAGGGAATATTATTCGTCATGGTATCGATGCGGATTTGGACGAATTGCGTAGTTTGGCACATTCGGGCAAAGAATTTTTGCAACGCATACAAGAGCGCGAAAGTGAAGCCACAGGCATTCCAAGTTTGAAAATTCACTTCAACAATGTATTTGGTTATTACATCGAAGTACGTAATGCGCATAAAGATAAAGTGCCCGAAACCTGGATTCGCAAACAAACCTTGGTGAATGCTGAGCGCTATATTACGCAAGAATTGAAGGTGTACGAAGAGAAAATCCTAGGTGCTGAGGAAAAAATTCTGGCCATCGAAACCCGCTTGTTTAGCGAACTGGTTATTGCGTTGAGCGAATATATTACAGCTATTCAGCTAAATTCGAATTTGATAGCACAACTCGATTGTTTGTTGTCGTTCACCAAAGTGTCGGCCGAAAATAAATACGTGCGTCCCGAAGTATTGGATAATGACGTGTTGGATATAAAACAAGGACGCCACCCGGTTATCGAAAAACAATTGCCCGTAGGCGAAAAATACATTGCCAACGATGTGTATCTTGATAGCGAAACGCAGCAAATTATTATTATTACCGGTCCGAATATGGCTGGTAAGTCGGCTTTGTTACGCCAAACAGCACTCATTACACTTATGGCGCAAATCGGTTGTTTTGTTCCTGTGGAAAGTGCCCGCATTGGCGTGGTAGATAAGATTTTTACCCGAGTAGGAGCAAGCGATAACATTTCGCAGGGAGAATCGACCTTTATGGTGGAAATGAACGAAGCAGCCAGCATTATGAATAACCTTTCGAACCGCAGTTTGATTTTGTTTGATGAGCTTGGACGAGGTACGAGTACTTACGATGGTATTTCTATTGCTTGGGCTATTGTGGAATACATTCACGAGCATCCGAGCTGCAAAGCCAAAACGCTTTTTGCCACGCATTACCACGAGTTGAACGAGATGGAAAAATCGTTTCACCGCATCAAAAACTACAATGTATCGGTGAAAGAAGTAGATAAAAAAGTGATTTTCCTCCGTAAATTAGTGAAAGGTGGCAGCGAACACAGCTTTGGTATTCACGTGGCCAAAATGGCCGGTATGCCGCAAAGCATTGTGAAACGTTCGGAGCAAATTCTAAAAGATTTAGAATCGGAAAATCGCCAAACAGGCGTTTCGAAACCCATTGGCGAAATTGCCGAACACCGCGAAGGCTTACAACTCAGTTTCTTCCAACTCGACGACCCTGTGCTTGAACAAATCCGCGACGAGATTAAGAACCTAGATATTAATAACCTTACTCCCGTTGAAGCACTTAATAAATTGAATGATATAAGGCGGATTATCAGAGGGAAATGAAACTAATGTGATGATGAGTTGATGTGAAGATGTCTTGATGCAAATAAGGTGAGCGGGTGACTTGTAGTTACCCGCTCACTGTGTGTTATAGAAAAAAACTATCACTTTATTCATAAAATCTTTCCAACAATTGGATTTGAATTGCCGTTTATATGTTGTAACATACAATTAAACGAAAACAATTAAAAAAAAAAATTAGATTTATGAAAACAGTAAAAATGATAGCATTGCTTTTAGTCGCAGGTACTTTTGCATTAACAGCACAAAAAATTGACATTAAACCATCGGATGCGGTTGTAAAATGGACAGGTAATAAAATTGGCGGCGCTCACAACGGCGAAATCAAAGTAAAAAGTGGTACGCTGGAATTGAAAGCCGGAAATATCGTAAAAGGCAATGTTGTAATTGATATGAAATCAATCACTTGTGCGGATATTGACAACGAAACTTACAACAAAAAATTAGTTGACCACCTAAATTCGGATGACTTTTTTGGAGTAGAAAAATTTCCAACAGCTACTTTTGCGATTACAAAAGCTGGCAAATTCAACAATGGAAAAGCCAACGTTTCGGGTAAATTGACCATTAAAGGCAAAACCGAACCCATTAATTTTGAGGTGACAAAACAAAATAATGTTTACAAAACACAACTGAAAGTCGACCGCTCGAAATTTGACGTGCGCTACGGTTCAAACTCATTCTTTGATAATTTGGGCGACAAAGCAATAGATAATATTTTTATTCTTGATATTCAAATAACTGCAAAATAAAACATTGCAAAAATAACTTTCAAAAGCGGTATGAATTTCTTTAACGAAATACATACCGCTTTTTTTTGACACTCTATGCTTTTTTTGGGCATAGCAAATTATCAGAATTGTTATGGTATTTCAGGCAGGAGGTGAAGCGGGTGGTGGAAAATGTGGTTCTTTTTTACTAATATTTTTTACGCATTTATATCATCATCAAAAAGCATCAAATTAGTTTGTTTGCCACTAAATCGGCTTGCTTTTTTGTTGATAATGAGGGTGGACGGAATAGCAGTAAGGTCCTTGTTTTCGGAATTTGAGAGTGCGTTCCAAGCCTGATAACTTACAAGCATAAAGCTAAAACGAGAAATGATGGAAGCATTGTTTTTGGAACTTTTAATTACTTTTACGCGGTTAATGTAGTTCTTTTGCAACTCATCCAAATCCGAGCGAATAGCTCCGTTTTTTGTCAATACATTATTTACATCGATTACAAAAATGCTTACTTCGGCATTGTTACGCATCAACCTGCGGGCATAACGAATAAGGAATCCATCGTTTTCGTTTTGCAAAAGTACCATGGTAGTAGTAATTTTTGTATAACCGCGATTTACAAAAACGCCCACACTACAACGACTATTTTCGATAAAATACCGTGTTTTATCCTTTATTAGCGAGCCAGGGTAAAAAATTGCCTGTGTTTTGTTTATACGGTTCAAAGCACTATTCAACCAAGTGCTCTTTGTGAAAATTTTACGCTCTTTAAAAAATGGAATTCCCGATAGCGAAACACCGGCACCAACCAACAAAAAGTCGTAATTATTAGTATTGGTAGTTCGAACAATACAACCCTCGATATTATCATTAATTTTATAATCTGTCTCAATCGGGATATTTAATTTCTCGGCTTCGTCGCTTATCAGTTTAAAACTTTCGGTGGAATACTGATTGCTGTAAAGCGGATTAACATCGGTGCCGGGAGTAATGTGAAGGACATTTACAGCCAAGCTATTTTTTGAACCATCCAACACGGTTTTGGCTATATTAAGCAGCGTTTTTCCATTTTCAGGATTTCCCAATGCAACAAGAACTTTGAAAACGCCCAATGCTTGCTGACGTTCAAACTCTTCGGCAATACGTTTTTCGGGAAATATTTTATCAATCAACGATAAAATTGGTGTGGTCATAAAGGTAGTTACCAGTGCCATTATCACCAACATAACAAATATTGGTTTCGGCAAAACGCCCATTTCGTAGCCAATATTCAATACGATAAGTTCCATCAATCCACGCGTATTCATCAAAATACCAATGCTCAAACTGTCTTTCCAATTTTCGCCAAGAATTTTAGCTGTAAAGGCACCGCCAACGAACTTTCCTGTAATGGCAACTCCAATCACAATCAAACAAAGAATCCACATTTCAGCTGAATCCAACACCCCTATATCTGTTCTTAAACCAGTATAAACAAAGAATAAAGGTAGAAACATGGTAAGCGAAACATCTTCAATTTTATCAACAATAAGTTTTCGGAACGATGGAAGTGGCGGCATAATAACACCTGCCAAAAATGCGCCAAACAAAGCATGAATACCAATTAATTCTGTTGTAAATGCCGATAAAATAAGAATTAATAAAAAGAACGCAAAGATGCTTCTATTTACAACTTCCCTATTTTTATATATTTCACCTAATCGTTTTAAAAACGGGCGAACAACAGCTAACATAATTACAACATAAACAATTGAAAATAAAATGGTATAAATTGAACTCGCAAAACTTCCGGTTTTAGCAATGGCAGTAACCGCTGCTAACAAACACCATGCGGTAATATCATCGTTGGCGGCACTTGCTATGGAAATTGCACCTAAATGTGATTGCTGCAAGCCTTTTTCTTGAACTATTCGTGCCAATACAGGGAAGGCGGTAATACTCATTGAGATGCCTATAAATAATGCGAACGAAAGAAAATCGGTATGTCCGGCAGCATAATCCTGATAAATAAAATAGGCTAGCACCATTCCAAGAAGATATGGTATAATTATGCTGGAATGGCTTATTACAAAAGTTACACCCATTTTGTTTTTTAACATACCCAAATCGAGCTCCATACCTACCGTAAACATAAAAAGCACCAAACCAACCTGACTAATAATATATATATTGGAGAGTGAATCGGGGGCAAATAGAAAACTGTATGTTTCGGGAAAAAAATAGCCTAAAAGTGATGGGCCTAACACTATCCCTGCAAGAATTTCGCCAATAACTGTTGGCTGTCCCAGTTTCACAAACACAAATCCAAAAATACGAGAAACAATAAGGATGGAGAGTATTTGTAATAAGAGCATTGCGGCAGGTTCGCCCAAATTGTGTAAAACCGAACTTACAAAGCTTTGGAATGCGTTAGAATTAGCTGCTGTTTCGGTTAATTGACGCGCAGAATAAGAATCAAACTTATTGGCGTTCTGAAACAAAATATAGCTTAATACCACAAAAGCAATCAGTATTGTGCTGTAAAAAATCCATGTTTTTTTTTGCGTATATGGCATTGACGTATTATTTATTGGTTAAAAAAATAAGGTAGCGAGCTTATATATTTCCCGAACAAATCTAATTCTTTTATTGTTGGATACGAAGCTTACAAATATGTGTGATTTCAATACAAAAGTAGTATTTTTTACCGAATTAGAAGTTTTGTGTTTCGAAATATTGCTAATAATTGGTAAATGCTTTTGTATTAATAATAAATTGTCGGGTAAAATTGAGTAATTTTGCACTCGCATTAAAAAAAAATTAAATAAAATTCAATTTCTAATGGAAGTAAATGGTTTTTTCTGGGCTGCTTTTATTGTGTTTATCTTGGTAATGTTAGCGCTCGATTTATTTGTGTTTCACAAAAAAGATACGGTTGTTAAAGTAAAAGAAGCATTGCTTTGGAGTGCATTCTGGATTGCTTTGGCATTGATTTTCAATGTTGGTGTTTATTTTTACGGTGGCAAACAGGTAGCTTTCGACTTTTTTACAGCTTATTTGCTCGAAAAATCGCTTAGTGTCGACAACTTGTTTGTATTTATATTGATTTTTGGTTTCTTTAAAATTAAACCCGAACTTCAGCACCGTATTTTGTTTTGGGGTATTTTAGGTGCACTTGTCATGCGTGCTATCTTTATTTTTGCTGGTGTTGCGCTTATCACTAAGTTTGCCTGGATTATGTTTGTTTTCGGAGGTTTTCTTATCTACACTGGTATTCACATGCTTTTCGAAAAAGACGACAACGAATTTGACCCCAATAAAAATATTGTAATTCGGTTATTTCGCAAAATTATGCCCGTAACCAATGAAATTGTTGGACATAAATTTTTTATTCGTAAAAACAATATATTGCATGCCACACCGCTTTTTATAGCTTTGTTATTAATCGAAGCATCGGATGTTATTTTTGCAGTCGATTCCATACCTGCGGTACTTTCAGTAACCAGCGATGTGTTTATCGTATTTACTTCCAATATATTTGCTATTTTGGGCTTACGTTCGCTTTACTTTGCACTCAACGGTGTAATGGGTTTCTTCCGCTATCTGAAATATGCACTTGCCTTTATTCTTTCTTTTATTGGTGTAAAAATGTGTGTCAACGAGTTTTCCAAAGAAATGAGCTACGATTTTCATATCAGCAATTTTGTATCGCTGGGTGTAATTATCGGAGCGCTTACAATTTCGATTTTGGCTTCAATAGCAGTAGAAAAACGCACCAAAATTATCCAAAAGTAAATTTTAAAACAACATCAAAAACTCACTCGGATGCTCGCCCGCAATCCCCAGCGGTCGACTCCGGGATGATGCAGGTCGGTAAGTCGCCACACGGATTGAAGCGTGAAAAGCCGCAAAATATTGCTCACCCCCACTCCCACCTCCATATAAGGAGAGTTGGTGATATAAACGCTGTTTGGTATGTCCAGCACTTGGGTATGTTTGTTGCTTAAAGTGCCGTAGAAGAGTTTGAAACTCATTAATTCACGGAGATTTAGGTGTTTTATGAGTGGGATATTATTTAATATTATTCCATTAAAATTCAATTCATTATGCATCGAAACGTAGTTGTCAGCCGCATATTCCATGTAGTTCATGCACGTAAACTGATAGCGTTTGTAACCATCCGTTTCGGAACCTGCAGGCGTTTCGAGCAATATATAAGGCACTTTTCCTAAAATCGTTCCTCCTTCAATAGCGTAATTCCATTGCCCGATACCGAATTTTACACTTTGCTTCACAGCAGCCGTAAGTTTTGCATAATTGCCCGAGAGATTCCCAAACCTATAGTTTCCGCCACTTAGCGAAGTGTAAATTACAGGCTTATAGCTAGTAGCATAAATGCGTTGTAAATGGTCATTGAACACTCGCTCACCGAACGAAAAACGGGCATTGAGTGTAAGTTGCTGCTGTGCTATTTCACCAAAAGTCAGAATGCTAACCGTAAAAGGCAACGCACGAGCCGAGAAAATCCGATTGGAGCGATAATGCATTCCCACTTCCACATCTTCGCTAAGGTCGGTATTGAGCCAGGCAGCCAATTCGTGGCGTTTACTTACTTTATCCGACGATCGAAAGGCAAACACTGTGTTTACAATATCTTCGTCACCACTAATCAGCGGATTTTCGCGCAGTAGGAAGTCGTTGTAATCGTAATCAATGCGTCGGTAGTCGTCGGTATAACTCAAGCCCACAATATTTCGCTTTCCAAAAGGCAGTTTAGCCAAACCAAATGCCGAATACGACCACTTTTTGTTCCCAAAACCATAGCCGCCATAACCGCCCAAACTTACATTTTTCCAAAGTGTTTCGTTGGTTCGCAAGGGTGCAGTAAGTCGAAAGCCTTCCACATCGGTAATGCGGGCAATATTCTGTATTTTGCCAACATCCACTTTTCCAACTTGCATATAGCCTGTAAGCAGCACATCGGCCAACCAACGAGCCGTTTTCATTATCGGTGTTTCGTTTAGCAGACGGAGTTTATCGTTTAAATCAGCCGTTTCAAAATTGCTTCCGGCAAAGTTTTGTTCGGCAGGCTGATAGTCGGACGTTTTAGTTACAAAACTGTTCTTCAAAAAAATAAGCGGGCGAGGCTGTGTGCTGTCGGCCAGCGCATTGTAATTCATATTTACCGATACACTACCACTATCGGGCAACCAATACGAAGCATTCTCAAAACGGAAATGTTGCTTTAAATGCATATTTCTCACAAAATTCAAATTGGCTTGTCGAGGCAATTCCAACTCAATAAATTTCAGAGCCATGGTTGTCGAATCAATCAACATAGAACCGTTAAAAGCCAGATTCTTCGTGTTTTTTGTGCGGAAATGTAGTTTGTATTCTTTGCCCGCACTAGTTTTCAGGCTGTCTATTAGGTAATAATTGTAATAAGTAGCTCCTGCATCGGCTAGCGGACTTATAAACTCCTTATCGAACAACGAAATAGCCGATTGGTAAAAATTTATATCTGCGCTAAAATTACCCGTAAGCTGTTCAATTATACGTTCGTTTTGAGCATCGGAATTAAAAATACTTTTTGAAGTTTGCGTTTTATTTTTACCTGAAATTGCATAATTTTGTTCCGACATAAAAAGCGGCAAGGTGAGCAGACTGTCCTTTTTATCAACAGCTCCTTTTGCCAATTGCTCAAAAATACGCTGATTCACAGAACGTTGATTTACTTTGGCCAGCAATGCCAAACTTTGTTCCTGTGTTTCAGCTTTGTAAAGCGAATTTCCACGTGCATTATTTTGGACTTTGGCAGCTCGCACCCGCTTCATCAGTTCCAACACTGGATTGGTGCCGGGCAACACAAAAACTTCCTGCAATTCGGTGTTCGATTGCTGCAATTCAACTTGAATTCCAACTGATTTTCCCAACTGCAATTTCAGCTCTTTTGTGCGATAACCCACGCACGAAAACACGAGCGTAGTTTCGCTGCCTGCATTACGAATCATAAAAAAACCTTCGTCGTTACTTTTAATCCCAATCCCTGTGTTTTTAAACCAAATATTAACATTGGCAATGGGTGTTTTCTCTACCGCATCGAGCACCTGACCCACAGCAAGGGTTTCCTGAGCTATAAGGCGCAACGAA
>CAZEEN010000080.1:235-13756 GCA_964511115.1 uncultured Paludibacter sp. | reverse complement strand
ATGATTTGTGTAAATTTGCGGTTTTTTGCGTAATTTGCGTTCATTTTTCTTTTGACACAGCCTCTTAGGGTGAGGTTGTTTCAAATTAATGTTGTATTTTTGCGTACTGAATCAAAAATAATCGCCGTAGGTCGTTTGATTTACGGCTTTTTTTTTGAAAACTAAAAAATAAATGATTAAAATGACCGTTTAATTGGGGTTGATAATCTATAACAACTATTTATGAAGTTTCGTATCCTTATATTATTTATTTTGGTTGCTTGTTTTAATGTGCTTGCGCAAAACAAAGTGCGCATTTATGGCTATGTTATCGATACCAATAACCGTGGAATCGAATTAGCCAATGTGTATGTCGAAAATTCGGGAACGGGAACCACTACCAACCAAAACGGCTACTACGATTTATCCATTGATACAAAAGATTCTATTTCAATTGTTTATTCGCTAATAGGTTACGAAACAATTCGACATAAAATACTTCCCAAACAAAAAGTTGTTCAAATTTCGGTGGAATTACCTTCCAAAGCAAAGCAAATTAAAGATTTAGATGTTGTGGCGCAGCGCAGACAAACATCGTCGATTGACTATATCGACCCCAATAAATACCGATTGATGCCGAATGCTTCGGGTGGTATCGAGTCGCTATTGATTACATTTACAGGCGTAACTCAGAACAACGAAATGAGCTCGCAATACAATGTGCGTGGCGGTAATTTCGACGAAAATATTGTGTATGTCAATGGTATTGAGGTATATCGACCGTTGCTTATTCGTGCCGGACAACAGGAAGGTTTGAGTTTTATCAATCCTGACATGGTGCAGAGTGTGGGTTTTTCGGCTGGCGGTTTCGAAGCCATGTATGGCGATAAAATGTCGTCAGTACTCGATATTCAGTACAAAAAACCAAAAGCATTTGAGTCGTCGGTTTCCATGAGTTTGCTGGGCGCAACAGGCTTTATTGCTTCGGCCAACAAAAAGTTTACACAGATGCATGGTATTCGCTACAAAACATCGGCTTACTTGCTTGGTACGTTGGAAACCAAAGGTGAATACGACCCTTCCTTTGTCGATTATCAAACTTATCTTACCTATCAGCTAAAACCGAAATGGGAAGTAACTTTTTTGGGTAATTTTTCGCAAAACAAGTACAATTTCCGTCCCACCGAACGTAAAACCGATTTTGGAACCTATCAAACAGCCCGTAATCTGACTATTTATTACGAAGGGCAAGAAAGTGATTTGTTTCGCACAGCATTTGGTGCGCTCACATTCAATTACAGAGCAAATGAAAAGACCAAACTGAGTTTTTTAGCTTCGGCATTCCATACCAACGAAAACGAAACCTTCGATATTTTGGGCGAGTATATTTTGAGCGAAGTTAAAACAGATGCTAAAAATCCGGATGATAAAATTGGAGCATCGCTCGGCATTGGTAAATACCACGAACATGCTCGCAATCGCCTGAAAGCCACGGTTGCTAATGTATCACACAATGGTGAATTCAATACCAAACAAAACAAAATGAAATGGGGAGTGAATCTTCAATTCGAAAACATTTCGGATAAAATTAACGAATGGGAATGGCGTGATTCTGCGGGTTATTCGCTGCCTTTCAACGATACACGAGTTGATTTGTATTACAATATGAAAGCAAAAAAAGACCTGCCTTCGTTTCGTACAACAGCTTTTTTTCAGGATACTTACAAATGGAATACCACTTGGGCAGCGTTTTCGGTAACAGGTGGATTGCGTGCTAACTATTGGACATTCAACAACGAGCTGCTTGTAAGTCCGCGTTTTTCAGCTTCGCTTATCCCGAGTTGGGAAAAAGATTTCAATTTTCGCTTTGCAACGGGCGTATATTACCAAGCGCCATTTTACAAAGAAATTCGCGATACATTAACCGATGCTATTGGAAATGTGGATATTACGCTCAATAAAAATATTAAAGCGCAACGCTCGGTGCAGTTTGTGTTGGGCGGCGACCATCATTTCCGAGCATGGGGACGACCATTCAAATTTACCACCGAAGCCTACCTAAAATTGGCCGATAGAGTGATAAGCTATTCGGTTGATAATGTGCGCGTTCGCTATTCGGGCGAAAACGATGCGAAAGCCTATACAGCTGGAGTTGATTTTAAACTTTTTGGCGAATTGGTGCCCGGAACCGATTCGTGGATTAATTTATCGCTTATGGATTCGAAAGAAGATTTGCTAAACGATTCGTACCTTAAAAACAATTACGACGACGATGGAAATGTAACCTCGACCGAAAAAGTGTATCCAAGCTGGATGCCTCGCCCCAACGAGCAACGTTACTCGTTTTCGATGATGTTTCAGGATTATTTGCCCAACAATCCGAAATATAAAATGCAACTGAAGTTTATTTGGTCGGACGGATTGCCCTTTGGTGCTCCTCGCAATATTGCGTTTCGTTCCAAATTTAGAGCAACACCTTATCGTCGAGTGGATATAGGAGCTTCGCGCTTGATTGCCAGTGGCGTAGACAAACTGATGGAGCGAAAATGGTTGCGTGGCGTGAAAAATATCTGGATTAACCTCGAAGTGTTTAATATGCTCGATTTCAAAAACGTAAATTCTTATTATTGGGTTACCGATATTTACGGTCAACAATTGGCAACTCCAAATTACCTTACCGGCCGACAATTAAACCTGAAATTAATTGTTGATTTAAAATAACTTTTCGTATTTGTAAATGCTTAAATATAAGTGCTTTAAATGCAGTTTTTGTTTAAATATAAAGCTGTATTTGTATTTTTATGCCTTATTTCGAAATAAAATACTTATTTTTATGCCTCGTTTCTAATCATTTTACAAAAAATATTTATGTTGATAATTGGCATTGCAGGAGGAACAGGTTCGGGAAAATCGACTGTTGTACGTAAAATTCTCGAACGCCTTCCCGAAGGTGAAGTAGCTATACTTCCACAGGATTCGTATTACCGCGATAGTAGTCATCTTCCGCTCGAAGAACGATTAGAAATAAACTTTGACCATCCCGATTCTATTGAATTTGAACTACTTACCAAGCACCTAAAGGAGCTTCGCAAAGGAAAAACCATCGAACAACCCATTTATTCGTACCTTACTTGTACGCGAGCTACGGAAACGATTCCGGTTAAGCCATGTCATGTGATTATTGTGGAGGGAATTTTGGTGTTAACCAATGCCGAATTGCGCAAAATGATGGATTTGAAAGTGTTTGTTGATGCCGATGCCGACGACAGGCTGATTCGTGTAATTAATCGCGATATTGTGGAGCGCGGACGTTCGGTAAATAAAGTAATGGAACGTTACGAGCAAACGGTAAAACCCATGCACGTACAGTTTATTGAACCCACCAAGCGTTTTGCGGATATTATTGTGCCTCAGGGTGGTAACAATCATATTGCTATCGAAATACTAACCAATTATATCGAGAAAAATCTTAGGAATGAATAATTTTTAATCATAAAACTCTCCCATTTTTCGAAACACGAAACACGAAACACGAAACACGAAACACGAAACTTGAAACGCGAAACGCGAAACACGAAACGAAATGACTAATACTGAATTACAAAAAATCATGTTTCTGGACATTGAAACAGTTCCTCAAACGGCTGCATTAAACGAAATGTCGGAGGATTTGGCTCATTTGTGGGAAGATAAGTTTCGGTTGATACAGAAACGGATGCCCGAAAAATATACCGATGAAACAACTGCTGACGAAGCTTATTCGAATAGCGCAGGCATTTATGCCGAATTTGGTAAAATTGTTTGTATTTCGGTTGGTTTTATCTATTTCAAAGGGTTGGAAATGTGTTTCAGAACCAAGTCATTTGCCGGCGACGACGAAAAAAAGATTCTGGATGATTTTTCGGCATTGATCTATAAATTTTGTACTTCGAAGGAGCATACACTTTGTGGCCACAATATTAAAGAGTTCGACATTCCGTATATTTGCCGCCGCATGTTGATAAATGGAATAAAATTGCCTCCTATTTTGAATATCTCAGGCAAAAAACCGTGGGAAATTAATTTTATCGATACCTTGGAACTATGGAAGTTTGGCGATTATAAAAATTATACCTCACTCAAATTATTAACCGCCGTATTCGGAATTCCTACACCGAAGGACGATATTGATGGTAGTCAGGTAGCTTCGGTGTATTATGGCGAAAAAAATGTACAACGCATAGCCACTTATTGTCAGAAAGATGTGGTGGCTACAGCGCAGGTTTTTTTGCATTTACAAGCAGCTGTGGCAATAAAAACAGCGAATATTGAGTTTCTTTAAAATGACGTAATGTACTTGAAAAATCGCATCTATTTTATTTTAGTTACTATTATCATTTTACTATTGTCATGTACAGGTAAATCCGATAATGCCAATTCACTTGAAGAAGTGGATCTCGAAACCATTCTGAAAACGGATACATTGCGCATCGGTACTATTGCCGGTCCGGTGTCGTATTTTTACTACCGCGACGAGATGATGGGATTTGATTACGAAATGGCTCAAAATCTGGCTGATAGCCTTAAAGTTACATTGAAAATTGTAGAGGCCGAAAGCGAAACGGAATTAACCGAAATGTTAGCCAATCGTACTGTTGATATTGCTGCTTATAATTTTCAGCAAACAAAAACACTCAAGCAACAATTTCATTTCGTATTACCACTCGACGATAGTTATCAGGTATTGGTACAACCATTAAATATAAAAACATTTACTAATACAATTGATATTAAGGATGTTACAATTACAGTAGTTCCTGGTTCCGCTTTTGAAAAGCGCTTAATACAGCTCAACGAAGAAACCGGAAATAATTTTAAAATACAACAAGCCGAAGATTCACTTACACAGGAAGAACTTATAGAAAAGGTTGCTGCTGGGAAAATTGGTTACACGGTGGCCGATATTAAAGTGGCTCGTTTGTATAAAAGTTATTATAAAAAATTGGATGTCCGCTTACAAGTGGGTTTTTATCAGCGCAATGGCTGGCTGGTTCGCAAGGAATCGGTCAATCTGCGAAAAGCTATCGATCAATGGAGAGCTACACCCGATAATGAATTGCTAATTTCAAATTTGAATTACAAATACCTTCGTAATAGTCTGTATTTTACACAGAAAAAGATTAAAATACCAAAGGGTGCTATTTCGCCTTACGACCATTTATTTAAAAAATATGCACCTGAAATTAACTGGGATTGGCAATTGTTGGCTGCCGTAGCATTTCATGAGTCGCGTTTCGATACCACATCCGTGTCGTGGGCGGGTGCTGCTGGCATTATGCAGTTAATGCCTCGAACGGCTTCCAATTTCGGATTGAACCGTAAAAATATTATGAATCCTGAAAAAAATATCGAGGCAGGAGTACAGTATATCAAGAGTTTGAATCTGACATTTTCGAAAATTGAAAACAAACAAGAGCGGATTAAATTTATTTTGGCTTCGTACAATTCGGGTCCTGCTCATATACTAGATGCACGTGCGTTAGCCGAAAAGTATGGTAAAAATAAGGATGTTTGGTTCGGACATGTAGAAGAATTTTTACTGAAAAAATCGGAGCCGGAATATTACAATGATAAAGTGGTTAAATACGGTCGCTTTCGTGGACGAGTCACGGTAAATTATGTCGAAAAAACGTTATCAACTTACGAAAAATACAAATCCCGAAAATGAAAACAGCCATAGTACTTGGAGCAACCGGAATGGTAGGTGCAGCACTTTTAAAACAGCTGCTTGAGAACGAAGAATATAGTTCTGTGTTGATTTTTGTGCGTCGTTCCACGCAACTAAATCACGCTAAATTAACTGAACATGTGGTTGATTTTGATCAACCAGTGGAGTGGGCAAAACTGGTGCAAGGCGATGTGCTTTTTTCGTGTCTTGGCACAACCTTGGCTGTAGCAGGTTCAAAAGCAAATCAGTATAAAGTGGATTTTACCTATCAGTACGAAATGGCCAAAATTGCTTCCGAAAATGGTGTGAAATCTCTGGTTCTTGTTTCGTCGGCAGGAGCTAAAGCTACTTCAGGAAATTTTTACCTGGGTATGAAAGGCAAACTTGATGAAACAGTGCAACAACTCAATTTTCATTCCGTGAGCATCTTACGTCCGGGTCAGCTTTATGGAAATCGATTGCCTAAGCGCCCAATGGAAGAAATCGCTATTAAAGTGATGTTCTTAATAAACCGAATAGGTTTTCTTCGAAACTACCGACCAATTCACGCCGATGAAGTTGCAAAAGCTATGCAGCGGGTTGCAAAATCAAATCAGACCGCAATTTATACGCTCGGTGAGTTGTTTGAGATATTATAATCCTAAGTATTCGCTCAAATAAAAAATTCTCCCCAGTTCTCTCATTAAAGAGGGCTGGGGAGAATTCATTTATAGATTTATTATTTTAAAGACTATACCACTTTTTTCATGGCAGTCATGGCTGCACGAAGTTGTGCTCCAACAATTTCGATAGAATGCGAACGTAATTCAGCATTTACTTTTACCAATTCGAAGTTGTCAACGTGACCGTCTTTGCCTGTATTAAAGTTTTTTCCAATAATGTTGGTATCTACTTTGGTCATAAAGTCGGCCAAAAGCGGTTTGCATGCATGATCAAAAAGGTAGCAACCATATTCGGCAGTATCAGAAATTACGCGGTTCATTTCGAACAGTTTTTTGCGCGCAATGGTATTAGCAATAAGTGGCGTTTCGTGCAACGATTCGTAGTAAGCCGATTCTGGTTTGATACCAGCGCTAACCATTGTTTCGTAAGCCAACTCAACACCCGATTTTACAAAAGCAACCATCAAGGTAGCATTATCGAAATATTCTTGTTCGCTGATTTCAACTGCACCTGCAGGAGTCTTCTCGAATGCAGTTTCGCCGGTTGCAGCACGCCAAGCCAACAAGTTTTTGTCGCCTGCAGCCCAATCTTCCATCATAATGCGTGAAAACTCGCCCGACAAAATATCATCCATGTGTTTTTTGAACAACGGGCGCATAATGTCTTTCAATTCGTCGGCAATTTTATAGGCTTCTACTTTAGCAGGGTTCGACAAGCGATCCATCATGTGTGTGATACCACCAATTTTCAATGCTTCGGTAATAACTTCCCAGCCGTATTGAACTAATTTTGAAGCGTAACCTGCATCGATTCCTTTTTCAACCATTTTGTTGTAAGAAAGGATAGAACCTGTTTGCAACAATCCACAAAGAATAGTTTGCTCGCCCATTAAATCCGATTTTACTTCGGCTACAAACGACGAAAGCAATACACCGGCTTTGTGACCACCAGTACCAACACAATAAGCTTTGGCAATTTCGAGTCCGTCGCCATTTGGGTTATTGTCGCGGTGAACGGCAATTAATGTAGGAACACCAAAACCACGAAGGTACTCGGCGCGCACTTCCGAAGCTGGCGATTTAGGAGCAATCATTACTACGGTAATGTCTTTGCGAATTTGCATTCCTTCTTCCACAATATTGAAACCGTGCGAATAAGACAGGCAAGCACCTTGTTTCATCAATGGAACTACATTATTTACAACACCTGTGTGTTGTTTGTCGGGAGCAAGGTTCGAAACCAAGTCGGCGGTTGGAATAAGTTCTTCGAAAGTTCCTACTTCGAAACCATTTTCGGTCGCTTTTTTCCACGATTCGCGTTTTTGTTCAATAGCTTCTTTACGCAAAGCATACCCCACATTCAAACCACTATCGCGCATGTTCTGACCTTGTGCTAATCCTTGTGCACCACAACCAATAATGACGATTTTTTTTCCTACTAATTTTTTTACACCATCAGCGAATTCGCTGCTTGCCATAAAATCACATTTTCCCAATTCCTGAACTTTCAGGCGATGTGGAAGTGAATTAAAATAATTTGCCATTGTTTTTAATTAACCCTGATCCGCCACGCGACGGAAAATTTTGGGTAGTTTTTAAATTGTTATATCTATTTATTTGTTTCGTATTTCTTGATATTTTCGAGCATATCACTTAGGCGTTCTACTTTCGATTTTGTGATAGCTACACGTCCCGAACGGATAAATTGGAGTACGCCTACCGTTTCGCTCAGCTCCTCAAACATTTGCTGTGTTTCGGCATAATGTCCGGCCTTTTGCAATACTACAAAATCGGCATTCATCTCTAAAACGCGAATATGATATTTGCGAACAAGTTCTTCGATAGAACCTTGTTGCAGTAGCTTATCAGTAGCAATTTTATAAAGTGCAATTTCCTGATGAACCAAATCATCGTCGGTATTGAAATATGATTTTAGAATGTCAATTCGTTTATCAATCTGTTTCACCACTTTTTCAACCACATCGAGTGTTGTGAAAAGTGTAATTGTGAATTTGTGAATTCCTGGCAAAGCTGAAGGCGAAACTGATAATGTTTCGATATTCAAAGCTCTACGAGTGAAAATGATGGTGATTTGTCCAAGCAAACCAACTGTATTTTCCGAGAAAACTGTTATTGTATATAATGTTTTTTCCATGATACTGCCCCTAACCCCTAAAGGGGAATTAAGTTACTATTAATTTTTATATTTAATATTAATGATATTAATTTTCCCCCTTTAGGGGTTAGGGGTTTCCCCCAATAAAATTTTATCCACTGCTGCACCAGCCGGCATCATCGGATATACCATACCTTTCATCTCAACATCAACTACCAAAAGATAAGGTTTGTCATCTTTCAGCATATCTGCAATGGCTGCATCCAATTCGGAGCGTTCGCTAACATTTTTACCATCAATATTATAAGCTTTAGCAATGGCTACAAAATCAGGATTTTTCATTTTGGTAAACGAATAGCGTTCTTCGAAAAACATTTCCTGCCATTGGCGAACCATACCTAAGAAGTGGTTGTTCAGAATAATCATTTTAACACCAATTTGCTCCTGCATAATGGTGCCTAATTCCTGAATAGTCATCTGAAAACCGCCATCGCCGCTGTACATAAGCACTGTACGGTCAGGAGCTCCAATTTTTGCACCCATAGCTGCAGGAATTCCAAAACCCATCGTTCCTAAACCTCCCGATGTAACCATACTACGGGTTTGCGAGAATTTCGAATAGCGTGTAGCCATCATTTGATGTTGGCCTACATCGGTTACAACAACCGCTTTATTGTTTGTAGCTTCCGAAATTTTATAAATAACTTCGCCCATTGTAATTTCGCCCGATGTAGGATACACTTCACGCTCAATAACTTTATTAAACTCACGGTCGTCGTGTTCTTGAAATGCAGCTATCCATTCGGTATGTTTAGCCGATTTTAGTAGGGCTGTAATAGCTGGTAAACTTTCCTTTACTGTACCCAAAACAGGTGCATCGGCTTTTACATTTTTATTTAATTCAGCAGGGTCAATATCTAAATGAATAATTTTAGCTTGTTTGGCATAATGATTCAAATCGCCCGTAACGCGGTCGTCGAAACGCATGCCAATGGCAATTAAAACATCGCATTGGTTGGTCATTAAGTTTGGTGCTACATTTCCATGCATACCCAAAAAGCCTTTGTTTAAATGGAAGTCGCTATCCATAGCCGAAGCTCCAAGCAAAGTCCATGCTGCGGGAATATCTGCTTTTTCCAAAAACGCTTTTAATTCGGCTTCAGCATTTGATAATACAACTCCCTGACCAACTAAAGCATACGGTTTTTTTGCTGAATTGATAATTTCGGCAGCCAACGCAACTTGACTTGAATTAAGCTCGGGAATTGGTATATAACTTCTGATAAATGTGCAAGGTTTGTATTCAAATTCAATTTCTTGAAATTGAGCATTCTTAGTAATATCCAATACCACAGGACCCGGACGGCCACTACGTGCGATATAAAATGCGCGAGCCACCGCCCAAGCAATGTCCTCGGCGCGACGAATTTGATACGCCCATTTTGTAATTGGAGTAGAAATACCCACTACATCAATTTCCTGAAAAGCATCTGTTCCGAGTAGGGCAGCTCCAACCTGTCCGGTAATAACAACCATAGGTGTGCTATCCAACATAGCATCAGCAATGCCTGTAATGGCATTTGTAGCGGCTGGTCCCGAAGTAACCAAACAAACGCCCACCTTGCCCGAAACACGTGCATAACCTTGAGCAGCATGTGTTGCGCCTTGTTCGTGACGAGTAAGTATGTGATTTACTTTTTTATCGTAATCGTAAAGAGCATCGAAAGTGGGCATAATCGCTCCACCCGGATACCCAAATATCGTATCAACACCTTCGTGTAACATCGATTCTATTAATGCTTGTGCTCCTGTTAGTTTCATATTGTATAAGACCCCTAACCCCTAAAGGGGAATAAGAAGGGATAGTTTTAATTGTAATTATTATTTTGTTTTACCTTAATCCCCTTTAGGGGTTTGGGGTTATTTTAGTCAATCATTCTCACAGCCCCTTTGTCTGCAGAGCTTACCATCGATGCATACGCTCTGAGGGCTTTACTTACGACTCGGTTTCTGTCTTTGGGCTTAAAGGCTTCATTGCCGCGTGCCAATTCTGCTTCACGACGAGCATTTAATTCTTCGTCGCTTAGTTTTACATTGATAGTACGATTCGGAATATCTATTTCGATAATGTCGCCATCTTGTAATAAGCCGATATTGCCACCCGAAGCAGCTTCTGGCGAAATGTGACCAATTGATAATCCTGATGTTCCGCCCGAAAAGCGTCCATCGGTTATCAATGCACATTCTTTTCCCAAATGTTTCGATTTGATATAAGAAGTAGGATAAAGCATTTCCTGCATACCAGGGCCGCCTTTTGGTCCTTCGTGTGTAATTACCACCACATCGCCCGAAACCACATCGCCTCTTAAAATTCCAGTACAAGCTGTGTCTTGCGAAGTAAAGACTTTGGCAGGTCCACTGAATTTCCAAATACTTTCGTCTACACCAGCGGTCTTTATAACGCATCCATCCTGTGCAATGTTCCCTTTCAGAATTCCAAGTCCACCATCTTTTGTATAAGCATTTTCTACGCTTCGGATGCAACCATTAGCGCGGTCGGCATCAAGTTCCTTGTATTGAGCTGTTTGTGAACCCATAACGAGGTTGAATTTTCGTCCTGGTGCGCTTTTGTATATGTTTTCCACCTCAGCCGAAACCGAATTTGTAATATCGTATTTTGCCAATGCTTCGCCTAAAGTCAAGCCATCAATTCGATAAACGTTCGGATTGAGTAATCCGCCTTTATTCAATTCGGCTAAAATTCCCATAATTCCACCGGCACGATTTACATCTTCGATATGGTATTTTGGTGAATTTGGAGCTACTTTACACAAACATGGTGTTACCCGAGAAAGTCTGTCCATGTCATCCATAGTTAACTCCACTTCTGCTTCGTGTGCAATTCCAAGAATGTGTAAAACCGTATTTGTAGAGCCGCCCATGGCAATGTCTAATGTCATAGCATTAAGGAAAGCTTTGCGGGTAGCTATTGAGCGAGGCAATACTGAATCGTCGCCATCGCGATAATACTTGTACGAATTTTCAACAATCATTTTAGCTGCATCCATAAACAACTGCATGCGGTTTGCATGTGTTGCAACAATTGTTCCGTTTCCGGGAAGTGCCAGTCCGATTGCTTCGTTTAGGCAGTTCATGGAGTTTGCCGTAAACATACCCGAGCAAGAGCCACAAGTTGGGCAGGCAGCATTTTCAACTTTCTGAACCTGTTCGTCCGAAATTGAGTCGTCGGCAGCTTGTACCATAGCATCCACTAAATCAAGATGTTTGCCATCCAGTTCGCCTGCTTCCATGGGTCCACCCGAAACAAAAACGGTGGGGATATTCAAGCGCATGGCAGCCATTAGCATGCCCGGCGTAATTTTATCGCAATTGCTAATGCAAACCATGGCATCAGCTTTGTGGGCATTTACCATATATTCCACACTGTCGGCAATCAGGTCGCGCGATGGTAATGAATATAGCATTCCGTCGTGACCCATTGCAATGCCATCATCGATGGCAATGGTATTAAATTCGGCAGCAAAGCAACCCATTTTTTCAATTTCGGCTTTTACTTTTTGTCCTATTTCGTGTAGATGTGCATGTCCGGGAACAAACTGAGTAAATGAATTGACAATGGCAATAAGAGGTTTACCCATTTGTTCGTTTTTCATTCCGTTGGCTTTCCACAACGCGCGTGCACCAGCCATTCGGCGACCACCTGTACTTGCTTTACTTCTTAGTTCCATAATAATAACCTTTAGCCCCTTAAGGGGAAAATGTTTGTTAAATTGTTTTTTTCTTTGGTGTTCCTTACTACCCTATTAGGGGTTTGGATAATAAAAAAAACCTTTCTCAATTAGTGTGAGAAAGGTTTTTTATGCTTTTATAATACATAGAGTTTATACCACGTAACCAATCTCACTTCTGATAGTTGACCAAAAGTAACACGACGTTCACGAGGATAGTATAAACACTTTGAGTTATCATTGTTGTTTTTTTAATTTACGTGCAAAGATAAGGCAATTTTTTATTGTAACAAATAATTTGGTAGAAAAAAAACGGTTTTTTGTTCAATTTGAAAGAATTTAACGGTTTTAAATTAATATATTGTTTTAAAATCGTTTTTCGAAGTTCTTAATACTGTTCCATTTCACTTGGGAAGTCGCCGGATTTTACATCTGCAACATAATGCTCAATGGCTTCATTCATAATGCCTTGCAGGTTCGCATAGCGGCGCAAAAAGCGTGGCGAAAAGTCTTGTGTTAGTCCAATCATATCGTGGAGTACTAATACCTGACCATCAACGCCATTTCCTGCACCAATACCAATAACCGGAATCGACAATTCGGAGGCAACTTGTTGGGCTAATTTTGCAGGAATTTTTTCGAGTACAATGGCCGAGCAACCAGCCTCTTCAAGCAAATGGGCATCTTTGATGAGTTTTTCGGCTTCGGTTTCTTTTTGTGCACGAACAGCGTACGAACCGTATTTATTGATGGATTGTGGCATTAAACCTAAATGTCCCATTACAGGAATTCCAGCACTTAAAATTCGTTTTACCGATTCTAGAATTTCCTCGCCTCCTTCAAGTTTAAGGCAGTCGCCGTGGGTTTCTTTCATTATTCGAATGGCCGAGGCAAGTGCTTCTTTCGAATTTCCTTGGTACGATCCAAAAGGCATATCGACAACTACCAATGCGCGTTTTACGCCACGTACAACCGATTTTGCCAAAAATATCATTTGGTCGAGTGTTATGGGGAGTGTGGTGGTGTTTCCACACATTACGTTCGAAGCCGAATCTCCCACCAATATAATGTCCACGCCTGCATTGTCTACAATCGTGCCCATCGTATAATCGTAGGCAGTTAACATACTAATTTTTTCACCCCGTTTTTTCATCTCCATCAAACGTTGAGTGGTTACCCTTCGAATATTTTCGTTGTGTATTGACATGTGTTTTTGTTTTTTTTTTTTTTTTAATTTTCAAAAAAAAAAAATTTTTTTTTTTTTTTTTCAAATTAAAATTTTAAATATTTTTATTTAATTGTTTTTTT
>CAZEEN010000080.1:0-225 GCA_964511115.1 uncultured Paludibacter sp. | reverse complement strand
TATCTCCATTAAACTTTGAGTTGTTTTCTTTTTTTTTTTTTTTTTTTTTTTTTACATTTTTTTTTTTTTTTTTTTTTTTTGAATTTGCAAAGATATGGAATATATTTTCATTTTTTGCAAATCAAGATTTTAAATATATATATGTAATTGGTTATTTATCTGTTTTTCAATCAATTATATTTTTTGTCAATGTGTTTAACTTAAATACATACTCTAAATGGTTAG
>CAZEEN010000079.1:4931-14074 GCA_964511115.1 uncultured Paludibacter sp. | reverse complement strand
GCGCATTTAATTTTGTACCAGGCGTATTAGGCATGATTCTCATACTTATTTGCGCCATGATGACCTCCATAGCTATTGTTCGCGAAAAAGAAATGGGAACTATGGAAATTTTATTGGTTTCGCCTATGAAGCCGATTTACACCATTTTATCCAAAATTACGCCCTACTTTGTGCTTTCGTGTATCAATTTTACAACTATAATTTTGCTTTCGGTTTTTGTGCTTAAAGTTCCCATCACAGGTAGTTTTGCAAGTTTAGTTATTGTTTCGATGCTCTATATATTTGTGGCATTGGCACTTGGCTTATTAATCTCAACTATTGCTCAAACTCAGGTAGCGGCCATGTTAATTTCGGGAATGGCGCTTATGATTCCGGTTATGTTGCTGTCGGGAATGATTTTTCCGATTGAAAATATGCCTTGGCCATTGCAAGTTTTTTCGAATATTATTCCAGCTCGGTGGTATATTTCTGCCGTAAAATTAGTTATGATTCAAGGACTTGGGTTTTCGGCAATAATCAAGGAAATGGCTGTTCTGAGCTTTATGGCTGTGGTGCTTGTAGCAGTAAGTATGAAAAAATTTAAAGTAAGACTGGAATAAAATTAGAAGTCAGAAATTAGAAAATAGAAAATAAGAAAATATTCAAACTGTTTTGATAGTAAGATTTTTATGTTAAAATATTTATTACGAAAAGAATTTAGGCAATTAAGGCGGAATGCTTTTCTGCCCCGTTTGATTTTTGCATTTCCATTTATGGTATTGCTGGTTTTTCCGTGGGCTGCAAGTTACGAAATTAAAAATCTGAATATCAGCATTGTGGACAACGACCAGAGCTCGTTTTCACGCGAGTTGACACATAAAATTACTTCGTCAGGTTATTTTCGGTTAACTGATGTATCGAATACTTTTAATGCTGCCATGAAAAGTATTGAAAATCAGAAAGCGGATATAATTCTTCAAATACCTGCCAATTTCGAAAAGGAACTTGTAAGTGCGCGAGGAGGAAAAGTCATGATATCGGCCAATGCTGTAAATGGTATGAAGGGCGGTATTGCCATGACTTATCTGTCCAGCATTATAGGCGATTACAATGTCAGTATTCTAAAAAAGCTAATGCCTATAACGAGTTCACAAACAGGAGTTTCGACGATTCAAATTGACCAACAATACCGCTTTAACCCTAATTTGAATTACCGCGTTTTTATGGTTCCTGCGCTAATGGTTATGATTTTATCGTTATTGTGTGGATTTTTACCAGCTGTTTCAATTGTTTTCGAAAAAGAAATGGGTACTATGGAGCAAATGAATGTTAGTCCGGTTCCAAAATCAATGTTTATTTTAGCCAAATTAATTCCATTCTGGGTAATTGGGTTGATAGTTATAAATATTGGCTTTTTAGTAGCTTGGGCAGTCTATGGCTTAGTTCCTGCAGGTCATTTTTTTACAATTTATGCTTTTGCAATTATTTTTATTTTTGGAATCTCTGGCTTAGGTCTCATAATTTCAAATTTCGCACAATCGCTCCAGCAAGCTATGTTTCTCATTTTCTTTTTTATGCTGGTATTCATTATGTTAAGTGGTTTGTACACACCTATCGACAGTATGCCTGAATGGGCAAAATGGATAGCCGCATTTAATCCTTTAAAACATTTTATGGAAGTAATGCGTGCAGTTTATCTGAAAGGAAGTGATATTATGCAACTTTGGAAGCAATTAGCTGCATTACTTGCATTTACATTCGTATTTAACGTGGTAGCAGTACTTAGCTATCGCAAAAGCAATTAAAAATGGAAGGTAGAAGTGAAAAAAATTGTATCTTTGTATCAATTTCACGATTTGTGAAACCATTATCTCATTTTCTAATTTCTAACTTCTAATTTCTATCTTCAAAAATGGCTGACGATAAAAAAGTGATATTCTCGATGGTAGGTGTAAGCAAAACTTATCCACCACAAAAAAAAGTATTAAACAACATTTATCTTTCGTTTTTCTACGGAGCTAAAATCGGTATTATCGGTTTAAATGGTTCCGGTAAATCAACTTTGCTCAAAATCATTGCCGGAGTCGAAAAAAGTTTCGATGGCGAAGTAGTTTTCTCGCCCGGCTATTCGGTTGGTTATTTGGAGCAAGACCCCAAACTCGACCCTACAAAAACAGTAAAAGAAATTGTGCAGGAAGGCGTACAGGAAATTGTAGATATGATTGCCGAATACGATAAAATTAACGAGCAATTTGCAGAACCCGATGCCGATTTCGATATACTGATTGCCCGCCAGGGTGAATTGCAGGACTTACTTGACCATGCCGATGCGTGGAATTTAGATAATAAACTGGAACGAGCCATGGATGCATTGCGTTGTCCGCCAGAGGATTGGAAAATCGAAAACCTTTCGGGAGGTGAGAAACGTCGTGTGGCTTTGTGTCGTTTGTTGCTTCGTAACCCGGATATTTTATTGCTCGATGAGCCTACCAACCACTTGGATGCCGAATCGGTTGAATGGTTGGAGCATCACTTGCAACAATACGCCGGAACAGTAATTGCCATTACCCACGACCGTTACTTCCTCGACAATGTTTCGGGTTGGATTCTAGAACTCGACCGTGGCGAAGGAATACCTTGGAAAGGAAATTACACTTCGTGGTTGGAACAAAAAACTGCCCGTATGGCCAGCGAAGAAAAATCGGCCAGCAAACGTCGCAAAACCCTAGAACGCGAATTGGAATGGGTGCGCATGGCTCCAAAAGCCCGCCACGCCAAAGGAAAAGCCCGTTTGGAAGCCTACGATAAACTGATAAACGAAGACCAACGCGAGAAAGAAGAGAAACTCGAACTTTTTATCCCCAACGGACCACGTTTGGGAAATAAAGTGGTGGAAGCCATTGGCGTTTCGAAAGCATACAGCGAGAAACTGCTTTTTGATAGTCTGAATTTTATGTTGCCACCAAACGGCATTGTAGGAATTATCGGGCCAAATGGTGCCGGTAAAACCACGCTTTTCCGCATGATGATGGGCATGGAAACAGCTGATAATGGAACGTTTGAAGTGGGTGAAACCGTAAAAATTGGCTATGTAGATCAAAGTCATGCCGACATTGACCCCGAAAAATCGGTTTATCAGGTAATTTCGGGCGGAACTGAATTTATACGTGTTGGTGGCAAAGAAATAAATGCCCGCGCTTACTTGTCGCGCTTTAACTTTGCCGGTGGCGATCAGGAAAAAATGTGTGGTGTACTGTCGGGTGGTGAACGAAACCGTCTGCATCTTGCACTTACACTTAAATCGGAAGCCAACGTGTTGCTGCTCGATGAGCCAACCAACGATATTGACGTGAACACGCTTCGTGCATTGGAAGAAGGACTCGAAGGCTTTGCCGGATGTGCCGTGGTTATTAGTCACGACCGCTGGTTCCTCGACCGTATTTGCACGCATATTATTGCATTCGAAGGCAACTCCGAAGTGTTTGTGTTCGAAGGTTCGTATTCCGAATACGAAGAAAACCGCAAAAAACGCCTTGGCGATGACGGACCAAAACGTATACGATACAAAAAGTTGATGGTGTAAAATGATGCCTTAAATCACTGATTTATCACTCAAAATGCTACAAATAACACGCTTGCAATGTTATCAAAAATTAACGCTAAGGGATATTTAAAAAAAGCTTACAATCGGTTTACTATCAAAGAGCTAGTTGATAAAACGAAGCAAAACTTGTTGTTGCCTTTTTATCATACCATTAGTAACCAGCGGGTTAATCATATAAGCAATTTGTATCCCGTACGTAACGAGCAGTTATTTATAAAAGATATTGATTTTTTACTCAAGCATTTTGAGCCGGTAAATATTGATGTAATCAATACCAAAATAAAAAACAATGAGTTATTTACAAAACCATCATTTCATATTAGTTTTGATGATGGTTTGAGTGAATTGTACGATTCTGTTTTACCCATATTGGAAAAGAAAGGAGTTCCTGCAACTTTTTTTATTAATACCGATTTTGTTGATAATAAAGCTTTGTTTTACAGGTATAAAGTGAGTTTAATACTCGAAAAATTAAAATCGAACAACGATTTACTGAAACCAGTAGCTGAGTTATTATCAACAAAATCAACTGATTTAATTTCGGTTTCAAAGGCACTTTTACAGTTGAATTTTCAATCTATCGATTTAATAGATTCAATTGCAACTAAAATTGAGATAAGCTTTGAGGATTATTTGAAAGTAAACAAACCTTATCTTACGACTGAACAAATTAAAGATATGATTAACAGAGGTTTTTCCATTGGATCTCACTCGGTCGATCATCCTTTTTTTAAAGAAATAGCACTCGACGAACAAAAAAAGCAACTTACGGAAAGTTTTCAGTTTTTAGCTGAAAAGTTCGACATAAAGTACAAATACTTCTCGTTTCCATTTTCGGACGAAGGAGTTTCGCTCGATTTTTTCGAATGGTTGTATAAGGATGAAAAATGCGATTTGACTTTTGGCACTTCGGGTTTGAAACACGATCATGCAAGAAATCACATTCACAGAGTGGCTTTCGATGGAGCTTTAAGTCCGGCAGAAGATATTGTAAAGTCTCAATATTTTAATTACAGGATAAAATCGTATCTCAACAGGAATAATATCCAACGAAAATGATAAAACGAATCTATAAAAATCTGATACCCGAAAAACAAAGGATTGACTTGCGTTTATTTGTTTTAAAACTGATTTCGCCTTTCTATTCAGGCACTACTTATTACTGTACCTGTTGCAATAAAAGTTTTCGAAAATTCAAACCGAAAGGCAACATTAAGCGTGAAAATGCCGAATGTCCTTATTGTCAGTCGTTAGAACGGGTTCGATTGCTCGATTATTATCTTCAAAATGAGATACATTTATACGAGCGAAAAGGATTGAAACTGCTTCATTTTGCACCCGAAAAATGTTTGTTCGATAAGTTTAATAAGCTTGATATAGAATACATCGATGGAGACATAAATGCTAATTTTGCCCGAAATATTATTGATATAACCAATATCGGATTTAATGATAATTATTTTGATCTGATTATTTGTTTGCATGTGCTTGGCCATGTTCCCGATGAAAAAAAAGCCATTACGGAAATGTACAGAGTGTTGAAACCCGGTGGTACTGCTCTGGTGCTTTCGCTTATCAGCACTAGCAATAGCCATACCATCGAAGACCCGAATATTACTTCGGCCGTTGATAAATTAAAAACGTATGGTGAGCCGGATTTGTGCCGACTGCATGGTCAGGATTTTGCTGAACGATTAAGTGCAGGTGGTTTTCAGGTTACAAAAATTGATTACAGAGTTCATTTTTCAGAACAGGACAGAATTAGATTTGGCTTAGGAAATGGCGAGAGGGAGATTATTTATAAATGTGAGAAAATAATTGATAGTAAAGTAATTGACTAATAAAAGGGATGCAACTTTTTTATCTAAAAAATAAGGATATTAATTACAAACTTTGGGACGAAAAAATCGAAGTTTCGAACGGTTATTTGCCTTATGCCAAAAGTTGGTTTTTAGATATTGTTTCACCTCGTTGGGAAGCTCTTGTTAGCGAAAATTACGATTACATAATGCCTTTGCCTGTTAAACGAAAATTTGGTCTGGCTTACCTGATTCAACCATTATTCACGCAGCAACTCGGCATTTTTTCTGTATTCGAAACAAACGAAAGCATTATTAATCAATTCATTAATAAAATACCATATTTCAGCTATCAATTTCATATAAACGAAACTAACTTATATCAGTATGCTACTATATTGCCAAATTTTGTTTTGCCTTTAGAGAGTAATAAAATTGAAATTTCAAAACGATTTTCAAAAAATACGGTTCGTAATATTGAAAAAGCTAATAATACAGGACTAACTGCACATAAGCTTGATTTAGGTAATGAAATCAAACATTTTATGACCGAAAATGCCAATGATTCGTACAGATATAATCTGTTGATAATTTTCGATTTGATAGAAAAGGCGTGCGAACATGATGCCATGGAGATTTGGGGAGTGAAAAATCCGAAAGGTGAATTAGTTGCCTCGGCTTGTTTTCATAAAACAAAGAAACGGTTGATTTATGTTTTCCCCGTATCGAATATAGAAGGTCGTAGTAATTGTGCCATGTTTTTATTGATAAATAACATAATCGACTACTACTCTGAAAAATATCAATTACTTGATTTTGAAGGTTCTCAAATTGAAAGTATAGCTCGTTTCTACAAAGGATTTGGTGCGATAAACCAACCCTATTTTATGGTAAAAAAGAATCGTCCACAGTTTTTAGTTGGAAAAATTTAACTTTACTTTTTTTTATGATTAGACTACTGTTTATAAATACATTACACAATCTGCTTGATGATCGCACCTTCTATCATCATGCATTATCTTTATCAAAAGAAAATGTAGAAGTTAACATATTCTCTACTTTAGAAGCTAAAAATGAAAAGCGAGGCAATATTCAATTGATTTCCGAAAAAGTTTGTAACAAAAGTATTTTAAATCAAATACTTACTATACACAAAACAATAAATCAAATTAAGCCATCAGCCATAATTTGTGATAGTCCGATTGGAGTTATTAGTACGAGTATTTCAAGAGGTAAAAAAACAATAATTTACGATGTAACGGAGTGGATTCCTTCCAAAAAAAACTTTAAAAACACAAAGACTTTTCTTGTACCACTGAAATTTTTCGTTTTAGTTTTATTTAATTTCTTAGCAGGTTTATTTACAAACAAATTCATTTTTGGAGAATATCGAAAATCGAAAATCTTTAAGCCTTTTTTTTGGAAAAAGAGAATAATATCATCTTATTATCCTGATTTAAAATACATTCAGCATGTAGAAGCTAGTGATATTTCCCAAAAAGTACGATTGTACTATAGTGGTTGGTTTAACACGGAAAAAGGATTCGATAAAGTATTAAAATTAACTGAATTAGTTGCCAAACTACATACTAATTTAAAAATTGAACTTCAGCTAACTGGTTCGTACGACAATGAAATAGATAAACAACATTTTGAATCTATTATTAAAACGTTGCCTCAAAATGTAACAGTAATTAGTAGTAATTTTAAAAGTTTTGAAGATTTTTGTTCTGAATTAAAAACAGTAGATATTTTTTTAGATTTACGTAAAAATGACTTCGAAAACACACGATGTTTACCCATAAAACTGTTTTACTATTTGGCTTGTGGTCGTCCGGTGGTTTATACAGGACTCCGAGCGATTAAAGATGTATTGAATCTCTCTGAAGTTGGATATTCGTTTGAAAACAATGATATTGAAACTGTTGCAAATGGAATTTCTAAATATTTAAATAATCCTGAATTTTATAAACAGCACTGCAATAAAGCTAAAGAACTATCGGAACAAAAATTTAATTGGAAAAAAATTGAGACTGATTTTATTAATTTTGTGTTAGAAAATCCAAATTGCTTGTAATAGTATTTTATAAATGAAACACCAAATACAGAACATAAAAAACAAAATACTTAACAATACAAAAGTTGTTGAGAACTATTTTTTTATGACTTTACTTCAAGTGTTGAGTTCTGCATTTGGAATCCTCATTTACCCCTACTTAATTCGAACGCTAGGTTCCGAATCTTATGGTATTTATATTTTCGCTATTGCAGTTGTAACCTATTTTATTGACTTTACAGGTTTTGGTTTTCAATTGACAGGGCTTAAATTAATTGAGGAAAATAAATCAGATAGGGCTCAAAAATCAAGGATTTTATCATCATTATTAAGCGCAAAAATATACTTAGCTGTTTTGTCAGCAGTCATTTTCATTCCGTCGGTTTTTATTTTTACTCAATCAAATCAGACTAAAATTTTATTTTTTATTGTTTTTAGTCAACTTATTGCTGAAGTAATTTATCCACAATGGTATTTTAGGGCAATTCAAAAAATGAAAATAGTAACCTATACTCAGCTTTCATTTCGTCTCGCTTCTTTACCATTTATATTTTTACTTGTCAAATCACCTTCTGATATATTGACATTTGCAATTATAAGTGTCATTTCTGTTATTTTGCCTGCTGTAGCATTGCTTATTTATATTTTAAAGACTGAGAATGTAAATTTTCAACTAGTGTCCCTTAAAAACTGTATGAGTTACATTCTAGATACATTCCCAATTTTTGTTTCATCCTTTATTGAAACTGTAAAACAAGAATCAACAGTACTATTAATTGGTATATTATTGGGAATGAAAGAAGTTGCCATGTTTGATTTAGCAAGAAAAATAATCCTATTACCGAGAATGCTTTTGGCAAATATAAATGTCGCTATATATCCAAAGCTACGATTAAACTCGTCGGTTAAAAATATTAGAAAAATTATTTTTTACGAATGGATTATTGGTCTTACCATTATTGCAACAATCTTTATTTTTGGCTACCCAATAGTTTTATTGCTTGGTGGTAAACAAATGAGTGAGACCTATCCCATTCTACTGTTTTTAAGCTTCACTTTATTGACTTGGCTTGTTGTAGGTGCATATAACTATCATGTTTTTATTCCTAATAAATTAAACTATACAATTACAAAAACTCAGCTTGTATCTTTATGCAGCTTTTTACTTTTTCTACTTCCAAACTTTATTTTTGTCCCCAATCTTAAATTAATTGTATTGGCACTTTCAATTTCTTCAATAGTTGAAATAGTATTTACAACATTTGTAATTAAAAAAATGCAACTTTTGTAATCTTCAATCTTGAATTAAAAATTAAATCTTATAAAAAATCAAAATGAGAAAAAAAATCATTCTTCTAGCATTTATTTTTCTAATTTCAATCGTCTCACAAGCTGTCGATTACCGCACCATACCGTTAGCTCAAAAAATTGAACTGAAAGCCGGTTTCACTTTCTCGTTGAACGAAAATGTAAAAATCTCTTATGATTCAAAAAGCAAAGTGCAAAAAAAGAATGCCGAGTTTTTAAAACAATTGTTACAAGAAAAAACAGGATTTACGCTCAAAATTGCTAAATCGAGTAATAAATCCAACAAAATTATTCTCGTAATTGATTCAAAAATTGAACATCCCGAAGGTTATAAAATCATTATCGGTTCGAAAAAAATTGAGATAATTGGAAAAACTGAAGCAGGAGTTTTTTATGG
>CAZEEN010000079.1:0-4831 GCA_964511115.1 uncultured Paludibacter sp. | reverse complement strand
ATTTTCGACGATGTTTTATGTGTTGGAAACGAAAAATCATTCGAGCTTGTTGAAAATGTATTGAGTGAAGTAATTAGTTTGTTTCCATCGAAATATATTCATATTGGAGGCGATGAGTGCTTAAAAAACAAGTGGAAAGTTTGTCCGAAATGCCAAGAACGAATAAAAACAGAAGGTTTAAATACTGATTCACTGCATACGCCTGAAAACAAACTACAAAGTTATTTTATTACACGCGTTGAAAGGTTTGTAAATAGCAGAGGTCGTCAAATTATTGGATGGGACGAAATACTCGAAGGAGGATTAGCGCCAAATGCAACCGTAATGTCGTGGAGAGGAATTAAAGGTGGAATTCAAGCTGCCAAATCTGGTCATAAAGTAATAATGACACCAAATTCGCACTTGTATTTCGATCATTATCAAGCTAAAGATAAAACCAATGAACCTTTAGCTATAGGCGGATATTCGTCGGTGGAAAATGTTTACAACTACGAACCAATTCCAGCCGAACTGAACGAAATGGAAGCAAAATACGTTATTGGTACGCAGGCAAATTTATGGACAGAATATATACCGAGTGAACAGCAAGCTGAATACATGTTATTGCCTCGGTTAGCAGCACTCTCGGAAGTACAATGGTCTAAACCAACACAAAAAATGTATTCCGATTTTCTGATTCGGTTGCCAAATTTGACCGAGATTTATGAAAAACGCGGCTATAATTTTGCTAAACACGTTTTTAAAATTAATAAATAAGAGTTTGAAGATTTGAAAATTTGAAGTTACTATTCAGTAACAAAACAGCATATTATAAATAACATAACACAAAATGAATACTTTTCTTTACACAGTTCTTGCTTTATCGGCTGCTGGTATTGGCAGCGTGGCTTTATCGAGCTCACTACTTTTATTAAACAACAAATGGTTGGCTCGTGTTTCGAGTTATTTACTATATTTAGCAGGTGGTACCTTATTAGGTGCAGCGCTGTTGGGCTTAATTCCCGAAGCTGCCGAAACTTTGTGTATTCACGATGTAGCAATGTGGGTGCTAGGAGGTATAATTCTTTTTTTTATACTCGAAAAGATTATTCTTTGGCGCACTTGTCGCGACGAAAACTGTGAACGCCAAAACCATGCTGCTGCACCCATGATTATTATCGGCGATGCCATACACAACGCCATTGATGGTGTGGTGATTGCCGCTTCGTTTCTGACTTCGGTAGAGCTTGGCATTTTCGTTACTATTTCAGTACTTTTACACGAAATACCGCAGGAGTTGGGCGATTTTGGCATTTTACTAAAAAGCGGATACTCGCGAAAAAAGGCGTTGTTATACAATATGTTATCGGGCAGTAGTGCCGTTGTTGCCGGTATTGCAGCATACTTTTTACTCGATTATGTGGAGGCAATAATCCCTTATACTATTGCCATTGCGGCAGCGAGTTTTCTATATGTTGCGTTAGCCGATTTAATACCCGAAATGCACAAAGAAACCAAACCAAAAGAGTCTGCTATTCAAATTTTATTGATAATACTCGGTATAGCTATCATCTTTTTATCCAAAGGCACACATCAACACTAGTTTACAGTTTGCAGTAAGTAGTTTATAGTGAAAATCATTTTATTTCTAAAATACACACAGGGGCTCCTACCTGTACTTTTTTACCGGTGAATGTAAGTTCGCCGGTTTTTTTATTTCTGCGAAAAACACTAATTTCGTTGTTTCTTTGATTTCCAACTAAAATATAGTTACCATCCTTACTTATTGCAAAATTTCGAGGCCCCTCTCCTTCCGTTGGTACTTGTTGAACAAAATTCAATTTACCAGACGGAGATGTTGCAAAACAAGTAATATCGTTTACAGAGCCACGATTTGTTGCATATAAAAATGCACCATCGGGCGACAAATGAATATCGGCAGCTCCGGTTTGAATGTTATTTTTTCTAACAACCGATGCCGTATCCATCAATGTTAATTTACCATTATCGTACTGAATGGTTGAAACTGTACCGTCCAGTTCTTGTAAAAGATAAATGGTAGTTCCCGATTTATCAAAAGTCAAATGGCGTGGTCCGCTACCAGATTTAACGTTCAATGTATCGAAAGGTGTAAGTGGTTGCTCTACATTTGCTTTATTATACTTATAAACCAACACTTTATCAATTCCCAAATCATTAGCCAATAAAAAATTGCCGTCGGGCGAAAAAACAACTTGATGTGTGTGAGGCTTTGTCTGACGAGTTGGATGAATGCTTTTACCTTCATGCTGAATTTTCTGTACCACTTCGCTCAACGAACCATCGCTTTTTCTGTTGTAAACAAAAACGCTCCCTCCGCTGTAATTTGCAATTACTACATGTTTATCGGTCATTGCAATATGACAAGGGTCGGTTACGCTGCCAGCATTTACTTTATTTATTAATTGTAATTTATTGTTTTTGTTGAACTTATAGGCTGCAACACTGCTTTTCGCACCACGTTCGCTTACGGCATATACCAATTTTTTATTAGTACTAATACACAAAAAACTTGGGTCAACAGCTTCGGTAAGCAACTGTACATCAGCCGATAAATCTTTTGCATTTAATGTAAGTGAATAAATACCTTTCGCAGGTGTATTTGTAGTAAAAGTACCAATCAGAAACTGATAGCTTTTGGCTGATAACTGAAAGCTAGTGCATAAAGCAAGTAAAAAAAGGGTGATTTGTTTCATAAATACTTTTATTTTGAAATTTGAATCAAAAGTATCTTATTTATTTCAAATGAACAAACTTCAGATTAATTCTGTTACAAATTTCAAAGAATTAAATTATCTAAAAACAAACATAATATGTCAGAAAAACATCTTGTAAAAACGCAATGGAAAGGAAATCTCACTTTCCAATCCGAAATAAATGGTCACAAACTAATAATGGATGCACCTGAAGCAGGTGGAGGAAATGATTTGGGTCCAAGTCCAAAGAAAATGCTTTTAGCTGCTATTGCCGGTTGTTCGGGTATGGATGTAGTTTCCATCTTAAAAAAAATGCGTGTTGAATTCGAAAAAGTTGATATAGAAGTTCAGGGTGACGTAGCCGACGAGCATCCAAAGTATTACGAACGAATGCATGTAATTTACACCATCACAGGCAAGGATATTCCATTGGATAAAGTTGAAAAAGCTGTAAAAATGTCTGAAGAAACGTACTGCGGAGTGGGTGCATTGTATCGGAAAGCCATTCAAATAACATCCGAAATCAAGTTAGTTGAAAATTAAATAAAATGCTATTAACTAAGACATTATCAAACGAACAACAAAGCGAGATTCTCAATATTTTGAAAGTTCGCTTTGAAAAAAACAAAAACAGACATTCCGAAATTCGCTGGGTTGATGTTGAACAAAAATTAGTGTCTACACCAGAAAAACTTTGGTCGCTCAACGAAATGGAAAATACAGGTGGCGAGCCGGATGTTGTTAGTTTTGATACTAAAAATACTGAATTAATTTTTATAGACTGTTCGACTGAAACACCAAAAGGTCGCCGAAGCTTGTGTTACGACCTTGATGCACTGAATGCTCGTAAGGAATTTAAACCTGCTAATAGCGCCCTTGATTTGGCTTCGGAAATGGGTATTGAAATTCTGAACGAAAACGAATATCGTGAACTTCAAAAATTAGGTAATTTCGATACAAAAACGTCGAGTTGGATACAAACGCCTGACGAAATTCGAAAATTGGGTGGTGCGCTTTTTTGCGATAGACGCTACAATCAGGTTTTTGTATATCACAATGGTGCAGAATCGTATTATGGTGTTCGTGGGTTTCGTGGGTTGCTGAGAGTGTAATAGCAACTATTTAAAAATCAAAAGCCCTTTGTTCGAATGAACAAAGGGCTTTTATATTACACTACGTAAGTTGTAGAAGCAGTATCGCCACCGCGACCAGTCCAATTGGTATGGAAAAACTCACCACGAGGTCTGTCAACACGTTCGTAGGTATGTGCTCCAAAATAGTCGCGTTGTGCTTGCAACAAGTTAGCAGGTAAACGTTCGCTGCGGAAACCATCGAAATAGCAAAGTGCTGAAGTCAGTGCAGGAGCTGGAATTCCATTTGTTAATGCAGCTGCACAAACACGACGCCATCCAGCTTGTGCTTTTTCAACAATTTCTTTAAAATGCGGATCAAGTAATAAGTTCTCGAGTCCTGGATTTACATCAAATGCTTTTTTGATATCTCCCAAGAATGTAGAACGAATAATACAACCACCGCGCCACATCAACGCTATTCCACCCAAATTCAGATTCCATTTGTATTCTTTTGCGGCTTCCATCATTAGGTTATAGCCCTGTGCATACGAAATAATTTTTGCGCCGAACAATGCATCTTTCAAATCGTCAATCATTTGTTTTTTGTCGCCTGTAAAGTTTACAGCAGGTCCGCTAATTACTTTCGAAGCTTTAACGCGAATATCTTTTTGAGCTGATAAACAACGAGCAAATACCGATTCGCCAATCAATGTCAATGGAATACCAAGGTCAAGCGCCGAAACACCAGTCCATTTACCAGTTCCTTTTTGTCCGGCAGTGTCTAAGATTTTTTCTACCAATGCAGTTCCATCTTCGTCTTTTACAGCCAAAATATCGCGTGTAATTTCAATCAGATACGAATCTAAATCGCCCGTATTCCAAATTTTAAACACTTCGTGCATTTCGTCGGCACTCATGCCAAGCATATCTTTCATTACCTGATACGCTTCGTTAATAATCTGCATATCACCGTATTCTATACCATTATGCACCATTTTCACAAAGTGACCTGCGCCACCTTCGCCAACCCAATCGCAACAAGGC
>CAZEEN010000078.1:9226-14075 GCA_964511115.1 uncultured Paludibacter sp. | reverse complement strand
TATACCGTTTCGGGAATTTCGCAACCAATTGCAAATGGAATATCGCTGTATCCCAACCCTGTTAAAGGGAACCAATTTACTATTCGATTTGATAAAAGCATCTCCGGGCCATTAAATGTAACTCTTTATACAGTTAGCGGTCAACTGGTTTACGCTAAAGAACTTATAAGTGTTGCAAACAATGAATTTAATCTGCCTGTAGTCAATCTGAAATCAGGAATTTATATGCTAAAGGCGAATTATGATAAAGAACAATTTTCGGGAACAGTTTATATTCAATAAAAATAGTGATGTTTCTGCCCCAAGCCCCTAAAGGGGATGTGATATAGTATCGATTATTACAAATTGATATAAGTATTGTTTTAGAGACGAAAGTAACTTACATCCCCTTTAGGTGCTTGGGGTAAAATAAAAATGATGATATTTTATGCAACGTTCAATTCAGCCTGATATGTTTTTTGGAGCAAAAAGAGATTTGTTTCAAAAAGCAGAGTCGCTTAGACAGAATATGACTCAAGCAGAGAAATTACTTTGGAATAGATTAAATAAAAATCAATTAGGATATAGATTTAAGACACAACATCCGATTGATATTTTTATTGTTGATTTTTACTGTCATAAATTTGGACTTGTAGTAGAAGTAGATGGGGAAATTCATTTTTCACAGCAAGAGTATGATGCTGGAAGAACAGCTGATTTAGAGAAATACGGCTTAAAGGTAATTCGATTTACAAACAATGAAATAACAAATGATATTGAGAAAGTAGTTTCAAAAATTAAGGATTATCTCATTTGATTACGTCGTTCTGCCCCTAACCCCTAAAGGGGAACAGAAATTTGTATCGAATATCACAAACTTATATGTATTTTTTTTAGAGACGAAAGTAATCAACATCCCCTTTAGGGGCTTGGGGCAGTTTTTTTTAAACAAAATCAAAACTAATCCCCATCTTCGTCAGTTGACGGACATGGGGCAAAAAACAACAAAAATATGAAAACATCTATTCAACTAATTACATTATTTCTGTTACTAACAGTTTTAGGCAATGCTCAAACAATAAGCAAGCGCGAAACCTTGGCTCAAAAAGGTTATAATCCAGTATTAAATATGGATGGCGACAAGCTGCTATACACTGCAAGTGGTTTTTCGGGATTAAATATGGTCGAATTGTCAACAAAGCAGCTTACAGAGATTTCGAAAGATGCCGGTGCTGGTTTCGAGCCACAATTTTCGACTGATAACTCGCGAATTTTTTATCGGAAAACGACTTTCGATAATAACCGCCGTTTCAATGCCGTACAAAGTTACGATCTGAAAACGAAAGGTAATTCTGAACTGCTTACACCTCAGCGCATGTTGAATAAAATTTATCCGCTCACGAATGGCGTAATTGCTTTTTCGGGAAAAAATATTTTGCGCGCAACAGCCACCAAATCGAATGCTACGCCTGTGGTTGTTTCGGCCAACGAAGATTTAAAAATCATGCTTTACAATGGCAAAATAACGTATCTTAATCCGCTTAATATGCCCGAGCCACGTTATATTTGGGTGTCACTTTCGCCCGACTCAAAAAAAATTCTTTTCACAGCGGCCGGAAAAGGAACCTATATTTGCGACCTGAACGGTAAAATTCTTAATTCACTTGGCAGCGTAAATGCACCCGTTTGGTTTAACGATAATTTTGTGGTGGCCATGGAAGATAAAGATGATGGACATCGGGTTATTTCATCAAAAATTGTCATGATTTCGGTTGCTAAAAAAACAAAAACAGAAATCAGTACCCCCGACAAAATTTCCATGTACCCAACTGCTTCCGGCAAAGCAAACCGCATTGCTTATCATACCGAAAATGGAGAGATTGAAGTGGTTGATGTGAAGATGTGATGATGAGTCCCGAAAGCTTTCGGGAGTGGTGATGAGATGATGAGATGATGTGATGATGAGATGATGAGATGATAAATAACGCGAAGCAAATAACGTGCGAAGCACCAATAACGGCGAAGCCCAAGTAACGCGAAGCAAATAACGTGCAAAGCACCAATAACGGCGAAGCCCAAATAACGCACGAAGTGCAAATAACGGCGTAGCCCAAATAACACAAAAAATGAAACACTTCTTAATACTATCAATTTTTTTAACCGCATTTTTTGTTCAGGCTCAAAACCTGACAGGAGTTAAAATATTTATCAACCCCGGGCATGGTGGTTTCGATGCCGACGACCGCAATGTGGTAATTGCTCCATACACTTCGGGCGATAGAAATGGTTTTTGGGAGTCGCAAAGCAATTTGGACAAGGGTTTTGCATTACGTTCCATGCTACAGAGTGCTGGAGCAACTGTTGGTATGTCGCGCACGGCCAATACTACTGCCGACGATTTGAATCTTTCGCAAATTGTACAAATGGGAAACACGGCTCAGTCCGATTTTTTTCTTTCCATACATACCAATGCTGGAAATGGCGTGGCTAATTTTGTGTTGATGATACATTACGGTTCGGACTTGAGCGATTCACAAATTTACAATACTTATAATCCGGGCAATGCCACTCAGTTTGCGCTGAGTAATAAAAGTCGTGATATAAGCACCGAAATTGCCAAAAACCTCTATGCTAACCAAATCACAACTTGGTCATCGGGTTATCAGGTGCGTGGTGATAAAACTTTTGCGCGTACCGTTATGAGTTTTAGCGATGGCTATGGTATTTTGCGTGGTCTGGCGGTACCTGGCTTACTTTCCGAAAGTGCCATGCACGATTATATTCCCGAAACCTATCGGTTGATGAATATGGAGTACAAATGGCTCGATGCATGGATTTTTTACAAATCATTTTGCAATTATTTTAATGGTGGTCAAATTACAACCGGCGTTATTGCTGGGCAAGTGCGCGATAGTCGTATAAAAAACGAAGCAACTTATCATAAATTTGTGGGCAACGACCAAATGCAACCGCTCAATGGCGCCAAACTCACCTTGCTAGAAACAAATGAAGTTTATACTTGCGATAATTTGCAAAATGGTGTGTTTGTGTTTAAAAACTTGACTCCTGGAACCTATCATGTAAAAGCCGAAAAAGAAGGTTATTATGCTCAAACCGTTGAAATTACAGTTACGGCTCATAATATTGCTTATAAAAATTTTGCGCTGAATCGTGTTCGCAGCACACCACCACAAGTGTTGAATTATTCGCCAAACGTGGTTTTAACCGATAGCGTGGAAGCTTCAACAAGTATTTCGCTTACGTTTAACTGGGATATGGATATCGCATCTACCGAACAGGCTTTCAGCATTTCGCCGGCTGTGGCGGGTAAATTTACGTGGGAAGATACCAATTACCGCATGCGCTTTACACCCAACAAGCCGCTGGATAAAAACACTGTTTACACCGTAACGCTCAACAAATCGGCATCGCATCCCGATAATTTGAGCTTGGCTGCCGATTTTACGTTCCAATTCCGAACAAAAAGTCGCAACAGACTTTCGCTGATTGCCGTTTATCCTTTCGATGGAAGCAACAAAGTATATTTTAATAATCCATCTTTCCGACTTATTTTTGATAAAAAACTGAATACAACCAATTTATCCACTGCCATACGTGTGCTCGACGAGAATAATTCCGTTTTAGCAAAGGTAGCGCGAAGCGTTGTGAATAACTCCATTGCATCGCCTTATGGTTCAACCTATTTCAATTTGGCAGCTAATTTAGTGCCCGAAAAAGAATATACTTTGGTAATTGATGGCGATGTAGCCGACGAAGTGGGAATGAAGGTGGTAGAAGCAATCAATATAAAATTCAAAGCCTCGAACACGCTCATTACAACTCAGCCCGTAGCGGAAACTTTCGAAACAGCAGCGCTCACCTACGATGCTCCACAAAGCTCGGGAGTAAGCTCGGCAACGGCTGCAACAAACGCTACAAAACTGTTCGGGTCATATTCAAATAAACTTACAGCAAGTTTTAGCGGTGCTACAGGTTCTGCTCGTTATGTTTTTGCAAATCCAATCAATTTTATGCCCGGCCAATTTATTGGATTGCATGTGTTTGGCGATTTATCAGGAAATTCAATCAGTTTGGAAATACAAAACGGAAGCGAAATAAGTCAATTGCCACTGTGCGATTTAAAGTTCTATGGTTGGGAATTTCACGAAGCTTTATTTCCGTTTATTGGTGCTGGAGGTAATTTAAAAGTTATCGGTATACGTGTCAATTGTACAAACCGATTTCTTTTTTCCAACAACTTAAATATTCTGTTGGATAATCTGCTAATATACAATGAGTCTGTTTCGGGTATTCGTTCAGTTTCGGCAACAAAATTGCGTGTCTATCCAAACCCGACAAATCGTTTTATCAACGTAGATGTTCCATCAAATGAAGCTGTTAAGCTCGAACTTTACAATTTAAATGGTCTGAAATTAAAAACGGTAAACCACAGTAAAATGGATGTTTCATCATTCCAAAGTGGAACCTATATTTTAAAAACTCATTCAGCTGGTACTATATGGGCTTCACCACTTATTATTTCAAAATAATTTGAATAAACGCTTTTTTTTCTGAAATTTATTTTTACCTTTAGCCCCGATTTCTCTATATTTATGCAAAATTTAATCATTAAAATTATGAACAAGAATCTAATTACAACCCTTATTTTAGTGGTGTTTGGACAATTTAGCTACGCCCAATTTATTACGGTTGAATCAACCGAATTTCTCAAAATGAATGATAACAGCACTTGCTTTTATCCTCGTTTTAGTCCTGCAGGCGATTATTTACTTGTAAGTGGCAGCGGATATACAGGTTTGAGAGCGTATGATTTCGCTTCCAAAACCATTACACGCATTACCGACGATGC
>CAZEEN010000078.1:0-9126 GCA_964511115.1 uncultured Paludibacter sp. | reverse complement strand
CAGGTTCAATACGTAAATTGCTTACTCCTAACGGACAAGATGCAAGTTATATTTGGCCTTCCATTTCGCCCGATATGAAAAATATTGTTTACACTGTAGCTGGCAAAGGTACTTATGTTTGTAAAATTGACGGTTCAAACCCAATTTTAATAGGAAAGATTAATGCTCCTATTTGGCTTAGCAACAGTTGGATAATAGGCATGGATGATAAAGATGATGGCGAGAAGCTAATTTCATCCACTTTAATTGCAGCTACTATCGACGGGAAAATTAGACAAACTGTTTTGACTCCAACTGCTGTAATGGCTATGTATCCTGCTGCTTCGGCCAATGGTAAACGTATTGCTTTTAATACCGAAAAGGGAGAAATTTACATTTTAAACGTTTCAATTAAATAAAGGAGGCCTCTTTATGAAGACAATATTCTTTCTGCTAACGTTTGCAATAACGTTAATATCTAATTTGAATGCAGCCGATTTTACGGGCACTAAAATTTACATCAACCCCGGACATGGTGGTTGGGATGCGAATGATCGCAATATAGAAACTATACCTTTTGCTCTTGGCGATACACTCGGTTTTTACGAGTCGAAAAGTAATTTAATTAAAGGATTGTATTTACGCGATTTGCTACAAGCCAAAGGAGCTACAGTTATTATGTCGCGTACTAGAAACCGTACTGAAGACGATCGTAGTTTGTCCGAAATAGCAGCTGAGGCCAATGCCAATAATGTAGACGCTTTTTTATCTATTCACAGCAATGCCGTTGGTACTAATACTGGTACAAACTATTTGTTGTTTCTTTACCATGGTCCCGACAATGCGCCGGCTGTAGCGCAAAGTTTACCTATGTGCGTAGCCGCATGGCCTCGACTGATGAGCAATAAACTCACCGTGTGGACGCATTACACAACAACGATGAACAATCGCGGCGACCATACTTTTTACGGAAACACCACTGGCTTAGGCGTTTTGCGCCCGCTCACAGTTCCCGGTTTTTTGTCAGAGGGCTCGTTTCACGATTACAAACCCGAAGCTCACCGCTTACTCAACGAAGATTATTGCAAACTCGAAGCTGTGAATTTTCATCGCTTCTATTGCGACTATTTTCAAAAAACGTTGCCAACTACTGGCGAAATCGCAGGCTGGGTGAAAAGCGAAGATTTACAAATTAGCCACCCTCAATTTACTTATATCAATGGTTCGGACGACCAGTGGCTGCCTTTGAATGGAGCCAGAGTAAAACTAATGAATGCTGCTGGTGACTCGATAACACAATACATTATTGACAATAGGTTTAATGGCATTTTCATGTTCCACAATCTAAGTCCAGGCACCTACCGCTTACGTTTTTTTCACAAAGACCATTTTTCGAAAGAAACCACTGTTAATGTACTTGAAGCAACAACAACTTATGCAAATACAAAAATGGCTATCATTTCGAGCTCAAGCAATGCTTTATTTTCGAGCAAAGCTTCGGGCAACTGGAATGACCCTGAAAGCTGGACGCTTAGCTCAGGTACAGATACGGATGGCATTCCTGACGCCGACGACAATGTAATTATAAAAAGTGAATACACAATAAGCCTTAGTACAAATTCGGCTTGTAGCAACCTAACACTCGAAGGCGTAAGCACTGGAACAAGGCTTGCTTTAGGCGACAATATACTCGAAATTACAGGTACATTGAATGGAGATGGAAACACACTTAGCGCAGCATTGATAACTTATGGACAAGGAAAAGTTAAGTTTACAGGAAATACACGCGTTGTTATTGGATCGAGCTGGTCGGCCGACTTATGGGCATGGCGCATCGAATTTGCGTTAAACACAGGGCAAACGGGCACAACACGCACAAGCATTAGCGCAAGCGACATTTTAATAAGCTCGGGCATAATAGCAGTTACGGGCGACTTACGCCCCAACAATGGATTGGCAAACACGGGGTCGGTTAGCATACAAAATGGGGCTGTTTTAAGTGTAACACAACGAATCACACGTACAGCCACTGAAAACACACCCTTTGGATCGCTTGTTATAAATGGAAACGGGAAGTTAATAATCAATGGAACAGCAACCAACGCGCTAGCTGTTGTGACAGGAGGATTTCCTGTTTACACTTTTAGTCCAGAGGCTCAGATTGAATATCAAGGTGGCACACAAACCATTGCCGACATTAGCTACCCTAACCTTATAATTGGGGCAGGCACAAAAACATGGACGCTTACAACGGCAGACAAAACGGCGGGGAATATTATTGTGGATGGTACTGCTGTATTTACAATTGGCGGTGGCTCACCAGTTACAGTAAATGGAAATATTACTGTTGGCAAAGATGCAATTATTGGCCTTGGCTCAAGCGGCAATCGATTTGTAGCAGCTGGCAATGGTCGAATATTTACACTTAACGGCACAGCCCGCATTACGGCCAACGAAACACAAACACCGGCTGCCACTCATCCATTCGCATATCAAATCAACAATTTTGCAACATATACCTTTGCTCCAAATTCATGGATTTCGTTTCGTGCTCCTGTAACTACTGTGTTAACACAAGGTATCGACGGCATTGCAGGATCGCCATTTGGCAATGTTGAAGTTGCAAGATTTACATCTCCAACAACTGAGAACATGCAAAACTATGTTTTTAAAACCAACATAGAAATGGCTGGTAATTTGGCATTAGTTCGACGCAACGATAGGACTTTGATGACATTTGATTTTGGAGCTAACACAATTAAAGTAGGCGGTATAATTACACGCGACGGGCACAATTTGAGCAACAGAGAAATAGGCCGAACTTACATTATGGGCTCAAGCACATTCGAAATGAATGGACTAAGCGTTCAAAACACCTTGGGTGGCACTGATTTACCCTCAACATTCAACAACTTGACCATCAACAATCCTTCGGGGGTAAGTCCGCAAAGTGCGTTAACGGTTAATGGGACATTGAATTTATTGAGTGGAAAGCTAAACTTGGTCAATAACAATATTACGGTTGGCGCAATGAGTGGAGGTTCGCAGTCGAGTTATATCGTTACATCGGGCACCGGAAGAGTAAACACAGTTGTTGCTGCAGCAAGCAAAACTACATTAGCAATAGGTACGGCAACAACAATACAAAAAATATCAATACTGCCCACCACTACCACAAGCATATCGGCAAGAGTAAGTGTTGGAGTGCCGAGTGCAGCAATCGAAGGTCAACGCTTTCACAACACAACATGGCAAATCGAGTCATCAGTTCCTTCGGCAACCGAGATAGAACTCGACCCAGCAACAACAATGAGTGCAGGCGCAAGTAGTTTTATGGCACGTTGGAGTGGCAGCGCATACGAATTACAAACGGCAACAAAAACAAGCGATGTTTTTAAAGCAATATTTAGCACATTCGGGCAGTTTATAGTTGGCGAAAACGACAATCCATCGAGCACACAATTGGTTTCGAAAAATATTCATGTATATTCAAACAAATCAACCCTTTATATTGTTGGAATTAGCGAGGGAACCAATATAACAGTGGCAAATTTAAAAGGACAAATTGTAGTTAACCAAATGTCAAAAAGCACAGCTAATATTTTCAATCTTAAAAGCGGTGTTTATGTGGTATCTCTATTGCAAAATAACGATTTAATAACAAAAAAAATCATAGTGAATTAAACATATAACAAGAAGCTAGTTCAACTAGCTCCTTGAATACTCCAACAAAAACAACATCAATTTTTTATTCATCATTTAAATTTATAAGCATGAAAAAAATTTCATTAATTAAATTAATAATGCTCACTATTGCTTTTGCAATAAGTGGGAGTGCTGTAGGGCAAGGCGTTATAGGCGTAGGGGGCACATACACTGAAAATTTCGATGGTATAGGAACAACTGCAACAGCTACATTGCCTACCGGTTGGAAAATTGACCAGGGAACTGCTTACACTACAGGAACTACTGCAACAACTGTAGCATATGGAACAACAGGAACTGGAGTAGTTACAAGTTCATCTACTGGTGGTGCTGTAAACTGGGCTAATGGAATTACTGGCAGTTCAACAGAAAGGGCTGTAGGTTTTTTAACCTCAAGTGGTTATACAAGTCCTCGCAATCTCTTTCTTCAACTTGTAAATAATACGGGTTCTACTGTCACTTCATTATCAATTGGATTTGACATTGAAAAATACAGGTCGGGAACGAGAGCTTACGATGTATTGTTTTATGTGAGTACTGATGGCACAACGTGGACATCTGTAAATGGTGGTGACGTAAATTACCCTGCAAATGCAAATAATACTACAGTAAGTAATCCACCATTGACTACAACAAAAGCAGTTTTAATTACTGGATTATCAATTGCAAATAATGCAAATTATTACTTACGTTGGGCTTTCACAGGTTTAGGAGGTTCAACTAATAGCCAGGGTTTAGGCTTGGATAACTTAAATATCAGCAATAATCCAACAAACTATTATTCAAAATCTACAGGAGATTTAAATAATGTAACTAGCTGGGGAACAAATACAGATGGTAGCGGAACAAATCCAACCAATTTTACTGCTAATTACCAGATATTCAATATTATGAATAACGCAACACCAACAATTGGTGCTGCATGGACTGTTTCAGGTTATGGATCAATGGTAATTTTGGGTAATGGCACTGACGCAACAACATTTACTATTCCTTCAGGCTTTGCAACTAATGCTCTTATTGATGTGGCTAATAATGCAACATTAAAAATGCAGAATACAACTTTGCCTAGTTTGGGAAATATTGCAACCGGTACGACTATTGAATATGCACAAGCAACTGGTGTGACAATACCCGATAGAAGTATCCCCGGTAACTTGATTTTTAGTGGAGCTGGTACTAAAACATGGTCTCCTGGTGCCAATAGAACATTGACAGGAAATTTAACGGTTAAGGAGGGAATTTTTTCTTTCGGAAACGGGGTAACTTTAACAATTTCAGGGAATATTTTAATTGAAAGTGCTGGAACAATTGCACCTGGAAGTAGTGCAAATAGATTTGTTGCTTCGGGAGCAAACAGAACATTTACACTTAATGGTACGGCGCGCGTAACCTCGAACGAAACACAAACTACAGCCGCTACAACTCCATTTTCATATCAGTATAATGGATTTACAACTTATACTTTTGCTCCAACATCATGGGTATCATTCCGTAGTCCAACATCAGCAGTTGTAACTCAAGGCATTGATGGCATCACGGGTTCTCCCTTTGGTAATGTTGAGATTGCTGCAATCACCAATTTAAGTGCTGCAGGAAGTAATACACATACCTTCAAGTCGGATGTTGAAATTGTTGGCACATTGGCATTTCCTCGCTTGGGTGCTAACACATCATTAATTATAAATTTTGGAGCAAATACAGTAAAAGTTGGTGGAGCAATTCAGTTAAATGGCTCAAACACAAGCACACAATCTGGTGGTAGAACATATAATATGGGTACTAGCACTATCGAACTTAATGGCACAGTAGCACAAACTACATTAGGTGGTACAGATTTGCCTCAAACATTTAATAATCTAACTATTAACAACAGTAATGGCGTTACCCTTTCAGGAAATGCAACCATTACTGGTACACTTGAGTTTACAAGTGGAAAACTTACAACTGGTGCAAATAGCCTAACAGTAGGTGCTTTAGGAACTGTTTCGGGAGCTGGCGCAACTTCGTATGTGAATGGAAATTTATTAAAACTTATTGCTGCCAACACCACATCAAAACCCTTTGAAATTGGAGATGCTACAACTTATGCTCCAGTTGTACTCGATTTTGATGGAACAATTTCGAACAGTGATGGTTCAATTAAAGCTAGTACAGCCGCGGGTGATCAAGCACAAATTGTTGATTCGAAAATAAATGCTTCAAAATCGGTTAACAGAACTTGGACGTTAACAAATGCCGTTCCGCTTACAGGACTAACGTCGTATAGTGCAACATTTAATTTCGATGCTGGTGATATTGATGCTGAAGCCGTTACATCAAGCTTTATTGTTGGGAACTATGCAGCTGCAGCTTGGACTGAGCCAACAGTAGGCACAAAAACAAGCACCAGTACACAGGCTACAGGCTTATCCTCTTTCGGTGATTTTGCTATTGGCGAAGATAAAGGTGGCGCTACCGGACTCAATGAAACGGCTAAAAATACAAGCATTATTCGCACTTCTAACGGCATCGAAGTACAACTTGACCGCGCAGCAAACATTGAACTATATACCATTAATGGTGTAATAATTGACAAAGCACGTGTTGTTGGAACTTATACACGCGAGTTGAATAGTGGTGTATATATTATTCGTATTGATGGAAAATCCACAAAATTCGTGAAGTAAATTTGCTCTAAAGTATAATTAAAAACGACTTGTTTACCTATAAACAAGTCGTTTTTTTAATGCAATACTTTGTCATTCTTTGTATTCTAAACCAGCAAAATATCATTTTCAATAAGCCTATCCTATCAACAACACCATAGCCGATACAAATGTAGCTGCCAGCACAAACCAACGATACGCATTTTCGGGGAACAGTTTCACAATTTTTATTCCCAAATAAGCACCCAGTGTAATGGCGGGCAAAAGCATCAGGTTAAAAGTAAGTGTTCTGATAGTGACATTGTGCCAACCCCATATTTGTAAAGGCAGTTTGGAGACATTAATAATAAAGAAAAACCAAGCCGCTGTGCCGATGTATTCTTTTTTTGGCAGATTTTTGGATAGTAAATATACACTCATTATCGGTCCGGCAGCATTACCAATCATGGTCGAAAATCCACCCATAATGCCAAATGGAATAGCAACCGATGTTTTGTGGGGTACAATTTCGGTGGTTTTCTTTTTTCGAAATTCCATCCAAACCATAACTGCTAAACTCAAAATAACGAGAAGCCCAATTAACTGCTTAAATTGAATAGCTGAAATGCTTTTACCCACTAACCACCCAATTAGTATTCCGGCAAAAGCCCACGGCAAAACTCCCAAAACTGTTTTCCAATGCGTGCTACGATGGTAATAAACTACGCCAAATACATCCGCCATTATTAGCATAGGCAGCACCAGACCCGACGAAGGCATCCCTCCGAAAATAAACGCCATTATGGGCACAACCAGCGTACCCATACCATTTACGCCGGTTTTCGCCATGCCTATCAGTATGGCCGAAAGTATGGCAAGCAGCCACATTGAAAGAGATAAATCCATTTACAGTTTGTTTTGTAAGTTGTCAACAAAATTGCGACTATAACTTTGTCCCATTTATGGTTCTATTCATGGTAATTCTCGAACCAGAACCAGCCTTTTTGCAACGTTTTTCTTTTTTGTGTTTTCCGCGAGACAATTAGCAGCAAACTCGGTATTCATAAAGAACACTATAGCAATCAATTTTGTAGCAAAAATAAGCATTTTTGACATACTTTTTACGATTGGACTATAAGTTCTTACTATTTGAACGATTTGCTGGGTAAAGAGTATTTTATTTTACTCACAATTTAAGCCCATTTAAAAAAGGCTTTGAAAAGAGTTTTTCAATCAATATTTAATTTAATCGGAGAATAGTGAAAAATTGAATAACGTTGCGTTTCGTTCAATATTTTTCTGGATATTGAAAAAAACAATAGTGATATTATAATAATTTAATAGTGATACTATTGTAATTCATAATTCTTGTTGTATCTTTGCAGCGCGAATTATTAAAAAAAACAATTATCAAAAAAATATTGTAATATAAAAAAAATGATAACAAAAAGAATCGTATTTACAGCGGTAATAATGTTTGTTGCATTATTAACTGCTTCGGCACAAAAAATTATGCAGAAAAATTCAACAGAATTAAGTCAGATTTTAGCAAAAGACAAGAAAATTGTCATTCTTGATGTGCGTACACCACAGGAGTTTGCAGCCGGACATTTGAAAGGCGCAGTTAATATTGATATTTATCAGGATAATTTTTATACCAGAATTGATAAATTGGATAAAAAAACATCTTATATGGTATATTGCCGTACGAGCAACAGAAGTGGCGTTACAGTGACTTATATGAAACAAAAGGGTTTTGCGTTGGTGTACCAAATGATGGATGGATTTCCGGGTTGGGCATACAATAAGTTGCCTTACGAAAAAGCCCTCAACCCCTAAAGGGGAGTATAGCCTTTAATGTATTTTAAAAACTAAATAATAGAATATGAGTGATATAATCGAAAAAACTAATTCAAACTTCCCCCTTAGGGGGTTGGGGGGCCATGACTTATATTCCGAAACCGACATGCAACTTATGCGTGCTGCTGAGGATTCGTTGCTGATGGGACAAAATCGGGTGGCTGAGTTGAAGCTTTTTGCCGAAAACAATGGTATAAAACGCATTGGTATTGCACATTGCGTTGGCATGACCAAAGAAGCCCAAAAATTGAAAGAAACACTTTCGGATAAATTTGAAGTATTTACGGTGGATTGTAAGTATCAGAAAATGAAGGCTTCGGAGTTTTTCGACGACGAAACGGTAAAAGGTACTGCTTGCAACCCTGCCGGACAGGCCGATTTTTTGGCACAAAATAATACCGATCTGAATATATCATTCGGGCTTTGTGTGGGGCACGATATTATGTTTAACATGAAATCGAAAGCACCAACTACAACGCTCGTTGTGAAAGATCGCGAACACAAACACAATCCATATCAGGAATTTATAAAATAAACAACACAGTATGCAAACAGTATTAATTATTCTCGCCGTTGTTTTTGGAGCAATTATAGTATTAAATATTTATGCTCGAATGAAGATGAAAAATATGCCCAAAGTGGCTGATAGTGAAAAAATTATCACACTTACGGATAAAAACTTCAATCAGCAAACCAAAGGAAAATTGGTGTTGGTCGATTTTTGGGCGGAATGGTGCGCACCTTGCCGCATGATGGCGCCAATATTAAACGATGTTGCCAACGAATTACCCGACGGAAAACAGGTGGGTAAATTAAATATCGAAACATACCAGCCAATGGCACAGAAGTTTAATGTACGCAGCATTCCTACACTTATTCTTTTCAAAGATGGGAAAGAAGTAGATCGGTTTGTAGGCGTAAAATCCAAAGATTTTTTATTAAAAGCAATGAAGTA
>CAZEEN010000077.1:0-14095 GCA_964511115.1 uncultured Paludibacter sp. | reverse complement strand
AGTAAGTTCGGCACTAAAAAACGAAAATGGCAGAGATTTGTATGCATTCTGGCAACCACGAATCACTAAATTTGTTTTAAATGCACTTAAAAACACGCAACCACAGTTTATTGTAAATTTAGCATCAAGCGAATACTTTAAATCGTTGGACTTGAAGAACAAAAAAGTGAACGTGATTGACGTAGAATTTCTCGAATATAAAAACGACACGCTTAAACCCATTGTTATTTATACCAAAAAAGCTCGCGGATTGATGGCACGGTACTTGATAAAAAACAAAATCGAAAACATCGAAGATATAAAAGGTTTCGCTGATGGAGGTTATTGGTTTAATCCGCATTTATCGACCGAGAGCAAGTTGGTGTTTGTGAGGTAAGTTAGAAGTCAGAAATTAGAAATTAGAAAATAGAAAATAGAAATTAGAAAATAGGAAATGAAAAAGAGCATATTAAAAAAATCAATTCTTTTTGCAACAGCCGCTATGCTGATTGCAGTTATTCTGTTTGCACAAAAAAAAGAAACCACTCCCCTCGCCCTTCGTTGGCTACAGGTGGAACAATTGGCTGAAAAACAGCTACCTGAATCGGCTTTGAAAGAAATAGATGAAATTATTGCGCAAGCACAAAAAGAAAAAAACACCGCTGAAATAATTAAAGCCACGCTTTATAAAATGCGCTTTACATTAGAAATTAACCCCGACAAAGCGCCGGAATTGATTCGCGAATTTGAGACTTCTGCCAACAAAGAAACTGCTACCGACAAAAAAGCGTTACTACTTTCGATGTCAGCTGAACTCTACACCCGTTTTTACCTAAATGACAGTTGGACAATCAATAAGCGAACGCAAGTAGTTGGAAATGTGCCCGAAGATATGAAAGAATGGACGAAAAATATTTATTTTGATAAAATAACAAAATTACTTTCGGAATCGCTACAAAGCATTGATATTCTGCAAAATACAGATGCATTAAAATACGAAGCATTACTAAACAAAGGCGACGATAGCCGCTTGTTTCAACCCACACTTTTCGATTTTTTAGCCTATAGACGTATACAATTGTTGAATGAGATTTCGCAAGCTACCGACAACAAAAATCCCTTAGAAAATGAAGCTCTTTTTGCTAATGCTACCGAATTTGTAAGCCTACAATTAGATTCGGCCTACAAAAATTCTGTTGAAAATCAAACAATTGAGTGCTATCAATTACTGATTAAAAACCATTTAAAAACCAAAAATATACAAGCGCTGCTTTTTACAGATTTAAAACGATTTGCTTATTTAAAAAATGAAACTCAAAATAATTCATTGTACAGTAAGGCATTAGAAATGCTTGAAAAGGAATACGCTTCGAATGAATTAGTTGTAGAAATACTGAACGAAAAAGCGAATTATTACCTGCAACAAGGCTTTGAATTGGACGAAAACAAATCGCAGAAACCAAAAGTGTTTGCTATTTGTGAGGATGGAATTAAACGATTTCCAAACTATCGTCGCATTGATTTGCTGAAAAATATCCAAAAGCAAATATTGCAAAAAGGCCTGAACGTTCAACACAAAGAACTTGTAAAATACAAATCCAGTTTGGATATAAAACTTACTTCAACCAACATTAATCAGTTGGAAATGAACATATTCAAGGTAAATGCTACCGCATTAGAATACTATGAATATCGTCAAAATCAACACTTGCGTAACGCTACGTTCCCAAATCGCACTTTATTGGAAACCCGTATTATTGAACTAAAAACGAATCCGAATTTCGAAGCTACGGATACCACCATACAGTATCAATCGGGCGAATACGGTATTTACGAAGTAGAAGTAAAGGAGAAACTTTCGCCCGCAGATACCGAAAAATCAAAAACGGTGTATGTTGTGTCCGATTTAGGATTTATGCAACGAACTTCGGAGGCAAATTTTCAAAATTTATATGTGCTTAACCGCGAAACAGGAATACCACAAACGAAAGCGAAAGTAGCTGTATATCAAAACAAATGGAGTGGAAATGGTTACAATTTAGTATTGAAAAACACTTTGTTTTCGGATAAAAATGGCTTTTGCAAAATTCCATTTTCGAATAACTATGGCGAGAACACCATTTTTATACAATTTGGTAAAGACAAATATTTTTCGTCCACTTCGTATAGTTATTTTAATGAGAATAAGCCATATAAAAATGAGAAGCCTCAGTTAAAATTATTTACCGACCGTTCGTTGTTTCGCCCGGGACAAACGGTTTATTTTAAAGGAATAGCCTATTTTGCCAACAAAAATCAGAATGAAGTTCAAAAATCGGCTTCGTATGAAGTTACATTGTACGATGCCAATCATCAGAAAGTAAGTTCTAAAACATTCAAAACAAATGAGTTTGGTTCGTTTGCAGGAGAATTTGTTTTGCCCGAAGGTGGCTTAAACGGAGCCTTTCGCTTGCAAGCGGGGCAAACTTCGACCATCATTTACGTGGAAGAATACAAACGACCCACTTTTGAAGTTACGATTGACAAACCAAGTTCTGAAATTCGCTTTGGCTCAAAAGTAATCGTAAGCGGAAATGTAAAAGCTTTCGCAGGTTATAATATTGGCGATGCCAAGGTAAAATACCGCGTTACACGCACTTCGCACCGCTATTGCTGGTGGTGGAATGAACCCGAAACAGAAATTACAAGCGGCAATACACTGTCAGATGCTAAAGGTAAATTCGAAGTTGCATTTGTGCCCGAAAAACCAAAAACAGCTTACGAAAGTTGGCGCGGCAGTTTTTACACTTATACAATTACAGCCGACGTAACCGACCCCAAAGGCGAAACGCAAACCGGAGAAAGAAGTATTTCAGTTGGTGATAAATCGTTGTTTATTGTTGCTTCAGTTCCTGAAAAAATAGAAAAAAAATTGGGATTATCAATGGATATTTCGACCGAAACATTAAACGGAGAAAAAATCGAGTCGGTAGTTGAATACGATATTTTTCGAATGGAAACGCTGTCGGAATATATTGAAAATAAAAGTGATATTTCGAAAACTAAAAATGAAGAAAAAATAGTTTCCGGTAAATTCAACACCAAAGATAAAACCTTTAATATTGATGTAAAAAAATGGAAATCAGCCCACTATCGTATTATTCTAAAAACAAAAGATGCATTTGGAAATGAAGTAAAAACCGAAAACACCGTTATAATTTTCGATAATGCAGATAAAAGTCCGGCAATAAAAACCTACAAATGGTTGCAGGTAATTAATACTGAATGTGCTGTTGGCGAAAAAGCCAATATCCGCTTTGGTACATCGGCTAAAAACACGGCTGTGCTATACGAAATAATGCTAGGAAATAAAATTATCGAAAGTAAATGGCTGAAATTCAACGACGAAATTCGCAATTTTGAAATACCATTTAAAAATGAATATGGCGCAGGAATTACAGTATTCTTTACATTTATGAAAGATGAAAAGTTTTTCACTGAGCAAATAACAATAACCCGAAAAGTTGCTGAAAAGAAGTTGACACCAACTTTGAGCGTTTTCCGCAATAAACTATTGCCCGGCGAAAAAGCCGAATGGACTGTAACCATACCAGAAACTGGAACAAATAAAAGCGCCGCTGAATTATTGGTTGGCATGTACGATGCTTCGTTGGATGCTATTCGTCCGCATAGCTGGAGTTTTAATCCGGTGTATCGCGAAAGTGTCAGCCATTCGCCCGTTTGGAGTGCAAATAACTTGAATGCAAGCAGCGACAATGTGTACTACGAAACCGAACAACTTGGTGTGGAAGATTTTAAATTGGATAATCTGAATTGGTTTGGATTGGAAATGAATAGAATAGTGCATAACAAAATTAAAATTCGAGGTTTAGGAACTATGTCAGGTGTTGTGGCACAGGAAAATTCACCTATACTCAACGAAGCTGTTGTAGTAGCTTATGGCGTTCAAAAGAAAATGAATGTTACTGGAGCAATAGCATCTGTTAGCGTTGCCGACAATCAAAGTGCAATTGAGCAACAACCGAAACCAAAACCCGTTCAAATCCGTACCAATTTCAACGAAACAGCCTTTTTCTATCCGCAACTTCGCTCCGATGCGCAAGGGAATGTGAAATTTTCGTTCACTGCTCCCGAAAGTCTGACGCGCTGGAATGTAAATATGCTGGCGCATACAGCCGATTTGTATTTCGGACAAAAACAGGAACAAGTTGTTACACAAAAAGACTTAATGGTGCAAATGAACCTACCACGTTTTGTTCGTCGGTCGGACAAGTTAGTGTTGAGTACCAATGTTATTAATCTAACAGATAAAGAGTTAACAACCAATGTTACTTTTGAATTAATTGACCCTGCAACAGATAAACTTATTTTTCGCGCTGAGGCTGCTCCCCTCTCACTGGGGAGAGGGGCTGGGGGTGAGGTCGTAAGTTTCAAAATTCCCAACTTGCTAAATTACGAACTCGTTATTTGTAAAGTAATAGCCACTGCCGGAAATTTTAGCGATGGCGAACAAAAATACTTGCCTGTATTACCCGATAAAGTATTGGTAACCGAAAGTTTACCATTGATTATTCGCAGCAATCAAACACGCACATTTACATTCGAAAGTTTATTGAAAAATGCTTCGAAAGTGGATACTAAAAACCTGGTTGTGGAATTTTCATCCAACCCAGCATGGTATGCAGTGCAAGCATTGCCCACACTTTCGGCACCCGAAAGCGAAAATGCATTGGACTATTTTACAGCATATTACGCAAACACCTTGGCAGGTTTTATTGCCAATTCGAACCCAAAAATTGCAAAAATATTTGACCAATGGAAAAATGCAAAAGGTAGCCGCGATGCGCTAATTTCAAATTTGCAGAAAAATACCGAGTTGAAAAACATGTTGTTGGAGGAAACGCCTTGGGTAATGGCTGCGCAGGACGAAACCGAACAAAAACGTCAGATTGCCCTGTTGTTCGACCTGAATATGCAAAAAAATCAAGGACAACAATATTTGGATAAATTATTGAAACTTCAAACTCCAAATGGAGGTTTTACTTGGTTCGAAGGCATGCCCGAAAGTCGTTATATTACGCAGGAAATTTTGCTAAATATGGCAAGACTTAGAAGAATGACAACAGATAATGGACAACGGATGACAGACGAAAGACAACTGACTATGGTCAAAACAGCATTATTGTATTTAGATTTGGAGATTGCTCGGGATTTTGCAGAATTGAAAAAATACAATAAAAACTACCTGAAACAAAATTGTGTTGGCAACATGCAATTGTTTTACTTGCATTTACGTTCGGAATACCCCGAAATTCCCGTAAATGTTTCGGCGCAGGATGCAGTGAAATTCTTTACCGCTCAGTCCGAAAAATACTGGACATCGTTTACGCTATATGGCAAAGCTATGATGGCTGTGGTAGCCTACCGCAACGGTAAAATGCAAACTGCCAATTTAATTCTAAAATCGCTAAAAGAAAATGCCCTGAAAACGGATGAATTTGGCATGTATTGGGCACGCAATACGTCGGGATATTATTGGAACGAACGCCCTATAGCCGTACAGGCTGCTATTATTGAAGCGTTTACCGAAGTATCCAAAAACACAACCGATATCGACGAAATGAAAATCTGGTTGCTCAAGCAAAAACAAACACAACGTTGGGATTCGCCTTCGGCAACTGTAAATGCCATTTACGCGCTTTTACTTCAGGGCAGCGATTGGTTGTCGAACGAAGGAAAAGTAGAGATTAAATTAGGTGGAAAAATGCTCGAAACAAGCTCAACCGAAGCCGGAACAGGCTATTTTAAAGAAACAATTCCTGTTGCAACTATAAAATCGGATATGGGAAAAGTTACAGTATCAAACATTGACAAGGTGACTCAAAGTCACCCTGTCAATAAATCTTCTATCGGTTGGGGAGCCATATATTGGCAATATTATCAGAATTTAGATAAAGTGGAAGCACAAGGAGGCGCTTTGAAAATATCGAAAAGGCTGTTTGTGAAAAATCAAAATAACAGCATGATTCCTATCGAACAGGCAAAACTCAAAAAAGGCGACAAAGTAGTCACCCGTTTGGTAATTACCACCGACCGAAATCTGGAGTTTGTTGCTCTGAAAGACTTGCGTGCTGCTTGTTTTGACCCTGTAGAACAACGCTCGGGTTATGTATGGCGCGAAGGTATTGGCTATTATCAAACTACAAAAGATGCTTCTACGCAATTCTTTTTCAACTACTTGTCAAAAGGAACTTATGTGTTTGAATACGAAATATGGGTAAACAACAGTGGCTCATTTACAAGTGGAATAGCTTCGGTACAATGCCAGTATGCACCCGAATTTGTGAGCCATACGGGTGGTGAGCGGATAGAAGTTAGATGATGTGAATCAAAAATCACTACCTTTACGGCTTAAAAAAATCCATAAATGGAACAAATTTTATTTTTACTTTTGGGAATTGCAGCAGGAATTCTATCCGGTTTATTTGGTATTGGCGGTGGCATTGTCATGGTTCCGTCGCTTATTGCGCTGTTTGGCATGGATATACTGAATGCAAATTCAACTTCGCTGGCAGCGATGCTACTTCCTGTGGGCGTATTTGGCGTAATTGCCTATTACAAAGCTGGTTTGGTTAACATAAAAGAATCGCTCTGGATAGCTCTGGGGCTTTTTGCAGGTTCGTTTGTTGGTGGTGAATTGGCCGTAAATATCAGCGAGAGTGTGTTAGCAAAATTATATTCGGGCTTTTTACTTTACATTGCTCTTAGTTATTTCGATGTTTTTGCTAAAATTGGTGAACTTCGACTCAAATATTTTTCAAAAGAAAAAATTAATCCAACCACATCAAAATCAGCAACAAACATAAATACTCCTAAACCATTCTGGGCATTTATAATTGTAGGATTGGGGGCTGGCGTTTTTGCAGGAATGTTTGGCAAAGGGGGTGGAATTGTTATAGTTCCAATATTAATTAGCTTGTTTCATTACGATGGTAAAATGGCTGTTGCAACTTCTTTAGCCGCTTTGCAATTGCCTGTTGGGTTGCCAAGCGTATTAATTTATGCCGAAAATGGCTATCTGAATTTGGTTGCTGCCGCACTTATTGCCATAGGAATGGTAATCGGAGCTTTAATTGGTTCAAAAATAGGTATAAATCTGCCCGCAAAAACATTCAAAAAAGTATTTGCCGTATTTTTAATACTGATGTCCGTTTACATGGTTGCCGGCTATTTATAAAGAATGAAAATGGTTGGGCGCTTACTTAAATCGGGCACATTTCCTTTCCATGCTTTCACCGTTTTGGTAACAATAAATTCAGTTTCGAGCGTTATGTCGGCAGCAATGCACAGTTTTGTAGTTGGCTGGCAAGTACTTAAAATTTCCTCGACCATTTTCATATTTCGGTAGGGTGTTTCAATAAACAATTGCGATTGATTTTCGGAATAAATCCTGTTCTCCAATTTTTTCAATGCCTTTACTCTATCAGCTGGTTGCACTGGTAAATAACCCACAAAAGCAAAACTCTGTCCGTTAAAGCCCGATGCCATCAACGCCAACAAAATAGACGATGGACCAACCAACGGAACTACTTTAAAACCTTGACTTTGCGCTATCGCCACCACATCAGCGCCTGGGTCGGCAATGGCCGGACAACCTGCTTCCGAAATCACACCCATATCGTTGCCAGCGTGCATTGGTTTTATAAACGTGCTTATTTCGGCTGCTGTGGTATGTTGATTCAGCACATAAAAAGTTAAATCGTCGATGACGATTGCCGGATTTGCTTTTTTCAGAAACCTGCGCGCTGAGCGAATATCCTCCACTATAAAATGCTTCAACGAACTAACAATTTCGGTATTATGCGCTGGTAAAATCCGGTCGAAATTTGTTTCGCCCAGTGAACAAGGTATTAAATAAAGTGTTGCCATTCTCGTAGAGACGGAGCGTGCTCCGTCTGGATTTTAAAGAGCGTGCTCCGTCTGGATTTTAAGAAGCGCGCTCCGTCTTAGAAATTAGAAGTTAGAAAATAATTTTGCAAAGTTACAAAAAAACAGCTCAAAAGTAATTATTTCAAACTTTTGGGCTGTAAATCTAATATAATTGCTACCATATATTCGTTTTTGCCCTCAGTAAATATAAGAAATAACATTTATCAACGGTTTGAAATCTAAAAACGGAATTGTTCAATATTGAGCAATTCCATTTTTTTTGTTGATAAAATAGCCTGTTTCCTATTTTTTAAACCACAGAAAAAAACTATCTTTGCAAGCAAATCCACAAATAGAACTATTTTAAATTAAGCAATTGAATATCAGCCATTTCTTAATTTCCAATTTCTATTTTCTTATATTAAATAAAATGATTCAATTTTTTCAAACTCCCGCCCAACATGTTTTTGTGGTTCAAAGCAAAAGCAATTTGTCGAACGAAGATGTTAGTAAATTAGAATGGCTTTTTAGCGAAGCAAAATTGACGAATCTGACGAGTGTCGAAGGTAACTTCGTCGGTCCGCGCCGCGAAATGATAACTCCCTGGAGTACAAATGCCGTTGAAATCACTCAGAATATGGGTATCAGCGGCATTCTTCGTATAGAAGAGTTTCGTTTGATGCCGCACACGCCATCGGCACAAGGTGGTTTGGAATACGACCCGATGCTCGAACGCATTTATTCGGGTCTGAATCAGGATATTTTTACAATCAACAAACAGCCTGAAGCTATTTTGTATATCGACGACGTGGCTGCTTACAACGCTCAGGAAGGATTAGCACTTAGCGAAGATGAAATTGAATACCTGAATAACGTAAGTAAAAAAGTTGGTCGCAAGTTAACTGATAGCGAAGTTTTCGGATTTTCGCAGGTAAATTCGGAGCATTGCCGCCATAAAATCTTCAATGGTCAATATGTAATTGATGGTGAAGAAAAAGAATTGACTTTGTTTAAACTCATTCGCAAAACTTCCGAAGAAAATCCCAATAAATTAGTTTCTGCTTACAAAGACAATGTGGCTTTCAATGCCGGACCAAAAATTGAACAATTTGCTCCTGCAAGCGGCGATAAACCTGATTTTTTCCAAACAAAAGAAATTGATTCGGTTATTTCGTTGAAAGCAGAAACACATAATTTCCCAACAACCGTAGAGCCTTTCAACGGTGCAGCAACCGGAACTGGTGGTGAAATTCGCGACCGCCTCGGTGGTGGAAAGGCGAGTTTGCCTATTGCCGGAACAGCGGTTTACATGACTTCATATCCTCGTAACGACAAAGGTCGTGCTTGGGAACAAAGTATCGCTCCTCGCAAATGGTTATACCAAACGCCGGAGCAAATTCTGATTAAAGCGTCGAACGGAGCTTCTGATTTTGGAAATAAATTCGGTCAGCCGCTTATTTGTGGTTCACTAATTACGTTTGAACATCAGGAAAACGACAAAAAATTTGGTTACGATAAAGTCATCATGATGGCTGGTGGTGTAGGTTTTGGAACTATGCGCGATGCGCTGAAAGGTGATGTGGCTGCCGGTGAGAAAGTAGTGGTAATGGGTGGCGACAACTACCGCATTGGTATGGGTGGCGCTGCTGTATCGTCGGTTCAAACAGGCGAATACGACAATTCTATTGAGTTGAACGCCGTACAACGTGCCAACCCCGAGATGCAAAAACGTGTTTCGAATGTTATTCGCACCTTGGCCGAAGCTGAAACCAACCCAATTGTTTCAATTCACGACCACGGTGCAGGTGGACACCTCAACTGTTTATCGGAATTGGTAGAAACTACAGGTGGAAAAATCGATATGTCGGCATTGCCTGTTGGCGACCCAACCTTGAGTGCCAAAGAAATTGTGGGCAACGAAAGTCAGGAGCGCATGGGTTTTGTCATTTCAGAAAAAGAAGTGGAGAAAGTACGAGCCATAGCCGAACGCGAACGCGCTCCGTTCTATGTAGTTGGTGAAACTACAGGCAAAATGGATTTTGTATTCGAACAAGCTGACGGACAAACGCCTATCAACCTAAAATTAGATGACATGTTCGGAAAACCGCCTCGTATGGTGATTACCGACAATACAATTGAAGAACATTATGCAGCTCCCGAAATTTCGGAAGAAAAACTACAAAGCTATATCGAAAATGTATTGCAAGTGGAATCGGTAGCTTGTAAAGATTGGTTGACAAACAAAGTGGACCGCTCAGTAACAGGTAAAATTGCCCGTCAGCAATGCGCTGGTGAAATTCAGTTGCCGTTGAACGACCTTGGTGTGGTGGCGTTGGATTTCCGTGGTACGGTCGGTATCGCCACTTCTATCGGTCACGCACCAATGGTTGCAATGGCTGATTCTGAAGCAGGTTCTGTAATGGCCATTGCTGAAGCATTAACAAACATTGTTTGGGCACCATTGACCGATGGTCTGGACAGCGTTTCGCTCAGTGCCAACTGGATGTGGCCGTGTAAGAATCCGGGTGAAGATGCCCGTTTGTACAAAGCGGTGGAAGCTTGTTCAGATTTTGCTTGTTCGTTAGGCATTAATATTCCAACCGGAAAAGATTCACTTTCGATGACTCAGAAATACGGTAACGATAAAGTATTTTCGCCCGGAACGGTGATTATCTCGGCTGGTGCTGAAGTGTCGGATGTAAAAAAAGTTGTTTCGCCGGTGTTGGTTAACGACGAAAAATCAGCTATTTATTATATTGATTTCTCTTTTGATAGTCATAAACTCGGTGGTTCGGTATTGGCTCAAACGCTAAACAAAATTGGCGATGATGTTCCTACCGTAAAAGATGCCGAATATTTTAAAGCGGCTTTCGATAGCATTCAGGAAATGATAGCCAAAAACTTAATTTTGGCTGGTCACGACATTTCGGAGGGTGGTTTGATAACCGCATTACTCGAAATGTGTTTTGCAAACTCAAAAGGAGGTTTGAATGTGAATCTGGATTATATTGCCGAAAATTCATTGGTAACCATGCTTTTTGCTGAAAATCCTGGTGTGTTGATTCAGGTAAAAGACCGCAAAGCTGTTGAGAAAATTCTTGTTGACAATGGCGTTGGTTTTGCCCGAATTGCTACTCCAATTGCTGAACGCCGTTTGGAAATCAATCGCAAAAAAGAAGCTTATTCATTCTCCATAAATGATTTACGCGACCTTTGGTTCAAACCATCCTACTTGCTCGACCGCAAACAAAGTGGCGAAATATGTGCGCAATCGCGTTACAACAATTATAAAAATCAATCCTTGGAATTTGCTTTCAATGCAGATTTCAAAGGCAAATTATCTCAATTTGGCATTTCACCCGATCGCAAACCAAGTGGTATAAAAGCAGCAATCATTCGTGAAAAAGGAACAAATGGTGAGCGTGAAATGGCTTATGCTTTGTATCTGGCAGGTTTTGATGTGAAAGATGTTCACATGACCGACTTGGCTACAGGTCGCGAAACGCTGGAAGATGTAAATATGGTGGTGTTCTGTGGTGGGTTCTCCAACTCAGACGTTTTAGGTTCGGCTAAAGGTTGGGCAGGAGGTTTTCTTTACAACGAAAAAGCAAAACTGGCGCTGGATAATTTCTATAAACGTAGCGACACCTTGAGTTTAGGTATTTGTAACGGTTGTCAGTTGATGGTGGAATTAGGTGTAATAACAACCGAGCACGATGTGAAACCACGCATGTTACACAACGACTCGCACAAATTTGAATCGGGCTTTGTTGGTTTAACTATTCCTGAAAATAATTCGGTGATGTTAGGTTCGCTAAGTGGAAGCAAATTAGGTGTTTGGGTAGCGCATGGTGAAGGTAAATTTTACTTGCCAAAAGCGGAGAACGAATACAATATTATTGCAAAATACACACACGCAGGTTATCCGGCCAATCCAAATGGTTCTGATTATGCTACAGCAGGTATCTGTTCGGGAGATGGTCGCCATTTGGCTATGATGCCACACCCTGAGCGTGCCATTTTCCCTTGGCAATGTGCAAATTACCCTGCCGACCGCAAAAACAGCGACCAAATCACTCCTTGGGTGGAAGCGTTTGTAAATGCACGAATTTGGGTGGATAAAAACAAGTAAATAGTTTGCAGTAGACAGTCAACACTAGAATAAAAAACGGCTTCTCATTAATTGTGAAGTCGTTTTTTATTTGTGTGATTGTAATTTACTAATCACGACTAACCAATCTATTGCAATTATTCGTATCTTTTCAAATATTATTATAAACAAATCGCCAAAATTAAAGAAATTTTTCTTTAATTATTCGCAAAAGTTTTTTATCTTTGCATTCGAATAAAAATAAAATAAATTTAAACAATAAAAAATAAATAAATTATGTCAAAAGTAACTGTAGTTGGTGCCGGAAATGTAGGTGCTACATGTGCAAATGTTCTTGCTTTCAACGAAGTAGCCGATCAAATTGTAATGCTCGACGTTAAAGAAGGTATTTCGGAAGGCAAGGCATTGGATATTACTCAAACAGCCGCATTGTTAGGATTCGATTCTACAATTGTGGGTTGTACAAACGATTATGCACAAACAGCCGATTCGGATGTAGTTGTTATCACTTCGGGAATTCCACGTAAACCGGGAATGACACGCGAAGAATTAATTGGAGTTAACGCCGGAATTGTTAAAAGTGTTGCCGAAAACATTTTGAAGTATTCGCCAAATACAATTATCGTAGTGGTAAGTAACCCAATGGATACCATGACTTACCTTGCGTTGAAAGCTACCGGACTTCCAAAAAATAAAATTATTGGTATGGGAGGTGCTTTGGACAGTGCACGTTTCAAATGCTATTTGAGCAAAGCTATGAATGCAAATCCAACCGAAATTGAAGGTATGGTAATTGGTGGACACGGCGACACAACCATGATTCCTTTGACACGTTTTGCTTCATACAAAGGTCGCCCCGTAAGCGATGTGTTGGGTAAAGAAGAATTGGCCAAAGTGGTTGCCGACACAATGGTAGGTGGTGCTACACTTACAGGTTTGTTGGGAACTTCGGCTTGGTATGCTCCGGGAGCTGCTGCAGCTTATTTGGTAGAATCGATTATTCACAACCAGAAAAAAATTATTCCATGCTGCGTATCGCTCGAAGGCGAATATGGACAAAATGATATTTGTATTGGTGTTCCTTGCGTTATTGGTAAAAATGGTTTGGAAGAAATTATCGACTACAAATTGAACGAAGAAGAGATGGCTTTATTCACTAAAAGTGCTGCTGCCGTACGTGCAACCAACGATGTATTGAAAGAAATAAACGTTTTGTAAAAACATTTCATTAGATAAAAATAAATGAGTTGCAGCAAAATATGCAACTCATTTATTTTTTTGATAAACAATTAGCACTTCTAAAAATTTAAATATAGTTAAAAACATAGCATATTGCTACTTTTTTGTTTTATTTTGATTTTTATGTACTGATTTTATTCTATCTTTGTAATCATTATAAATTTGTATAAAAATACAGAGAGTTCTATTTTTAAATCAATCCAAATTTAATATCCAACATTATGAACAATTACATGCAAATTCATCGTTATTTGAAACAGTTTGACATTAAGCCATCGGTTCAACGAACAGCTGTAATGGATTATTTGATGAGTCATAAAACTCATCCAACGATTGATGAAATTTATTCTACACTTAGTCCTTTCATGCCAACTCTTTCGAAAACAACGATTTACAATACATTAAATTTGTTTGTTGATAAAGGTGCGGTTCTACAATTAGCTATCGACGAAAAAAATGCGCGTTACGATGCTGACATTTCGAATCATGCACATTTTATGTGCAAAAAATGTAATAAGGTTTACGATTTATTCGATTTAAAACAAGAACTTTTTAACAAACCACAATTGAAAGACTTTGATATTCATTCAGTTGAAATTTCTTACAGTGGTTTTTGTGGCACTTGTACTGGAATGAATTAATAAAACAACGCATACAATTTGATTGAAGGCATACTTTTAATAGAGTATGCCTTTTTTAATGAACATATTTTTATATCTTTGAAGCGTTAAACATTTAAATTTTAATTGACATGATAAAAATCAATAAATTATTTTTGTTGACTGCAATTTTAGCATTTACTCAAGTTGGATTTTCGCAACAAAAAATTAAAAAAGG
>CAZEEN010000076.1:0-14319 GCA_964511115.1 uncultured Paludibacter sp. | reverse complement strand
AATAAAAACAAAAAGGCGCAACAGGTGGAATTGCAGATTTCGGACAAAAAACCGTACACAGTTTTAAATGCGAGTGATAATTCTACTAAAAAATTGAGCACAGAATTTTTATTGAAATCAGAAGAAACAAAAGTAATTGAGTTTAAATAGCAATGAATATATGGTTCTAAAGAGAAGTTTTCTAATATTATTATATTGTATGATTGCAGGAGCAGTTTTTGCAAAATCGACACTTTTCGAATTGTCACTTTCTGATGGTTGGAAAATGCGTGAAACTACTTCCAAAGAATGGTTTGAGGCTACTGTGCCTGGGTGTGTACACAGCGATTTGTTGCAAAACAAACAAATTCCAGAGCCTTATTATCGTACCAACGAAAAGCAACTGCAATGGATTGATAAAAAAGATTGGGAATATGCAACCACTATTGATGTTTCGGCAGCCATATTAGCCACAGAAAATATTGAATTGGTATTTAAAGGTTTAGATACTTATGCTGATGTGTATGTAAATGAAAAACTGGTGTTGAGTGCCGATAATATGTTTCGGGAATGGACTATTGATGCTAAAAAGCAGTTGAAATTAGGGCCTAATAGTTTGCGAATTGTATTTAAATCGCCTATTGTGGCTGGCCTTGAATTACTCAAAGCCCACGGCTATGTATTGAAAGCAACCAACGACCAAGCCGAGAATGGTGGACTGACAAAGGACCAATTGGTGAGTCCATTTATTCGCAAAGCACCTTATCATTTTGGTTGGGATTGGGGGCCACGATTTGTAACTTCGGGCATCTGGCAGCCCGTTGTGTTGAGAGCTTGGAACGACGTGAAAATAGCTGATTTCTGGGTTCAACAGCAATCACTAAACGATAAATTAGCTACCTTAAACGGACAAATTGAGATTCAATCGTCTAAAAATCAACAAGCTGTAATTTCAATTTTGGTGAATGGCAAAAGTGTTTCAACAAAATCGTATGCATTAGCCATTGGTGCAAATACGGTAGATGTTCCATTTGAAATAAAAAACCCCACTCGCTGGTGGACAAATGGCTTAGGCAAAGCCTATTTATATAACATTTCGGCAAGTGTTGCAACTGAAAGCAATACTGACTCCGAAAGCTGCAAAATTGGATTGCGAACGTTGCGGTTAGTGCAAAAGCCCGACAGTGTGGGACATAGTTTCTATTTTGAGTTGAACGGCGTACCTGTTTTTGCAAAAGGGGCAAACCACATTCCGAACGATATGTTTTTGGAAAAAGTAACCAAAGAGGTCTATGATTGGGAGGTAGAAACGGCTGTAAAATCAAATTTCAACATGCTTCGTGTTTGGGGCGGTGGCATTTACGAGAATGATTATTTTTACGAATTGTGTGATAAAAATGGCATACTTGTTTGGCAGGATTTTATGTTTGCGTGTTCACTTTATCCCGGCAATGAAGCATTTCTTGAGTCGGTAACAAAAGAGGCTGTTTATCAAGTAAAAAGGCTACGAAACCATGCTAGCATAGCACTTTGGTGTGGAAATAATGAAATTGATGTGGCATGGCAAAACTTTGTTCCGCATGGTGGTTGGGGTTGGAAAAAATCCTATACAGAACCACAAAAGAAGGAAATTTGGTCGGCCTACGACACTATTTTTAATAAGATATTGGCAAATGCAGTTGCAAAACACGCACCACAAACGCCTTATTGGCACTCGTCGCCAGCAAGTGCCGTTCCTCAAGCGCATGCTACCAACATAAACAAATCGGGAGATGTGCATTATTGGGATGTGTGGCATAGGAAAAAGCCTTTTTTATATTACACTTGGAATATTGGTCGATTTATGAGCGAGTATGGATTTCAATCGTTCCCAGAGCTGGAAACAGTCAAAAAATACGCTTTGCCTTCCGATTACGATATTGAATCGGAAGTTATGAGACATCATCAACGTAGTGCTATTGGCAATGTGACCATTAAAGATTATATGGACCGATATTATCAAAAACCGTTGGATTTTGAAAAGTTTTTATATGTAGGTCAGGTGCTGCAAGCTTATGGAATACAGACTGCCGTGGAGGCGCACCGAAGAGCAATGCCATTCAATATGGGCACTTTATATTGGCAAATTAACGATTGCTGGCCTGTAGCGTCGTGGTCGAGTACCGATTACTACCGTCGCTGGAAAGCGCTACAATATGAAATAAAGCGGTCGTTCAAACCTATTTTAATTTCGGCTCATGCAAAAGCTGATAGCACCTACCTAACTGTCGTTTCGGATAAATTGAAAGATGTAGATGCACTTTTGGAAATGACAGTATGCGATTTTTCGGGTAAGGTTATTAGATCTAAAGCCTTGAACGTTAATATTAAGGCAAATAGTGTAACCCGTATTTTAAAAGATATTACAACTAATATTTCGACAAATCTCACGAGTAATTACATACATTTTAAGTTGAAAAGCAATAAGAAATTGATTGCCCAACGAATCTATTTTTTAGAGCAACCCAAAAACTTAGAGCTTGCAAAACCGAATATTAGTTTCAAGATCAGTGAGGGGAAAAGCAGTCGAACAATTCGTTTAAAAACTGATGTGTTAGCAAAAGATGTATATCTCAATTTCAAAGATACAGAAGGATTTTTCAGTGATAATTATTTTGACCTTGTGCCAGGAGTGGAGAAAATTATAACTTTTACTTGCAAATCGAACAATAATGCGAAGAGCAAACTTGAAATTATTTCGCTAGTAGATAGCTACAAATAAGAATATTCTTAAAAAATTGGGCTTTGTTGGGGTATTAGGAATAATGACCTTTTAAGGAGTGAATGATAATCTTGTCGGGTAGTACCTCGTAGATTAGTCGATGTTCTTGATTAATTCTACGAGACCATAAACCCGAAAGATTATGTTTTAGAGCCTCCGGTTTGCCTGTTCCAGTATAAGGAGATTCTTTTATTGAGAGTAACAAGGCTGTAATTTTATCAGTAACATTCTTATTGCCTGATTTCTTCCAAAACTGAACATCAGCCTGTCCTTTCGAAGTATAAACTATTTCCATAAATCTTCAGTTTTTATGGCAATATATTCACCACGTCCAGCCTGTTCTCTGCTTTCTTGAATTTTAGCGACAAATTCAGGGTTGTAAGGTTTTTCGCTGGTAATTTCGAATTTTATTTTCAAAGCTTTCATAAAAGCTTTCAGCGCATTTGCTTGTTCGTCGTTAGCTGGTTGCGCAATGATAATATTTCCGGTTGTCATAATAATTTGATTAAAAATACGAAGCAAAAGTACAAAATAAATATTGAATAAAAATAATGTTTTGACTTAAAAATAGCTTGTATGCTTAGCAAAAAATTTGAAAATTGATGATTTAACAATTTTGTTTCAAAAAAATCTGGAAGTAAAAATGTAAAAGTCAGCTGCTTCTTTAGGGGAAAGCAGTCTTTTTTTCGTCAAAAAAAACGCATCACCACAAATGAGCTTTAAAACTAATAATTTATTAATATATACAATGAAAAGAAAAACTTTTTTACGAAGCAATATCTTATTGTACGCATTGTTTTTTTCTGTGCTTTTTCAACTGCATACGCACAGAATACCAAAGCTGGTTCTAAACCAATTTCGGGTGTTATCACCGATGATAAAGGAGAATCGATAATTGGAGCCAGCATCCTTGTAAAAGGAACAAACTTGGGAACAATTACCGATTTCGACGGAAAATTCCGTTTGGAAGCTCCCGTAAATTCAAAACTCACCATTACGTACGTAGGTTACACGCCACAGGAAATAGCTGTTAACGAAAGCAATACCTACAAAATTGTTTTAGAAGAAGACACCAAAAAGCTCGACGAGGTTGTGGTAGTTGGGTATGGTACAGTAAGTAAACGAAGCTATACCGGTTCTGCTGCATCAGTAAAATCGGAAGATTTAACTGCTCTGAAAACTATTTCGCCCACACAAGGTTTGCAAGGCCGTGCAGCTGGTGTAAATGTAACTACGGCTTCGGGAATGCCCGGCGCACCTACTACTATTCGTGTGCGTGGCGTAAATTCTATTAGTTCTGGAAACGATCCATTGTGGATTATCGATGGTGTACCTATGTATTCGGGCGGTGGTTTGGAGCGAAGCTCCAGCACCGTTTCGCAAGATCCCATGTCGATGATTAATCCAAGTGATATTGAAAGTATGGAGGTGTTGAAAGATGCTGCTGCTACAGCCATTTACGGTTCTCGTGGTTCGAATGGAGTAATTATGATTACTACCAAATCGGGCAAAAAAATGGGAGGTAAAGGAACAATTAATGTGGATTATACCATGGGATACAGCAGTTTAACCCGCACGCCGAAACAAATAGGATATGCCACTACAGAACAATGGTTTGGATTAGTGGATAAGGCCGTTCAACATGAAAGTGGCGATCCAACCAAATTATTTCAACCAATGACAGTACTTGATTTGGCCACAGTTAAATTCACCCCAATTTCGAGAGAGCAAGCGTTGGCAACTAATTCAGATTGGTTTAACGAGACAATACGTACAGGTGAATATAAAGATATTAATTTGAATATGACTCGTGGTTTTGAAGGAGGCTCGGTTTATACCTCTTTCAACTACAGGAATGATGCTGGAATCTTAAAAAATAATGATATTAATAGAATAACAGGTCGTGTAAATGCAGACTTTTCAGTCATTAAAAATCTGCAAGTTGGAACGAATATGGCATTTTCACATTCGCTTAACAACAGAGTAAAAACTGGTTATGCAGGTGCTATTGGAAATGGTGGTGGAAAAACAGGCGCTTTCGAAGCAGCAAACCGTAACGCAATGCCTTGGATGCCAATATTGGATGCAACAAATCCTACAGGATATTGGAGTGCTCAATCGGGCAACTTAGCAGCAAACAACGACCGGTCTCTGCTTCAAGATTATGTTGAACAAAACAGGGTATTAGCTAATACATTTGCAGAGTTTAAAGTAGAAGCTATAAAAGGTCTCTCGTTACGAACTGAATTCGGAATGGATTATATCAGCAATTCAAGTGTAGATTGGAGGAGCCAGTATGTCACTGAAGATGCACTTTCATATTCATTAGATCAAAATGTAAATAGGACTTCGATCAATTACAATGCCTATTTAAAATACAACAATACTTTTGGAGCACACTCTTTCAATACCGTATTAGGTACTGAATCAATGCGTTCAACTTCATGGACCAGATTAATGGAAGCAAAGAGTTTAGGAGGGTTGTATCCCGAATTAGGCACTAATGCTGGAGTTAAGTTAGATATGTCATCACAAACAAGTACACAAGATTATTTACGTTCTTATTTTTTCCGTACTGACTATCGCTTGTTAAATAAATATGTGTTTGCATTAAGTTATAGACGCGATGGGTCTACAAAATTTGCTTCCGCAACTGGTGGTAATCTCTGGGGTAACTTTACAGCATTTTCAGGAGGTTGGTTAGTTTCAGAGGAAGCATTCTTCGAACCATTTCGGAATATCATGAATCAGTTGAAACTAAAAGGTAGTTTTGGACAAACCGGAAATAATGCCATTCCTAATGGTGCGGCTATGACAACTTATGGCAATAATTCAAGATATGGAACTGATGATATTATTGCATCGGGTACTACGGTAACAAATGTTGGAAACTTAAATTTGACATGGGAAACAACAAATAGTACAGATTTAGGAATAGATTTTGGTTTTCTAAACAGTCGAATTTCAGGCTCAATTGAAGGGTATTATAAAAAGGTAACTGATATGCTATTGTATGTTGACCAACCTTTGTCAACTGGAGTAGGAGGCACTCAACCCAGAATGTGGATGAATGTAGGTGATATGGCAAATTATGGTATTGACTTTTCTGTTAACAGTAAAAATATTGACACCAAAAATTTCTCATGGAGTACCGAGTTTAATATCTCATTCAATGAAAATAAAATCCTTAGCCTAACCGATGCATTAAATGTGGGCGGTAAAGGTATAGGTTATAGCAGTGGCACTCAGAATGTAACCGGATATAAACTAGGGACTTATTTTATGTCTGAATATGCTGGAATAGACCAGGAAAAGGGCGTTGAAATGATTTATGAGATTGACCAGGCGCAATATAACTCCACAGGTAAAACAGTTAAAACTGGACGTAAAATACCCGCCACAATAGAGAACTTGGCAGTTAACCGCTATTTGTTTACTGATGCGGATAACTACAGAACAGTAATACCAAAACTCTTTGGTGGGCTCAACAATACTTTTAAAATGTATGGTTTTGACTTGAATGTGTTTTTTACATTTTCTGGTGGTAACTGGATTTATGATTACAATAGAAGGCGAAGTTCGTATGTGCATAACGGACAAACAGTTTTGTTAGCTGATATGATAGGAAACACATGGGAACCTGGTAAGACCGATGCAACCTATCCTATTCAGTCATGGGGTAGTAGTTATGCCGGTGCAGCATGGAGTTCTACTGCTGATGACCCAAATTTTCCTGTTGGTAATGCCAAAGGCTGGTGGGATTCTAACATTACAAATAAAGGAAATTACAGTCCTGAATCTAATGGTCATTCTAAGTTCATGTATAAAGGTGATTTCATTCGGTTGAAAAATCTTTCGCTTGGCTATTCTATACCAAAGATTATCACTGCAAAATTGGCTTTACAACAACTGAGAGTTTCGGTTCAGGCTACTAATTTACTTACATTTACAGCTTATCCAGGTTATGATCCCGAAGGAGCTAGGTGGGTAGATGCAACAGGCATTCCTAATACTCAAACAATTAGTTTTGGTTTGTCTGCTAAATTTTAATCAAAAAAATACATTCGATATGAAAAAAGTTAAATTTATATTATTTATAGTACTCGCCATTTGCTTAAATTCATGCAATAATGAAGAGTTTTTTAAATTAGATCGCAAACCACAATACCCATGGAACACGGTTGCACAACTCGAATTCGCAGCCGTTTCACCATATAACAAGATGTTTTATGGTGGATATGGTACACCTCAGGTTCTAAATTTGGTCAACCAAGTAATGCAATCTGACTACTTTCGCTTTTTTGGTAATGTGGAAGGATACTCCACAGATCAAATATACAAACGCAAATATACCGATAGAGTTTCTTATCTGGAAACACTTTATGGCTCTTTGTATGGAGTGATTGGATTGTGCAATAACGGTTTAGAATTTTATAGAACAACTGATAACAATCCGTTTCCATTATGTTCAGCTGCAGACAAAACCAAAAATGTTGATCGAATTAGAGGGGAATTACTTTTTATGCGTGCTTATGCCTATTATCAACTTGCCATAACTTTTTGTCCAGCATATATTTCCGGTGGTGCAAATGATTCCCGTATTCTTGTAAAAAGAGATCACGTTTCTCTTAATTCCGAAGACGCATTAAGTAATGCTCCAACCACTACTTCCGAAATTTATGAAATGATAGTATCCGATTTGGTTTTGGCTAAATCCCTATTACCAGTTGGTTGGGAGGATGGAATGCATGTTTCATACAAAAACAGAGCAAGAGCTAATAAATGGGCTGCATCAGCTTTTCTGGCGCAAGTATATTTTACCATGGGTAAATTTAGCAATGCAGACAGTCCAGACCCTAATAATGCTTTGACTGAATTAAACGATGTGATTGACAATGGTGGATATACTTTAGCAGCCAACCCTTTTGATTGTTTTAATAATAGTAGTACCAATATTCTTTCTACAGATATAGGTAGTTCTGAAGTAATTTTCTGGTCTTTTTACGCAGATAGTAAAATGTTTCCATCCATTCACAACTCTATATACTTACCGCTTCTCAATAAATGTGCTAGAGACTCTAAAAATGGTGGGAACGGCAATGTAAGTACCGGAAGCTCACCAAAATGGTCAAACTTTCCTCATTGGTTGCAGATGACATTATCCAAAACTGCACTTGTGAAAATGGGTTGGATGAATGCTGATGGCACAGAACCTGTTACAGCACTTAATGATAAACGTTACTGGAATAACAAAACCCCAATAACTCCAGGCTATAGAAATGAAATGGGGCTTTTTTACCGTTACGAAGGTGCTTATAAAGATACTACTTCTTACAGAATAGCTACCGGAATTAAAGTTATAGGGCGCAGAACTGGGGCATCAGATGATGGTAAATACATTATATCCGAAGAACATGGTGGATTAATCGCTACGAATGAACCTGTTGTATTAATTAATAAATATTTTAGAACCACCGAAGGAAGATTTCAGAACATACCAATGATTAGATTAGCTGAACTCTATTTAAATAGAGCCATGATTAAAAAACGTGCTGGAATGGATTGTTCGTCCGACTTTAATAAAGTGGCGCAGCGTGCTTGGAATACTGCAGGCGGTGCGTATGTTGCAAAAACAAATGCGGGCATTACTGAAGAAATGATATTGATGGAACGCTGGAAAGAATTAGCTGGTGAAGACGCGTGGTATTTGCCATTTTGCAAAGCATTAGGCTATACCATTGGACAAGGAGATCGCACTACAGAACAGGCTGTATCTGACATTGTACCACCTTATTCTAATGATTACTGGATAAACTGTATTCCTTTATCAGAACTTGATTTTCAAAAGAAATAAAGAATAAATTCATTGCCCCTAACCCCTAAAGGGGAATTAGAAAACCCCTAGCCCCTAAAGGGGAATTAAGTTAGTATCGTTTGATTTTAAATTTCCATTTAATTGAATTTTTAAAGATAATCAACGGTAATTTAGTTCCCCTTTAGGGGTTAGGGGCTTAAATTTGAACAAATATGACATCACGAAATATCTATTTACTTACATTCTCATTTTTATTTTTCAGTTCTGTCTTTGCAGCTCGAATCCCTATCGATAAAGCAATGCCAGCCATTTCCATTAACGATACTTCGCAACTTGGCATATTAAACTCGCGCATGGGCAGCCGCTTTTCGCTTAACTTTTTTAGTGGCAAACGGGGCATTCACACTGGTGCGTTGGGATTCGATTCGGATGAATATTCGGAATTATTGGTTGGTGTGGAGCAAGATGGAAAGTTGGAAATTTTCAGGTTGGCAAATCCGCTAATCAAGTCGAATTATTTGCAAAATCAAACTTTGCAACTTGCCATGACCGGAATGCAACTCAAAGGAACGTCAAGTAAGGGATTGGAAGTGTCGGTAACGGCGGTTTCGCCTTTTACACCAGCCAAAACTTTTTTGTTGGTCGACGAAAACCAGCGTCCATATTTTTATTTGTTAGAGGGTCGTTTTAAACACCAAAGTACAGTAGATGAGGCGCACGAAACCGAATTAGTGGCACTTTTTAATCCATGGCGATTGAAAATGCAACTCCAGCAATGGACAAATTTGCTAAAAACAACCTACGAAAAAGCGTATCCATTATTCACAAAATCGTATGGTATAACGCTTACTTCGGCTGAAACACCTACTTGGTACAGCAAAATTATGGTGTCGGATATTGTGGAGCAGCGTTGGTTTGGCTCCACCAACAATTCGGTACACTTTGTCTATCAGCACAATGTAAATTCACCTTTTACCTACAACGATGGCATGGAAAACGAAAGTCGCTCGTGGATTGGCTATTTTTATCCCCGTGGTGTGGTAACGTTGGGGTATTTTATGAATGAGTTAAAATTTAGCACAAAAGGGAAAGAGGAATTTTTGAAAGACTTAAAGTAGCCTAACCCTAAATTCCCCAAAGGGGGAATAAGACCAAAACTTCAAAACGTCGTAGACTTTTGAACGTTTTTTTAAGACCAGAAACGTTTTGCTTCTAACTCCCAAACACAAGTCTATCGCCAAATTGTTTAATGATGATTTTTGGAGAACTTTATAGGGTGGCGCATTGTCAAAGTCAGGAAAATGTATTTTTTATTTCACCTTCTGAATTTGCGCTCCCATTTTTTTCCAGCTTCCAATTCTATTTTAAGTTTGGTGGCAATGGCAGGTTCGCTTAGGAGTTTGTTTCAATGGTATGAATCAATTTCCAATCACCATTGCGTAGTAAGTTGTAGGGTGTGGCTCCTTTCGTGTAATAATAGTGGTAATGCCAGTAAAGCGATTTGCGTTTCAAACGGCCATTTTCGGTGGTAAGTATTGATTTAATAGTTGGTTCTGTTAATAGGGAGCTTGAAACCTAGCTGGATGCAAAGCAGTGGAGAATGGAACGATAAAATATTTCCGTTTCACATCATCCACGGAAATCGAAAACACGACTCGTTGAACAGCGCATAGTCGGCATTCCCGTTTACGGCAAAGGTTTTTACTACCTTGGCCTCACTCAGTATTTCTTTAGCAACTACGATAGTCGAACCCGATTTGATGCGGTCGTCCACCAACAGTATTTTTTTACCTATAAAATCAAAATCGACAGGCTGCAACAATTTCGGACTTTCGTAGCGCGGTCGTTGATTTTCGTCTTTGAAATTTATCCGCAGCACCTTAACTTCCAGCTGTAAACGTTGATTCAGAATACCAGCCGGCACCAAACCACCATTGGCAATAGCTACTATCATATCAAACGCTTCGTCGATTTCGATTTCGGCGAAGCGCTTCATTATTTCTTCAAAAGTGCGTGAGTTCATTATGGTTTTAATTTAATTGATACAAAGCTAACACTTTATTTTAAAATTGACAAAAAAAATCTATTAGAATAAATTCTCTTATTTCGTTACATAAAAATAGCATCTCATTGCATAAATGTGGCATTTCGTTACACGGGTTAACAAAAGCCCGTTAAAATTAAAACTAATTAATTAACTTTGGCCTAAGCTTATTAGCACTCATTGACTTTGTTTTTTACGCTATTCCACATTTTATGCGTCGAGTTTACATTGTATTTATATTGTTTGTTATAGTTTGTTGCCAGCACTCCGACAGTAACATGCCACTTGTGCTCGAACAGACTACAGCTCTGTTTTACAGCGAGAACCATAACGAAGAAGTAATAGCAGAAACCACCCAAATTCTAGCATCGAATCACAGTTCCGAAGTTAAAACCTTAGCATTGCTGTTACAGGCTGGTGCCTATTGCGAGTTATCACAGTTGGACAGTGCAAAAGCAATAATTAAAAGACTGGATATTAACCAGATAAAACTTAACAAAAAAATATATTTTTGGTACAACGCCATACATGGTCTTCAACTTTTCCGCTCCAACAATTACCCCGAAGCTTACAAAGTTTTATCATTAGTGCTAAATGAAAATATTGATAATCGTGCTAAAGCATTGAGCCTGCGTTTATTGGCGCGCATACATTTTAATGCTGGCGACAGTAATATAGCAACCGAGTTTTTAGCTCAATCTACTGAATTGTTTCAAAAATCAGGATTAACGAAAAGCGTGGCTATAAACCACAAAATTCTCGGCAGGTATTATGCTAACAAAAAAGAATTTACCAAAGCTACTGAGCAATTTGAAATAGCGAAAGCCGGTCTCGAAAAAGCAAATGATAGCATTGAGCTTTTTTACATTCACATAAACCTGATAGGCATGAAAATATTTCAGGGAAAGCATGCCGAGGCAAAAGAATTAGCCCGTAAAAATGCTGTTTACATAACTAAAAAAACCGACCGGCAAGCACTGGCATTGCTTTACAATAATCAAGGTGAAATTGAGTATTTTCTTCATAATTACGATAGTTGCCGCTATTATTATCAAAAAACATTAGCAATGCCATTGGGTTATATTACCGATATTTTGAGGCGTGGGAATGCATGTATAGGTATTTCGAAAGCTTATATGGCAGAAAATAATACGCCAAAAGCTTTAGAATTTGCCCAACGAGCGCAGGTCATATCAAACACGTCCGAATTACCTGAATTACAATACAATGCAACAATCAATTTGTCCGAATTATACAAAACGATGGGGCAATTCGATAAAGTCTATTCTTACTTGAATCAGGCAGTGCCATACCTCGATGAACAAGCAAAGAAAAGTGTCGAAAATTCCGAAACCGTTTATAAATCAACCATCAATTTCATTCGCATCGAAAATGAAGCGAATGAAATGAAGAAAGAAAAAAGTTTCTATGTGTTTTTTATTATATCGGGTATCATTTTCACCCTCGTAATTGGGGTTTATAGCATTATCATGTATCGCTTACAACGCTCACGAAACGAAGTATTAAAGGCTCTCGTGCGCAAAAACATCGAACGTATCGACGACGAACGCAGGCTCAACGAAGCGCTACACAAACAACTTCTGCCCAAAAAACTGACACGCAAATCTACCGACGAGGAAAAGGACTTGCAGCTATTCAACAATCTTACCGATTGGCTTCAGCAAAGCAAACAGTTTACACGTAAAGACCTCACATTGGACACCGTAGCACGTGAGCTCGCCACCAACCGCGAATACCTATCGCGCGCTATAAGTAGTCAGCAGCAGCACTTCAACGAAATGATTAATAAATACCGCATTGAAGAAGCCATAAAAGCAATGACAAACACATGCGACAAACGTCACAAATTCAGTCTTAACTCCATAGCATCCGACGTAGGTTTCAAATCAAACTCGGTATTTATCGATGCATTTCGCAAACAAACAGGCATGAACCCTGCACAATTCAGGGCATCAGCCTGTGTGGACGAAAAAGTTGAATTTGTTGATTAAAAGTTAAACCTATTGATTATAATAAGAAAACTCAAAATGAATAGAAGCAATAAACAAATTATTTACTCCCTATTTTTTTTATTTATTCTGATTGATTTACAAGCACAAAAGGACTCAGTTTCGCTAACCGAATTAGTCGTCGTGGGTTACAATACCGTTTCGAAGGGTAGTTTTACAGGTGCAGCGACACAGTTGAAAACTGATTACGGCAAACAATCGCCCGTTCAAAGTTTCGAACAAGCACTTTCGGGAAAAGCTGCCGGAGCTAATATATCGCTTCCAAACGGTGTGCTCAACAATGCTCCGGTTATACGTATTAGGGGCGTAAACTCTATTTCGTTAAGCTCATATCCACTCATTATTGTAAATGGAATACCAATTTTTACGGGCGACATTTCAACTGGTGCTTACGTGGGTAATAATCCGTTGGCTGATATTAATCCTGCTGATATTGAGTCGATTGATATATTGAAAGATGCTGCTTCGACTGCCATTTACGGCTCACGCGCTGCTGCGGGAGTTATTGTTATTACAACCAAAAAAGGAGATGCCCGAAAAACGGCCGTTTCGTACAACTATTCCATTGCGGCGACCAATGCTGTGCGTTTGCCAAAGGTGTTGAATGCCACACAATACATGGAGGTAAAAAACGAGGCGGTACGCAATGCAAAAATACTTTCGGGAAAAGAAAATGATGCCTCGGTAGCGTCGGCATTATTTTTTCCATCTTACAATGCCGATGGAAGTGAGGTGAATACAAATTGGAACGATTACGTGTATCGAACTGGTATTTCGCAAAATCATCACTTCAGCATCGATGGCGGAAATGAAACAACAAACTATTATTTATCAGCTAATTACACAAACCAACAAGGCTTTTTAATTGACAATAATTTTACCCGAAAGGGAATTTATTTTAATATAAAACACAATATTAATCGGAATCTGCAATTGAATGCCAATTTGAGTTACAACAATAGTTTTAATCAGGCTCAAAATACAGGTTCGCTTCGAAACAGTGCGTTTTTGCTGATTGGAGCAGCCCGTATGGCTATGGTGCTACCTCCAAATGTTTCGGCTTACAATGCGGATGGAACTTACAATATTTCATCTACCGGACGAGTTGGGAATGGTAACAATCTGATAACAAACGGTTATTACAATCCTGTTGCCTTGTTTGCAAATAGTCGCTACACTTCCGGCAACGACCATATTATTGGCAATTTATCAGCTACCTATCGCATTTTACGAAACCTGAGCTTCACAACCAATTATTCGTTGGACAGAATAAATACCGAAAATATCAGTTTCAATAGTGCCCGACTTGGGTCCACAGGATTCAACGTAAAAGGCGATATTACAAATTCGTATGCATTGCGCAACAGTTGGATTTGGTCGAACACCCTGAAATACAACACTTCATTTTTCAGAAATAATATTCAGCTTTTAGCGGGCTACGAACAGCAAAAAATGACCTTTTCGGGCTGGGGCGTAAATGCCACAGGTGCTATTGACCCATTTTTCGAAAACTACCAAGGTGGATGGTCTATTTACACTCCTGCGAATAATTTTTTATCGGAAAAAGCACTTGTATCGTATTTTGGACGTGTGAATTACGATTTTGACAATAAAATTTTACTCGCCATAAACCTTCGCCGCGACGGAAATTCAGCATTAGCCGAAGGTAATAAATTTGGCAATTTTGGTG
>CAZEEN010000075.1:5359-14413 GCA_964511115.1 uncultured Paludibacter sp. | reverse complement strand
CCGCAAACCGCCAAATGCGCTTAGCCTTAGTCGTTGGCAGCAAGCCGAAAAAAAAATGACAGCAGCATAAATACGAGTAGTTGAGATTTATCTCTGACTGCTTTTTTTTTGCTTATATCGACCTGAAAATGACGAAAAATGATTTATAATATGTCAATCATTTTGGCGCTAGATTCCGAATATTTCCCAACAAAACAGAATAACACCTAATTTATACGCATCCCACTAGCTCTATACTTGTCCATCAAACTACCCAACGTATGAGTCTCATCATTTGTATGAGATTCAGATTGACTTTAAAAAAATGCGACAAAAAAAATCACTTTTAAAAATTTGTCGTTTCATCTTTTTCCCAAATTGCTGTTGGCAACACATCAGTAGCGATGTTTAAACCATCTACAATGGGGATACTTGTAATCGTATTATACAATATCTTGACTCACAGTTTCATGTATAAACAATTGCACTATTATTAACCTTATTATTTTCTACAATACTGTTTTCCTTAAGGAAAACAGTATTAACCAACTCTGCCCATACAATTCAAAAAAGTCATTTCAGTAGTCAATATTGCCGTTTGGGTAATTATTCAAACGAGTGACAGTATTTTTCCGGATAAATTTGCGGTCGAAATATATAGACCAAATTGATATTCATTGATGACTTCTCAAATTAAATACATAAATATTAAAATCATAAGTATGGAACACATGAAAATCCTTTCAAATACTGAAATTAGAAAAATTATTTCGACAGATAGGGAACGAACAAATATATTAAAAGAGTCGGAGCAGTTTACCATTGCTTTTCTGGTGAAACGGATGCCAGCATGGTTAACTCCAAATATGCTTACCGGCATTGGTTTCTTTGGAAATATCCTAACCTTTGTTAGTTTTGTGTTGGCTCATTATGTCAGCTCTAATTTTTTGCTCGTTGGGGTATTAGGTTATGCTATAAATTGGTTTGGCGATTCATTGGATGGACGGATTGCTTATTACCGCCAAAAATCGCGGAAATGGTTTGGATTTGCACTCGATATGACAGTCGATTGGCTGGGAATATTACTCATGGGCTTAGGTTTTGTAGTGTACGCAGATGGGCCTTGGGAAATGATTGGTTTTGCCTTCGTTGTTATGTACGGTTGGGAAATGATTACAACATTACTGCGCTATAAAATCACCGGTAAATATTCTATCGATTCGGGTGCGTTCGGACCTACCGAAGTTCGCATTGTTATCTCAATGATTCTTATTTTGGAAGTGCTATTACACGGTTCAATTCTTTACGTATCATCACTCGTAACACTTATACTATTCGTGATGAATATAATTGATTTCAGAAAACTATTAAAATTGGCAGATGGGTGTGATATCAGAGAAAAAGAGTTGGCTGCAAAGAAGTAATTCTGCCTTTAGTCACATAATTGTATTTGGTAAAGCTCAGCTATCGGCTTTTGTCGGTGGAATTACAGATTATGGCATCATGGTTTTTTGTACAGAAGTTTTCCATGTGCACTACACTGTTTCCATTGTAATTGGAGGAATTATAGGTGCTGTCGTAAATTTCAGTATAAATAAGAAATGGGCTTTTAACTCCAAAAATGATCACTATCAACATTCAATGCGCAAGCAATTGCTGAAATTTTTGTTGGTGGTTGTCAATAGCATATTCCTGAAATCTATAGGGACATTTGCCATCACCACCATGTTGAGTCTTGATTACAAAATCAGCCGACTTGTTACCGACCTTTTTGTTTCTATTGGGTTTAACTACACGTTGCAGCGCTATTGGGTCTTCAAAAAGGCTTAAAAAGCCATTAGTCTATCAGATTACTTTATCAGATTTTTACATAAAATGAATATAAAAATAGCCTTCCTCAGTTTCTTTTTTTTTATCCCTTTTTGTATCTTCTCGTCAGAAATAATTACAAGAGAAACATTGAAAGGTATAGTACTCGATGCTCAAACAAATGAGCCAATACCATACGCATCAATTTTTCTAACAGAAAATAATTACGGAGTCATAACCAATGAAAAAGGAGAATTTGTGTTGAATACCAATAAATTTACACAAATGAAAAGCAAGGTTAAAGTATCTTGTGTTGGGTTTAAGCCGGTTTTGGTTGCGCTCACAAAGAATGACACAGAAATTATAATCAAACTAAGTTCTGAAGTACAAGTATTGCACGAAGTAACTGTAAATAAACAGAAGTATAGAAACAGGAACAATCTGGCCGTGGAACTTATTCAAAAGGTTATTGAAAACAAGAAAAATAATCGTAAGGAATCACTGGATTATTACGAATGCGAAAAATACGAGAAGCTACAGTTCGCCATTAACAATGTGACACCAAATTTCCAAAAAAAGAAGGCTTTCAAACATTTTCAGTTCGTGTTCGAGAATATTGATTCACTGAAGAATAAAGGAGATAAAATTTTGCCCATATATCTTACAGAAAGCATATACGGCATATATTATCAAAAATTACCCCAGAAACTGAAAGAAATTGAAAAAGCTCATAAAGCTGTTTCGTTTGCAGGTTTCGACAATAAAGGCATTGAGAACAATATCAAGTATCTGTATCAGGATATTGATATTTACCAAAACAATATATCACTTGTTTCCAATCAGTTTCTGAGTCCGATAGCCAGCACTGCCCCGGCATTTTACAGATACTATATCGTTGATACAATCCAGTCGGGGGTCGATAGGGTAGCCCGAATGTACTTTGGTGCCCGAAACAAAGAGGATTTACTTTTTCAGGGTTATCTGTACGTGTTGCTCGATGGAAGTTATGCTATCAAACGCATAGAGCTGACAACAAGCAAAGACATTAATATCAATTTTATTAAGGATATCAAGATTGTTCAGGATTTTAATAAGGCAGAAAACAAGAGTTGGATGTTGGCAACGGACCAGATATCAATGATTTTCGGATTGAGTAAAGACGGACGCGGTATATTCGGACAAAAGATAGTTTCGTACTCCAACACAAAATTGTCACAAACTACTAAAGGCGATAGCATTCTAAACGGAACAACGATGCGTATGCCTGAATTTAGTGATCAACTAAGTGCTGAATACCTGGAAACACACAGACACGAGCAGCTTAGCAAATCGGAAGCAGGTACCTACATGGCCATGGATAGCGTGCAGAAAGTTCCGGCTTTTAAGCGTGTAATGAATATTGCATCCATTTTTCTATTCGGATACAAGGATTTGGGATTATTTGAAATAGGCCCTATTAGTACGTTTTACATGTACAACCCGATTGAAGGTTCGCGTTTGAGATTTGGTGGCAGAACAACAAATACATTTAGCAAGAAAATAAACCTGGAAACATACCTTGCTTACGGATTTAATGATGAGCGGTTTAAGTATTACCTTGGTGGTACATGGTCGTTTACAAAGCGAAATTTACAGGAATTTCCCGTAAAGACATTGAAAATGAGCATACAAAATGAGACTCAGCTTCCGGGACAGCAAATGCAGTTTTTGATGGAGGATAATTTTTTGCTATCAATCAAACGCGGTGTAAACGATAAGATTTTCTACAATAAAACCTTCAAAATCGAACATCTGAACGAGTTTCAGAATCATTTTTCGTACACACTAGGGTATAAATATACCAATATGGCTCCCGGTGGAACATTGGCCTATAATTACACCGATTATGCAAGCGGGGTGAATGATGTAAGCAGTCTGCATGTATCGGAGTTTTATCTGAATTTGCGCTATGCACCCCACGAGAGCTTCTATCAGGGGAAGACATTCAGAATACCAAATTACAGTCGGTTCCCGATTTTCGATTTGAGATACACGGCTGGTTCCAAACTGTGGGGCAACGATTATAATTACCAGACGTTGCGGTTCAATATCCGTAAGCGTTTTTATTTCTCCGTGTTGGGCTATTCCGATGTGGTATGGGAAGCAGGCAAGATTTTCGGTAAAGTACCATATCCGTTGCTCAATATTCCACAGGCCCACCAGACCTATTCGTATCAGATTGAGTCATATAACATGATGAACTTTTTGGAATTTGTTACCGACCAGTACACCTCATTGCTAATCGACCATACGTTCAATGGATTCTTTTTCAATAAAATACCACTGACCAAACGTTTAGGTTTGAGGGAGATCGTGACTTGTAAGGTTTTGTATGGAAAGCTGACCAAAGAGAACGACCCGGCTCAGCAAAGTGATTTATTCCGGCTCCCGGTGCAGGCAAACGGAACACCGGTTACATATACCCTTGGTGAAGTTCCTTACATTGAGGGAAGTGTAGGTGTCGGAAATATCTTTAAGATTTTTAGGATTGATTTGGTACGAAGGTTTACTTATCTGGATAACCCGAATGTTTCAAAATACGGTGTTAGAATGAGGTTTCGACTGGACTTTTAATATTAACATGTTTATTCACTGGTTGATGCACAACAATCATTGACAGATTGTTTTTGATTTCAAAAACAATCGTAAACGGGTGATTCTGTGACAGAATTACCCGTTTTTTTTCATATTGAAGAAAATTTTTTTGAAATGAATTCAAATTGAAAAGTTGCTTAAACTAAATCTGCGATTAATCCGACTTATCCATCATTTTTGAAAAAGCTCAATCTCCTTTGATATTTTAAATAAGTCATTTCAGGATTGAAAATCACCGCTTCGGTATGTCTCCTGATAGAGTATACAGCTTTTCAGTTTAATTTTGTTTTAATATACTTTGGTTATGATGTTTAGATATTCAATTTGTCCAAACATCTAATAATGAAAGTATCAATTAAAAATAATCAAAAATTTCAGTCGAAATACTCATTTCATTTTATAATGTTACATAGATTTAAAACAATACTAATTTTCATACTATTGCTACTATTTTTTTGCACAAACACCATTAATGCTCAATTATTTAATGACTTGAAGACTGTAAATCTCATAAAAAAAAATGTCGATTGTGTTTACAATCAACAATTTAATGAAGCACAAAGTATATATCTGAAAATCCAAAAGTCATATCCGGGTCATCCGGCTTTATACCTTCTCAAAGGACTTCAGACTTATTGGACAAATTACCCTATGATTATTACTACTCCCGAGCGTTCATCGTTTGAAAGTGATTTACGTAAATGTATCCAATTGTCAGAAAAAAACAAGGATCAAAAATATGTTGCAGAATACTTACAATATAACCTCTGTGCAAGAGGTATGTTATTAAAATTTTATGACGATAACAGCCTTACAAAGGATGTGATTCCACTTGTTACAAGTTCATACTCACTTTTAACCCTTTCCTTTAAATTTACTCAAGATTATACTGATTTATATTATTTCACAGGTGTGTACAATTATTATCGTGAAGCTTACCCCAATGCACATCCAATTTATAAATCACTGCTTTTCCTTTTTCCACATGGAGATATGAAAAAAGGTTTGTTAGAATTACAAAACGCCGCAGTAAATGCTGTAGTGTTAAGGGCTGAATCGTATTATTTACTTTCATGGATTAATTCGAACTTTGAAAATAATTACCCACAGGCAATTAAATATAGTAAATTACTTCATGATCTTTATCCCAATAATTTGTTGTACACGGCTACATATATAAAAAATCTTTTACTAATTAAACAATACAATGAAGCAGAAAATCAAATTGAAGTATCTCAGAAATTTGCAGTCAATAAATATTTCCAGACACAGCTTATCATCTTTAGGGGGATTTTACAAGAAAAGAAATATCACGATATAAATAAAGCATACCAATATTATACTATTGGGATGAACAGTATTAAGACATATGGTGATTACGGCAATGAATATGCAGCCTATGCCTATTTTGGTTTGAGTCGCATTAGTTATAGCAAAGGAGATAAGAATGCAGGCAGACAGTTTCGTGAGAAAGCCAAGAAACTGACAGCTTCCGAAGAAATTAATTTTGACAAATAATAGACATTTTCTTAACTTGTTATGTACAATATGTCTTAATGAACAAAATAACCCCAAAAAACTAGCAGTTTATTTTATATGAAATTTCGTTTAGTACCTCAATTGTTCATTTCAGTAAACAAAATCTCCATTTCAGGTTTATATCCAATAAATTGCAAAGTATTACACAGTAATTTTGCATTACAAATTAATATAGCATTAACATGAAACGAGCATTAACTCATGTGTTCTCGAAAGACAATAAAAATTTCGAATAAGAATTCCATACGACAATAAATAAAAATGAATATATGAAAAAAAAGATTATAACATTAGTAATTATTTTGCTGACAGGGCAGCAGGCTTTTTCACAAGAAAACAAAACAACTGGATTATCACTGCAACAATGCGTAAAAATGGCTGTAAAAAAGAATATCAATGTGAAGACAGCCCGCATTGACGAAAAAAAAAGCAAATATAAAAAAGAAGAAGCTTATGCTTCATTACTTCCCAAAGTCAATTTCAATAGCAATTTTACGGATAATGTACAATTGCCAACAACCGTTTTGCCGGGTGAATTATTAGGAAAACCGGGGACTATGCTTCCACTCCAGATGGGAAGCCAATACAGTACAACGGCTTCGTTGAGTATTAGTCAGGTTTTGTATAATCAAACAGCCTTCACAGCCGTTAAAATACTAAGTAAATCGTCGGAATTAAGCAGTTTGACAGTTGAAAAAGCAAGCGAAGAAATTGCTTTCGAGGTGGCACGTCTTTATGCCTTGAGTCAAACTACGACCGAACAACGCAAACTAATTGACCAAAACATTGTGCGTGCTGAACGTTTGAGAGATATCACAAAGATAACAGTTGAAAACGGTTTAGGAAAACAGGTTGATTTAGATCGGGTAAATGTAAATCTTGAAAATCTGTACACACAACAAAGTAACACAAAGGCAACACAGGAGCAACAATTGAATATGATTAAATACATGCTTGACTTGCCACTGGAACAAAACATTGCACTGACCGATACTGCTGCAATGCCGCTTTTGAAAAACGAACCGCTGCTTCAAACAGATTTTTCGAATCATATAACTATTCGCTTGCTCGAATCGCAAAAAGATTTGAACCTGCTCAACAAAAAAGTGATTAGTAATGGGTATTTGCCGACGCTTTCGTTATCAGGACAGGCAGCTTATCAGGGACTTCGAAACGATTTCGGTACCTACTTCAAAAGTGGTGCTGCAAACAAATGGTATCCAATGGCCAATTTTTCAGTAAGTCTTTCGGTCCCTGTATTCGATGGATTTGAAAAAAGATCGAAGTCACGTCAGGCTACGCTGGATTTGCAAAAAACGCAAGCAACACTTGAAAGCACGAAAGAGAACTTCAGCATGAATTATAAAAATGCTCTGAACAACTACCTGAATAGTAAAGATGTGGTTCGCCGTCAAAAACAAAACCTGGAATTAGCAGAGAAAGTGTATAAAGAAACAACGCTCAAATACCGCGAAGGTATGGCTACGATGAGCAGCTTATTGCAGGATGAAATGAGTTTGAGTAGCGCACAAGGCGGATACCTCACAGCTTTATACAATTTCAAGGAGGCGGAACTAAAAATTATGTCAATCAACGGAGATATAAAGAATTTATTCAATAGTTGAAAACCACTGAATTTAGATACTCAACTCAATAAAAAAACAAACATAAATAAGATATTAAAAAATGAAAAAGAAAACAATTATAGCTAGTGTTACGATAGTAGCACTGCTAAGCGTAATGACATGGACATTGGCTTCGAACAAAAAGGTTATTGACAGCCGCAAGGAAGTAAAAACAGCTCAGAGCGACATAGCCGTTGCTGTAGCTTCAACCGAAATGAAAGAAACAAACGGCGACCTGGAATTAGTTGGTACAGCTCAACCATGCAAGGAAGTGAATATTGCGTCGGAAAGTGCAGGTAAAATTGTGCAGGTTAATTTTAAAATGGGAGATTTTGTAACCAAAGGCAAAGTGTTGGCTAAAATAGATGACACTTACAAACGTCTGGCTTACAATAATGCAAAACTGAATTACGATAAATACAAAGATGACCTGAACCGTTATCAGGCATTGCGTAATGGAGATGCCATTTCAGATACTCAGTTAAGAGACATTAAGTTGGGCTACGAAAATGCAGCCATTCAACTGGAGAATGCAAAAAAACAATGGGATGATACAAAAATCACTGCACCTTTCAGTGGATATATTACTGCTCAAAACACAGAATTGGGAGCATTTGTAAATCCGGGTAGTATCATTGCCGGCATTGCCGATATTTCGGAACTGAAAGTTGTGTTGGATGTATCTGAAACAAATGCTTACGAACTTCGTCAGGGACAACAAATCAATGTAACTACCGATGTACATCCCGAAGCAAAATATACAGGTAAAATATCGAATATCAGTCCAAAAGCCAGTGCTTTGCACACTTATCCTGTTGAAGTGTTGATTTCAAATAACGGAAAAGATAAACTGAAAGCCGGTACATACGTAAATGTAAGCGTGAACATGGGCAAAAGTGGAAAAGCGTTGATGATTCCGCGTGAAGCCATTGTGAGTAGTGTAAAAGATCCATCGGTGTATGTTATAGCCGGAAATACAGCTAAACTGGTAAAAATTAATACCGGACGCAGTTTTAATTCGAACCTGGAAGTAGTTGCTGGCTTGAGCGAAGGCGACAAAGTTGTTACCAATGGTCAGATCAACCTCATTGACGGAGCAAAAGTTTCTGTTATCAACTAATTGAATTCAACAAAATGCTCTGAGTTAATCCTTGATGTATTATCAAGTAATTACACTTAGAGGATTGGACTTGTAACTCCAAACTAACAACTCGTAACTATTTTATCATGAATATAGTAGAAACCTCCATAAAAAAACCTTTGATAATCGGCGTAATCTTTACGCTGCTGACACTCGGAGGATTGATATCATTCAATCAGCTCAATCTGAACTTAATGCCAAAGTTTGAGCTGCCCATGCTTACTGTACAAACAATTTATCCGGGAGCAGGAGCTTCGGAAGTTGAAACAACGGTAACGAAAAAAATTGAAGATGCCCTTTCGACAGTCGAAAACCTAAAGAAAATCA
>CAZEEN010000075.1:0-5349 GCA_964511115.1 uncultured Paludibacter sp. | reverse complement strand
TGGAAGGAGTTTCGGTAATAGCTATTGAACTCAATTCAGGTGCTGATGCTAATCTGGCTGTTCAGGAAGCCCAACGGAAAATATCGGCTATTAAGGCTAACTTGCCTACTGATGTAAAGGAACCTTCCATAAGTAAGATAGCTATGGACGAGAAAGCTATTTTAAATGTGGCTGCGTCGTCATCGATGCCCTCTACGGAATTTTACAAACTGGTAGAAGATCGTATACAGCCTCGTTTGGCAAAGCTTCCGGGAGTTGGTTCGGTTAAAATGAGTGGGGGTAAAGAGCGTCAGATTAAAGTGAATATTGATGTTGAAAAATTGAAGGCCTACAAATTATCTATCCTACAGGTGCTACAGGTTATTCAAACTGCCAATATGGAAATTCCAGCCGGTAATGTGGAAAATTCAGCAGCTGTGTATTCTGTCCGTTTAGCTGCAAAATATGCCAGTCTGACCGAACTTCGTAACACGGTTATTACAACTACTCCCAATGGTGGAAAAGTGAAAGTAATGGATGTGGCTGAAGTAGAAGATGGTGTGGCTGAGCAAAAACTGATTAACCGCATTGATGGCAAAGATGCCATTGGTATTTCCATTCAAAAGCAAAGCGATGCCAATGCAGTGAAAGTTTCCGATTTAGCTAAAGCCGAGTTGAAAGCTGTAGAAAAAGAATATGCAGCTAAGAATGTAAAATTCGAAATTGCAACTGATGACTCTATTTATACCCGTGCTTCGGCTGATGGTGTGGTGGAAGATCTTATTCTGGCTATTTTGATTGTAGCGGTTGTCTGTTTTATATTTCTGCACAATATCCGAAGTGCGCTGATTGTAATGGTTGCCGTACCACTTTCTATCATTCCTGCATTTATAGGCATGTATATGTTGGGTTACTCACTGAATATGATGTCCCTGATGGCACTTTCATTGGTGGTTGGTATCCTCGTGGACGACTCCATTGTGGTTATTGAGAACATGTTTAGCCACATGGAAAAAGGAAAAACTAAATGGCAGGCTGCTCTCGATGGTTCTAAGCAGATTATGTTTACCGCTATGGCCATTACGATTGTAATTGTGGTAGTGTTCCTTCCTATGGGACTCAGTGGAGGTTTAATTGGTAATGTGCTGAAAGAGTTTGCTATGCCGATTGTGATTACAACACTGTGTAGTTTGTTGGTATCGTTTACTGTAACGCCATTGCTAATGTCTCGTTTTGGAAACATTCCGGATGATTCACGTCCTACACTTTCAGGCCGTTTCTCCCGCCTTGTTGAACGGACATTTGATTCAGTAAAAAATTGGTATGCTAATGTTTTGGACTGGAGTCTGAAACACAAAGTAACAATTCTTGGGGCAACATTGGTGCTTTTTATCGCTTCTTTCGCATTGATTCCTACAGGATTTATCGGTTTTGCCTTTATGCCTGAAACCGACAAAGGCGAATATAATATAACATTGGATTTGAATCCGCAGGTAACATTGTATCAAAACAACCAAATTACCATGCAGGCAGAAAAAATTATCAAGAGCATACCCGAAGTACAAAGCTTGTTTACTAACGTAGGTATGTCAGGTACCACTTCGAAAAATAATGTAACAACCATTAGCGTGAAGATGATTGATAAAACCAAGCGTAAAATGGGTGTGCAGGAATGTGCCTCACTCACAAAGGAAAAAATAATGAGTCAGATTCCGGGTGTTCGGGCTCGTGCAGCCATTGCTTCTGCTGCCGGTGGTGCCGGTTCAGAACCAATCCAACTGATTGTTCAGGGAGCCAACTATGAAGACGTACAGAAAACAGCTGCTATGATTCTGGAAACAGTCCGTCGTACTCCGGGTACATCGGATGCTAAATATTCTATTGATGATCCACGTCAGGAAGTGCAAATCAAACTTGACCGTGAGAAAATGTCAACTTTCGGATTATCTGTAAGCGATGTAGGTTCTACGCTACGTACAGCATTGAACGGTAACGATAATTCGAAATACACCGAAGGAAGTTACGAATACAAAATTCGTATTGGTGTCGACAATTTCGATCGTACAAAATCCGATGATGTTTCCAAACTAACATTTGTCAATAAAAAAGGAGAGCTGATTGAATTGAAACAATTTGCTGAAATTGGCTATGGTTTAGGGCCTTCAGCACTCGAACGCACCGACCGCATTTCGTCTATCGCCGTCAAATCAAATGTTGTCGGACGTCCTTCGGGAACAGTAGGTTCGGAAATAGAAGCAGCAATTGCAGGTAAAATTCCTGAAGGTGTAAATATAAAGAAAAGCGGTATGATGGATCAACAATCCTCTGCTTTCGGTAGCCTTGGATTTGCATTCCTGGCAGCCATTATCCTTATTTACCTCATTATGGTTGTACTTTACAATTCGCTTACCGACCCATTGATTGTATTGTTCTCTATTCCATTGGCCATGATTGGTGCTTTCTTAGCTCTTGCGTTGACAATGAATAGTTTGACTATTTTCAGTATCATCGGATTGATTGTGCTCATTGGACTTGTAGCTAAAAATGCAATTTTGCTCGTCGACTTTGCCAATAAAATACGCAAAGAAGAAAACTTGTGTGCTTACAAAGCTATTATTGAAGCAGGGAAAGATCGTATGCGTCCAATTTTGATGACTACTTTCGCCATGATTTTTGGTATGTTACCTATTGCACTCGGTTCGGGTGACGGTGCGGAAATGAAAAATGGTATGGGTTGGGTAATTATCGGAGGATTGGCAAGTTCCATGATTCTTACGCTGGTGGTAGTTCCGGTAGTGTATTATATTTTCGACCGTATAGGTGCTAAAAGCCGGGCTCGACGTAGAAAAAAACTAGTTCAAAAAGTCCTAGCCCGACAACCTCAGGCAAGTATAGAGTAAACAAATCTACCGACAACGACTATACTTTTTACAGTGTAGTCGTTGTTTTTTTGTACTTTTATCGTCTGAATTTTAAAGAAAGTAAATAGAATACTCGAAACAATCTTAAATACACCTCACAATCGCTATGAAACACAATGCTTCACACCCTTTCTCCAATATGCTTGCTTTCAGGCTATCTTTGACATTAAGTATATTTCTGAATTCACTTTTGCTGATTGGCTATGTTTACAGCAACAAAGCGGTAAATTCGTATGAATTACGAATGGTATATGCCTTTCTTACTGATATTATTTTATCCTACTCGTTATATCGTTTCAGTTTTAAAATTATAGAACTCAATATTAATGAAAAATTAAAATTCAAGTATATCATTTTTGGATCAATGGCAATTGCCGGTGTACTAAATTTTATTTTTACCGAAGGTTCAATCCATTTATTCCACAGCAGTTTGGTTCCGGTGAATTTTCAGATTATAGGAAATGTTTTAAAGGATCTTATCGTGTTGCTTATCGTACTGTTGTCAACATCATTGCTCCAATCGATTAGCCAGCGTCAACAGATATTACTTGAAAATGAAAGGTTGGTTGCTGACAACATCCGTATTCGATACGAGGTGCTGAAAAATCAGGTTGACCCTCATTTCCTGTTCAACTCGCTCAATACCCTCGATGGATTAATAGGTATGGACAACGATAGAGCTCATGAATATGTACAGAATTTGTCACGTGTGTTCCGTTATGCTATTGGCAACAAGGAAGTAATGCATCTGGATGAGGAACTGGAGTTTACCGAATCCTATGCTCACTTGATGAAAATACGTTACGGTGAAAACATTCAGATTCAATATTCTATTGACGAAAAGTACAAAACCTGGCACATTATGCCTATCAGCCTTCAATTGTTGGTTGAGAATGCCATAAAGCATAATGTAATAAGCACAAAGTATCCACTGATTATTTCAATCGAAACCACTCCACGTGACACCATTAGCGTATGTAATGTAATTCACGCCAAGAAGGAAGCCGAAAGCGGAGAAGGAATTGGCCTTGCAAATCTGACCGAACGATATGAGCTGTTGTTTCAGAAAGAAGTTTCAATCAGCATAACACACAGCTTCTGTGTGGAAATACCATTAATCAAAAATTTCAATACGTCTAAAATAATTTAACCATGAGAGCAGTAATAGTAGAAGACGAGTTTGTTGCAGCACAGAATTTAGAGCGATTAATTAGTCTGGTTGCTGAGGATATACAGATCATTGCCGTTTTACAAAGTGTAGAAGAAAGTGTAGAGTGGTTTTCCCTGAATGCGGCCCCCGATGTATTGTTTCTGGACATTCATTTAGCCGATGGTTCATCTTTTTCTATTTTTGAGAAGGTAAAGATTCCTTGTCCGATTATTTTCACCACTGCTTACGATGAATACGCTCTGAAAGCATTCGAAGTGAATAGTATCGACTATTTGTTAAAGCCCATCAATCAAAAAAATCTGGAACGATCCATACAAAAACTTCGAAACTTAGTTACAACTAAAACAGATAATGCCGACATGATTGCCAATGTACTGGCGGCTTTTAAAGAATCGAAAAAGGTATATAAATCGAACTTTTTAATCCCATATAAAGATAAGTTTTTGCCATTGGCAATCCATAAAATAGCTTATTTTTATACTGAGAACAAAATAGTGAAAATTGTCACTGACGATAATAAGACTTTTAGCATGGATAGTTCACTCGAAGATTTATACTCCCAACTTGATTCCTCACAGTTTTTCAGGGCTAACCGTCAATTTATTGTTTCACACAAAGCCATTAAAGATATTTCAATCTGGTTTGGAAGTAAAGTGTCGATAAATCTTTATATATCTGTACCTGAAAAAATCATCGTAAGCAAAGCACGTGTAGCTGAATTTAAAGTTTGGTATACTAATTAATGTGAATTCCTTCCAGTTTCTATTGCTTTTTGCTTTAAAACAGACAAGCCTCAGTTCAACAAAACTGCTTCTGCCGAATAACTCAATATTTTAATGTATTTGGTTTCAAACCAAATTGCTTTTGTAAGGATTAGAGAAATGTGAAAGGTTTTCAAAAGCAACTTCGAGATAAACAACCGAGATTCGCTGATTCTTAGGTTGTATTTTATCTGAAGTATCATTCAACCGTTTCTCGACAAGCCATTTTTGGAGAAGAAGCTAAGATTCAGCGTATGGTTCAGGGCTATCAAAACTTCGAAAGCCTTAGAGTGGCTATAATCTTTTTTCGATTGAAATTTATCCTTGTTTCATACGATTAAACCATAGAAAACTAATCGCCCAAAAAGCAAAAAAAGCCACAGCAAGTTAGTGTTTATTTAAACGTCTTGCAGTGGCTTTTATAGCTTTTTGATAATAGGCAGAGCGGTCACAGTACATTGTTTTTTATCTGATTGTAGAAGTTCTTTGCATTTTGATACAAAAAAAACAATGAACT
>CAZEEN010000074.1:0-14428 GCA_964511115.1 uncultured Paludibacter sp. | reverse complement strand
AGCGACATGCGCAGCAAAAACCAACCCATTTCGTCGGTGCCCGTGCAGCGTACCCGTATTCCTTCATAATTTGGTGAAACAATTTCCCAACCTTCAACCTCGGCTACTTTCGTGGCTAATTCTGCTAACACTTTTCGTCCATAATTGCCGAAATCCACTTCGTTGATTGAATATCTAAATTCTTCGCTTTCAAGCGGTTGCTTTAGCTTTTCAATTAAATTAGTCAGGGTTTTTCCGGCTGCGTTCAGTTTTGCCGCTTCCACTAAAAGTTTTGCCACTAAATAGGCGCCATCATCCAAAAAATAATTTTCTTTCAACGCTGCATGTCCCGAAGTCTCAATTGCTAACCAACTTTCTTCACCTGCATTATTTAATCGGATAGATTCATTTATCACATTTTTATAACCGCGCTGAAAGCGATGATGTTTGCCTTTTAGTTCTGTTTCGATAAATTTTGTCAGCCCATCGGAAGTAATGGAATCGGTAACGATGGTACTTCCAGGATGTTCACTAAGTACAACTGCCGAAATCATGGCAATAAGGGCATTGCGGTTTATCGGATTTCCGTTGGCATCCACAATGGCCGAACGGTCGACATCGGTGTCGAAAATTACGCCTAAATCAGCTTTTTCGCGCACCACAGCATCGCAAATTGACTGCATGGCGTCTTTATCTTCGGGATTGGGAACATGATTCGGAAAATGGCCATCAGGCTCCAAAAACTGACTTCCAGCAGTATCGGCACCAAGTGGCTTTAGCACTTTTGAAGCAAAAAATCCACCTGCACCATTTCCGGCATCAACAATTATTTTCAATCCTTGCAAGGGCTTTTCGTAATTCGATTTAATATTGGCATTTCGGCGAATATAATCGACCAGAAACAACGAATATTCGTCAATAAACGACCACGAATTTACCAACATAGTTTCACAATCATCACTGTACGCTTTATTTTCTGCTAATTGCAAAATTTCCGAAATATCTTTTTTGTCCAATCCGCCATTTGCTGTAAAAAACTTAAATCCATTGCGGTTGAATGGCAAATGACTTGCAGTTATCATCACACCCGCTGTGGTTGCTTTTTCGCCCGAAATGGTTGTCATAAACATGGCTGGCGTGGATGCCAATCCGCAGTCGTAAACCTTAGCTCCTGCCTGATTTAAACCGGCAATAAATGCATTTTTTAAAACTGTACCCGATAAGCGCGAGTCTGTGCCAACTGCCACTGAAATAGTGGTTTGTGTTTTTTTATTTCGCAGCCATTGCACAAACGCTTTTCCTAAAATCGTTGCCACTTCAGGTGTTAAATTCACCTCTTCGCCGGGCACTCCTTCGAGAGCAACTCCCCGAATATCGGAACCGTTTTGTAATTTTTTCCAATTCATTGTATGATGATTTTATGTTATAAACCACTTAAGGCACATAAGTTTTTAAATAATCTCTTTTAAAAATACAAAAGTAACTAAAAGAATACTGCTTGACTTGTGATTATTGACATTTTTACTTTTAAATCTGAAGTAAAGTAGTAAGTAATAAACTAATTACAGCAACTAGTTGTTTTATTTTTATAAAAAAAATTATTATGCTCCGCGAAATACGAAAACAATACGAAATAGCGTCGTTAATCGAAAGTGAGGCCGAAGAATCGGCTATTTTTCAGTTCCGTAAATGGTTAAATGATGCTATTGCTAGCGTAGAAGCCGAACCAACGGCTATGGTCGTTTCTACCGTCGACGAAAGGCTTCAACCACACTCGCGGGTAGTTTTACTTAAAGATTTCGACGAACGTGGATTGGTGTTTTTTACCAATTACGAGAGCAATAAGGCGCAGCAATTGGCTGTAAATAATCGAGTTGCGGTGCTGTTTTTTTGGGAATCGCTGGAGCGACAAGTGCGCATTACCGGAAAAGTAGAAAAAGTACCCGAAGTAGTGTCGGTAGATTATTTTAACTCCCGACCGCTCGATAGCCGCATTGGCGCTTATGCTTCGCCCCAAAGCAAAGTAATTGAGAGTAAAGAGTTCTTAGAAAATCGTTTCGAAGACATCAAACAACAATTTGGAACAAAAATACCCAAACCAACGCATTGGGGAGGTTATTTAATTCAACCCGATACATTCGAATTTTGGCAAGGCCGTCCAAATAGACTTCACGACCGACTTTTTTATACAAAAATGGATAATGGACTGTGGAAAATAGAGCGATTAGCACCGTAAAAGAAATAAAATGACTAATTTTGTCGTGTTTGTGAAATATACTTTCAAATTATAATACTTTCAATTAATATCATACTTTTAGTGTTAGTTTAATGCTTTATCCCGCCCATTTCGAACAAAAAATAGATTTTAGCACCATCAGACAACTGTTGAAGGACAAATGTATCAGCACATTGGGTTCCGAAAAGGTGGACGACATACAATTTACAGCCGATTTTGAAGTAATTGACCGATTGCTATGCGAAACCGACGAGATGTTTCGTGTGCTTACAACGAGTGGAGAGGAAATGCCAATTGGCGATTTTTACGATGTTCGTCCAGCATTATTACGTGTGCGTATCGAAGGACTTTTTCTGGACGAGTTGGAGGTCTTTGGACTTTGGCGAGCACTGGAGGCTGTCCGTAAATTGGTTGCTTTTTTGACAAAAAAAGAAGAAAATCCCTATCCATCCTTATCTGAACTTTTACCAGGAACAGAAACTTTTCCGCAAATAATTCGTAAGATTGATGGTTTACTCACCAAATTTGGCAAACTAAAAGACAATGCCTCACCTGAACTTGCTCGTATTCGCAAAGAAATTCATCAGGTTGAAAATTCGGTTTCACGCACGTTGAATGCCATTTTGCGCCAAGCACAAGCAGATGGTTATGTGGAAAAGGACGTAGCTCCAACCATGCGCGATGGGCGATTGGTAATTCCTGTTTTGCCATCTTTCAAGCGGAAAATTTCAGGTATTGTACACGATGAATCGGCTACAGGTAAAACCGTATTTATTGAGCCGCAACAAGTGGTGGAAGCAAATAACCGCATTCGTGAGTTGGAAGCTGAGGAGCGGCGTGAGATAATACGGATTCTGGTAGAGTTTACAACTTTTCTTCGTCCGTATTTCGAAGAAGTTAATGCTTCGCAGGACTTTTTGGGTACTATCGACTTTTTACGGGCGAAAGCGCTTTTTGCCATCGAAATTAATGCCATAAAACCTCGAATTGATAATGTTTGTCAGTTGGAATGGGCTAAAGCGGTACATCCATTATTATTTTTATCGCTTCGCCGACAGAAAAAAGAAATTGTTCCGCTGGATATTATGCTAAACGAAAAACAACGTATTTTGCTAATTTCAGGTCCGAATGCCGGAGGAAAATCTGTTTGTTTGAAAACGGTAGTTTTATTGCAATACATGCTGCAATGTGGTTTGTTGATTCCTTTGCACGACAGCAGTAGGGCAGGCATTTTCGAACGACTTTTTATCGATATTGGCGATGAACAATCCATCGAAAACGACCTTTCGACTTACAGTTCACACTTGCTGAATATGAAATTTTTTGTAAAAAACAGCAACCCCAAAACGTTATTGCTGATTGATGAATTTGGAACAGGAACTGAACCCATGATTGGTGGCGCTATGGCTGAAGCTACACTCGAACGCTTTAATCGTAGTGAGGCTTTTGGTGTAATTACCACACACTACACCAATTTAAAACTCTATGCAGATGCCACCGAAGGAGTTGTGAATGGTGCAATGCTCTACGACCGTCAGCATCTGCAGCCACTTTTCCAATTAAGTATTGGCAATCCAGGTAGCTCGTTTGCGATAGAAATTGCCCGTAAAATTGGCTTACCCGAGGATTTAATAGCCGATGCTGCTGAAAAAGTTGGTTCTGATAGAATGGATTACGACAAACATTTGCAGGACATTGTCCGCGATAAACGGTATTGGGAAAACAAACGTAGAGATATTCGACTGAAAGAAAAGAAGTTAGAAGAAACGCTTGCCAAATACGAAACCGAAATGGCAAGCATTGAAAAACAACGCAAGGAAATTACGCAAAAAGCAAAATCAGATGCGCAAAATTTATTGAGTGATACGAATGCAAAGATTGAAAACACCATTCGTCAGATAAAAGAAGCGCAGGCCGAAAAAGAGAAAACAAAAGAGGTGAGGAAGGAGTTGGAAGAGTTTAAACAAAAATTATCCTATGACTCTGCCCCAAAACCCCCTAAAGGGGGCTTAGATAACTCACAAAATAAGCTTCAACTCAAAAATATAAACAAAAAACCAGAAACGAAAAACTCAAAACACGAAACACGAAACACGGAACACGAAACAATAAAAACAGGAAGTATCGTCCGCCTCAAAGGTCAGTCCGCCACCGGAACTATAATCGAGATTCAGGATAAAAATGCCATTGTGGCCTTTGGACAAATGAAATCGACCGTTAAGCTTTCGAAATTAGAGGCAGTAAGTAACACGCAACTAAAAAAAGAAAAGCACAAATACGACTCGATAGCGCAAAATACCAACGATGAAGTGCGTCAGCGCAAATTAACCTTTAAATCGGAAATTGATGTGCGCGGAATGCGTGTGGATGAAGCGTTGCAAGCTGTTACCTATTTTATTGATGATGCTATTATGGTTGGCATGACTTCGGTGCGCATCCTACACGGAACAGGCACTGGCGCACTGCGACAAATGATTCGCCAATACCTCGCTACCATTAACGGCGTTGCCACTTACCGCGACGAACATGTACAGTTTGGTGGAGCAGGGATAACGGTTATTGAGTTGGAATAGGCTACTTCCTTACAGCAACAACTTCCGGCTTAATATTGCGATGTGAAACTTTGTAACCTTTCAGATTTAGCAGTATCTGTATTTCGTATCGAGCAGAAACTTCGAAATAAGAACTATTATCATCGATTGTAATATTTTTAATATCAGCTGCACTCATTCCGGCTTCCTCAACCAAAAATTCGGTAAGCGAACTTTTAATAAAACCTTGCATCAATCCTATATTGAGCCATATACCAATAGGATGTGTGAGCTTAACTTCATTCAATAATTGAACCGTAATTTCTGAAAAGCTGATTTTTAAGTCATTTTCCAAGGTTTTTATTTCGGGTAAATCCTCGGTTTTAATCAGGCAAACCGAAACACCAGATTTTCCGGCACGAGCCGTTCGTCCGCTGCGGTGTGTGTATTGGTCTGATTTTTCGGGCAAATGATAATGTACAATATAATCCAACTCCTTTACATCAATTCCACGAGCTGCAATATCGGTGGCTACTAGCAGACTAATTCGCTCTTTGCGAAGTCCGCGCATCACTTTATCGCGCATTTCCTGGTTCAAATTACCATGAAGTGCATCGGTCGTAACCTCAAAACCTGCCAATTGTTTGGCAATACGTTTGGCAGCCGTTTTTGTGCGACAAAACAAGATTCCACGTTGTTCTTTTCGTTCCGAAAGGAAAGCTTTCAGGTAATCCAGTTTTTCGCCTTGCTTGTAAATCAAATAGTTGTGTTCAATATTTTGGTTTACAAATTCCGTTGCATTTATACGAATTGTAACTGCATCGGGGCGCAAATAGTCGTTGATAATTTCTGTTACATCAGCGGGCATAGTGGCTGTAAAAAGCAATTTTGTAACATCTTTATTACACAAACTCAATATTTTGTCAATATCGGTTTTAAAACCCATATTCATCATTTCGTCGGCCTCGTCGAGTACCAAAAACTTCAAATCCTGTAGGCTCAATGCTTTTCGTTCCAACAAATCAAGCAATCGTCCGGGAGTGGCCACAACAACATGTGTAGAACGTTTCAAGCGTTGTATATGCTCGTCGATAGGAACTCCGCCATACACACTTTCGGTAAAAACGCGTGGGATATGTTTCGAAAAAAGGAAAAACTCGCGTGCCACTTGCTGCCCTAATTCGCGTGTAGGCACTAAAACCAGGGCTTGAATTTTGGGTGATTTTGGGTCGATTGATTGCAAAATTGGCAAACAGAAAGCAGCGGTTTTTCCGGTGCCGGTTTGTGCAACCGACACCAAATCAGTCGCATTTTCGAATATATGTGGAATAGCTTCGAGCTGAATACCAGTAGGTTCGGAGATTTTATTTTCGCTTAATGCTTGTACAATTGCTTCGTTTATGCCTAATTGACCAAATGTCATGTGTAATAATTTTAAATTTAAAAGTCGTATTTTTGTAAAACAATATGCAAAGGTACTTGTTTTCGGACAGATTTACGAACTTTCGCCTAATTTGTACGTTAAAGCTGAAAATACAAATCAATAAATGATTCCACAAAATATATCAAAAACACTTACAGGCTGGTATCTCGAAAACAAACGCGAATTACCCTGGCGCGATATTTCCGACCCTTACCGCATCTGGATTTCGGAAATTATATTGCAACAGACGCGTGTAAATCAGGGAATTAGCTACTATCTTCGATTTATTGAACGTTTTCCTGATGTCAATTCGCTGGCAGTTGCCGAAGAAGACGAAGTACTGAAGTACTGGCAAGGGCTTGGTTATTATTCCCGAGCACGAAATTTACATAAAACAGCTCAGATTATAGCTGAAAAATACAGTGGAAATTTCCCTAAAATACATTCCGAAATTTTACAACTCAAAGGAATCGGAGAATATACGGCGGCAGCCATCAGTTCATTTGCCTACAATCAACCTTACGCCGTGGTGGATGGAAACGTGTATCGGGTACTTTCGCGCATTTTTGGTATCGAAACGCCCATCGATAGCACAAGCGGGAAAAAGGAATTTGCACAATTGGCTGAAAATCTGCTCGACAAAAAAAAGCCTGGCCTACACAATCAGGCAATTATGGAGTTTGGTGCATTGCAGTGTGTGCCTGTTCAGCCCAGTTGTGGTATTTGCCCGCTACAAGCAGTTTGCAAAGCTTTTAACTTAAATATAGTAGACAAATTGCCCATTAAAGCGTCGAAAACAAAAGTACGAGAGCGTTTTTTCAACTACTTCTATATTCAATATCAGGATAAAATTTTTATCCAAAAACGTACCGAAAAAGATATCTGGCAAAATTTATTTGAACTTCCGCTTGTGGAATCGGACAGGCTTTTCGAAGCAACTGAAATTGCACAGATTGAACTCTTTTCAAATATTCCGGATATCGAAATTGATTCAACTTCTTCCACTTTTAAGCATATCTTGTCCCATCAGCGTATTTTTGCACGGTTTTTTACAGTGAAAATTTCGGAGAAAAATATCGTTTTGAATAATTTGATTGAAATCAAAAAGGACGAAATCGACAATTTTGCTGTTTCGCGATTAACTTCCCTGTTTATTGAACGCATCATTAGGTGTTGAAATTTGGTATGTTAAATATTCATATTACAATAAAAATAATTAATGAATTTTTTGTGTAGTTGTAATAATACAACTACTTTTGAGGTGTCAATTAAAACAAAGCGTTCTATGAAAACTTGGAAAGTAAGAGAAATCATTCATTTGATTGAAGCTGACGGCTGGTTCTTACTTCGCACAAAAGGAAGTCACCGACAATTCAGACACTTGATAAAGAAAGGAACAGTAACCGTTCCAGGAAAACTAAGTGACGATTTGCCTGCCGGAACCGCCAAAAGTGTATTGACACAAGCGGGGCTTTAATGCCCTGCTTGTTTATGTTACTGTAAAATTCAAAATTATCAAAAAGTTATGGAAAAAATTAAAGTAATTGTAGAACTTGCAGCCAATAATTACGCTGCATATATTGAGCTGCTTCCCGGATGTATATCTACTGGAGCTACATTTGAAGAATTGCAGCAAAATATGAAAGAAGCTGTAGAATTTCATTTAGAAACTAGCCGCGAGTTTGGAGATGAGATACCAGAACAGTTTACTTCGGATTACGAATTGTTTTATAAATTTGATCCTGAGAGTTTATTGGTGCATTATAAAGGGATATTCACTAACTCGGCCTTTGAACGTATTACGGGAATAAATCAACGCCAGCTTCAGCGATATGCTACAGGAAAAACAATTCCATTGCCAGAACAACGGCAAAAAATATCAACAGCACTTCATAATCTTGGTCGTGAATTAATGCTCGTAGAACTATGATGTTTTAATTGACATTTCAACTTATGGTTTATCGAGAATGCCCCTCCTTTTACAGGTGGGGTTTTTTTGTATTGATTAATTTTGTTATTTTTGGGGAATTCACCGTAGGGCTTCAGTAATCTATCTTAACACCAACACGAAACGATTAAAACTGAACCGAAACGACCCCCCCCAATGCAACGCTAAATATTATATCAGTTTCCATAAAAGTGTGAAAAATAAAGTTTATATTTGCGGAACGAAAGCGAAGACAGAATAACGCAACTCTAAAAATCAAGAATATCAACGCTCGACAATACGATATTTTTATCAGAAAGATATTTTTGAATGAAATTAAAAAACAATTTCATATCTTTGCAATTCAAGGAATTGAATTAATATCACGAGAATATGAAACAACGAATATATATCGACACTTCAGTTATTGGCGGGTACTTTGACGAAGAGTTTAAAGAGGCAACCAGAGAATTATTCAAGCGTTTTGAAAACAATGAAATTACCTTTGTAGTTTCTGACTTACTTGATTTAGAATTAATTGGAGCACCTAAAAACGTTAGAGAACTGCCGTATAAATTCTCTGCTGAAAAATTTGAACGAGTTGAACTGACAGATGAAGCATCTCTACTTGCCGACACTTATATTGCAGAAAAGGTTGTTGGAAAAACAAGTTTGGAAGATTGTAGACACATTGCTATAGCAACCATTAACAAGGTGGATGTATTGGCAAGTTGGAATTTTAAACACATTGTGAACCTCGACAGAATTAAAGGGTACAATTCTGTCAATTATCGACTTGGATACCCTATGATAGAAATAAGAAGTCCTAAAGATTTAATCCATTATGAAGACTAAACAAAAAGAAAAATCATTTGATGCAGTAAAAATGATGCGAGATGCTCGAAATAAAATAACTGCTGAGACACAAAATATGAAATTTGAAGAATTAAAAAAATACATTGACAATCAATTAAAAAACAGTGGATTAAAACCCATTGGTCTTTAAGCTTAATTTTTCTTTGAATTTCTTTCGCCCGCTGTAGCGACAGCGGCATTACATATTAAATAACGAAAGCGTTTTAAATATTATCCTTTCATGAAATCTCGACAGTTTCAAGTACCAAGGATGATAGCAACAAGCGCTCCATGTCTGTATTCATATAGGCGTGGGGCTGTTGCTTATCATTTGGTACAGGGAGTCGAGACCCTCATGAAAATGGTAAGTTTAACAGTTCCCACGCTTTTTTTATGTCTAATACTGAACTTTGGGAGCGGGCAGGAAAAAATAAAACAACAATAATTATGGAATTGAATGAAAGAAAAAACCGACTAGAAGAATGTTTAGAAGCTCAAAGATTAGCTGCTAGGGATAATCTTAAAGAAGCATTAAAACGCCATAGAGAACTAAATGAATACATTCAAGAAAATGGAATTACATCCAAAACAGAAGAGAAAATTGAAAATACATTGAAGTTAAATGAGATTTACGAAACTTTTGACAAAAAATTATCTGAATATATTGATTTATTAAAAAAAGAAATTGAAGAACTAACTCAAAATCAAATCTCAAAATGAAAAAATCAATTTATCTGTGTATTATCGTGCTTTTAAGTACCTCCAGTTTATCTGCCAAAACTATCCGTTACGTTAAATCAGACGGTACCGGCGATGGTTCTTCATGGGTTAATGCCTCTTCAAACATCCAAGCTATGCTTGACAATGCCGTTTCCGGCGATGAAGTATGGGTAGCAAAGGGTACTTATTATCCTACTAACGAAACTATTGCACGAGACCCACGCTCAAAAAGCTTTGTAACGAAAAGTGGAGTTGTATTCTACGGTGGTTTTGCAGGGACTGAAACTAATATTTCGCAACGTGCATTATCAGACATTGATTTGAATGGAAAAGTTGAACCCTGGGAATTTACCAATGCTACCATTCTTAGTGGCGATATAGATGGCGTAGCAGATGTGTGGACAAAAACAACAAACGCTGATGGTTTTAGTTGGAAATGGACGATTACAGGAAATTCGGGTAATTGCTATCGAGTAGTAACCGCAAATTCGGTCATTGATGGATTTGCTGTGGTTGGAGGCAACGCAAATATTACTTATATCGACAATGGTGGTACTAACTTTATCATCAACGGTGGTGGAATATATTCTTATAATTCATCTGTTTCTGTTATTAACTGCTCAGTGAGTAATTGTTCTGCAAGCAACGAAGGTGGTGGAATATATTCTTATTCTTCTTCTGTAACCAACTGCATAGTGAACAATTGTACTGCAGGCGGCACTGGTGGTGGATTATATTCTAATTCTGCAACAAACTGTACTGTGAGCAATTGTTCTGCAAACTATGGTGGTGGATTATATTCTACTTCTGCGACAAACTGTACTGTAAGCAATTGTTCTGCAATCAGCGCCGGTGGAATATATTCTTTGGTTTCTGTTGACAACTGCAAAGTGAGCAATTGCTCTGCAATTAAAGATGGTGGTGGGATATATTCTTCAAAAACTTCTTATTCATCTTTACCATCTCTTGTTGACAAATGCATGGTGAATAATTGTACAGCAGGCAACAATGGTGGTGGGATATTTTCTACTACTTATTCCTTTATTACCAACTGCACGGTGAGCAATTGCTCAGCAAATTCTTACGGTGGTGGGATATATTCCTCTTCTACCAATTCTTCTCCTGTTGCCAACTGCACGGTATGCAATTGTTCTGCCAACAGGGGCGGTGGAATATATTCTGTATCTGCGACCAACTGTACCGTGAGCAATTGCATTGCAAGTAGCAGTGGTGGAGGAATATATTCTTTTTCTTCTGATTATATTGCAAACTGCGCAGTCAGTAACAACAAGAATGGCAATACTATCTCAAATATTGAAGGAATCTCACAGTTAAACTGTATTAGTCCAGATATAACGACAGTATATATCAAACCAACTAGTTTTGTAGGTAATGCAATAACAGATGCGCAAAAAGTTGAATTACTTACAGCCGATTGGCATTTAAAAGAAGGTTCGCCCTGTATTAATGCAGGTACTTCTAGTTACAATTATCTTCGAAGTTCAATTCTTTCAGGTAAAGACTTGGGTGATAATTCACGAGTTAATTTAGGTAATATCGATATAGGTGCTTATGAATATCAAATTCAAACACTTACAATGCCAGCAAAAGAAGACTTTAATTACCTATCGGATTGGAATAGTAGTAATGTGTTTTACAACTCTACAAAACTTAATGGTGGTCAAGATTTAAAATGGAATATAACCAATCAGAAGGCTCAGTTTAGTTGGCAAACAAATTTAACTAACTATTATAGTCAACCATTCTTCACTTATCAGATAGATGCTACAAATGCCGCTAAGGTATATCTCCGTTACGATATGTATTATCAAGCTTATGCAGGCACAATAAGTCCTTTAGGTACTGAAAAATTAAATATTGAATATTCCAACGATTTTATAACATGGTCGAACATTGCCACATACACAAATGCCAATGGAACAATTGCAAATCAAACATATAAACACGACTTAAGCAATCAACTCGCAGGAAAGAAGTTTTATATTCGTTTTAATGCCAATGGTGATAATAGCAATCGTATTGAGAAATGGGAGATTGATAATGTAATTATTGATGCCGATGGAGTTAGTGCAGTAAATACGGCACATGACAACAAATACAAATACTCTGCATATAGTAACGGTATAATTGTTAACAATTTGGAGATTGGAGCTAGTGTTCAGTTGTTTGATATAAAAGGTAAATTGTTGAATACAATAAGTGCTGAATCACAAAATGCACAGCTTACTTTACTTATAAGAGGTGTATATTTAGTAAAGGTTACTTCGGATTCGGGAGTTGAGAATAAGAAAGTTGTTTGGTGAAAATATTTAATTACAACATATTATGGATAATAAAGAATTGTTTTTTAAGTTGCAAGAATCTGTTTTTTCATTAGCAGATGTCATTTTTCGTTTTACTTCAGGGTCAGATAGAACTAAGGCTTTTTCAACTCGACTCAAACCTCTTTTGGATGAAAGTTATGAGTTGACAAAAAGCTTAACACCAGCTTTCTATTCAAATCAAGATGATGAATCATTTATTGATATAAAAAAGAATATAAACAGACTAATTCAAAGAATAAATAGCACTTCCGAAAATATAAAACAAAATTGCTAACTTAATTAAACAATGTTATGGTAAAGAATTATATAGTAGATTTTAGAGGTAATGATATTGTAATTCAATTAGATGAATATCGTCTTGGAAAAATAAATACAGCAAATCTTCGACCTGTTGAGTTATTTGAGTCTTCAAATGATTATTTAAAGAGCACGACACTAAGTCTAACCGACACAAATGAAGTTGCTGCGGATATTTTATTCCAAATCAACTTTTTAAACAAGTATGTTTTGAATTCGAAATTGGGCGAAAATGCATTTTATTCAGCCTTAGTTGAATCTTGTAAGTCTCATATATCAAAATACAACAGATTGATAATTAACGATATGTATACGTATGTGGATTATTCGATTCATATTCTTATAGCAATAACCAACTGCGGAAATGATAAAAAGCTAATTGCAGAATATTATAAGAAATTTATAAAAAGTGTTTTGAAAGAATTTAAATCACACATTTACTATGCTCTACCATTTGGTGTTGTTAAAATGGAGGAGTCTAAAATCAATAATATTTTGAATGACAGATGCTTATTTCTATAATAATAACATTAAAGTCATTTATGCAGAAGATTAGCTCACTAAGTAAAAAATCAGTTAAACAATTTTTATTATGATAGATCAATTTAATGATATACCTGTCGAAGATTACTTCAGCGATATTGCAAGAACAATTATTGAAAATGAGGATGAAATTTATCTTAATTCCGTAAAACACGCATTAGCAACTAAACGTAAAAGTAATTATCTAAATCTTATTGATAATATTGCTGAGGGTTTAGCGCAAGAGAATTATTTTAAATCTTTTACATATAACGAGTTGCAATTATTTATAATAGAATGTTCAAAGAAATCACAAATTGATGATAATGACCATATCTATAGTAAACAAGGTATGGGCTGGTTTATTGGTAATTTTGTTGATATTACTATTAAGTCAAAATGCTTTAGTGTTGAATTTGATAAACTATTCAAAGATACATTTAAGTTACATTTTAGTTTAAATCATAATAATATCCCAAGTATTGTATCTGCAAGTTCTAATGACTTTTATTTCTTTTGCGACAAATACAGCAATAATAGAGAGAAAAAAGATAATCAATCTTTGTTAATCTGCTATTACGTGGTTAGCCTTTTGATAGATGAATACGATTATGAGGACAGGGACTCGTTGGTTAATATCAATAAAGTAAAATCAATTTTATCAGAGAAATATAATTTAGAAGCAACAGAAAGAGACTTTCTTGTAAGTATAGAAACATTGAACAAGATAATAAATTCTAATGCCATTGAAGCCAAATATCTACAGTCAAATATTTATGTACCAATAAAAGAACTTCATTTTTACACAACTCTAAGAGCTGATTATTTAAAAAATGGCATTCTAGAAGGTATAAGAAATGAGTTAAACAAAAACAATATGTTGAAGTAAATCAAAATGAATCATTTCAACACCATCTGTTGCTCGAAGTCTCTTATTGATCGATCTAATTTCCCCGCTCAAAGTAGCGTATAATCTCGCACTTGCAGCTGTCCGAAACTTCTTTAGCTACGGACAGAGAGAAGCAAATCTCCTAACATGCATATTTATTAAGTTCAGCCAATTGTATTTAAAAAGCCAGTTGAATTATAACTTGTAAGTGACAATTAAAAAGACTAATCGCCCAAAAAGCAAAAAAAGCCACAGCAAGTTATAGTTTATTTTCAAACGTCTTGCAGTGGCTTTTATAGCTTTTGATAATAGGCAGAGCGGTCACAGTACATTGTTTTATTTGCTAGGGTTCACAATTGAAACCCTTGTTAAGCCAGATATAAGCCTATAAATAACACCCAAAAGTTAGCGATGGTCAGGTAGTTTTTTTAACCCCAACAACAGCGCACAAATTCCCATATCCGGCAAGACGGGGGCAATCTATTGAAATAAGAAAGGACGAAATTGATTATTCTTGCCGTTTCGCAATTAACTTCGCTATTCGTTGAAAAACGCATTTAAAAAGTTAAATATTCTCTTAAATGTCATTTTCGTGAATTTATGACACTTTTTGGTATGTAAAATGTGTGTATTTGTACGTTTTTAATACTGAAGTCATCTTGACTTTTTGTTATTTTTAATTTTCTTGAATAATATAATCATAA
>CAZEEN010000073.1:0-14430 GCA_964511115.1 uncultured Paludibacter sp. | reverse complement strand
AGAGCATTAGCCTTCCAAGCTGAGGGTCGCGGGTTTGAGTCCCGTCTTTCGCTCTCTGAAAAGAGAAAATTTTTTATTTTTTGGTAATAGAATTTTGCTCTTTTTATTGCTGTTGTAGCTCAGTGGTAGAGCACTTCCTTGGTAAGGAAGAGGTCGCGAGTTCAATTCTCATCAACAGCTCAACTTTGTAGCTTTTATAAAACATATAATTAATTTTTAAAATAATCTTTGAGTTATGGCAAAAGAAAAATTTGACAGGTCGAAACCTCACGTTAACGTAGGTACCATTGGTCACGTAGACCACGGTAAAACAACTTTGACCGCTGCTATTACAACAGTATTAGCAAAAAAAGGACTTTCTGAGTTACGTTCGTTCGATTCTATCGACAATGCACCAGAAGAAAAAGAACGTGGTATTACTATTAATACAGCACACGTTGAATATCAAACAGCTTCGCGTCACTATGCACACGTTGACTGTCCGGGTCACGCTGACTACGTTAAAAACATGGTTACTGGTGCTGCTCAGATGGACGGTGCTATCATTGTAGTTGCTGCTACTGATGGTCCTATGCCACAAACACGCGAGCACATTCTTTTAGCTCGTCAGGTAAACGTTCCTCGCTTGGTTATCTTCATGAACAAATGTGATCAGGTTGATGACGAAGAAATGTTGGAATTGGTAGAAATGGAAATGCGTGAATTGCTTTCGTTCTACGATTTCGATGGCGACAACACTCCTGTAATTCGTGGTTCGGCTCTTGGTGGCTTGAATGGCGTACAAGAATGGGAAGATAAAATCATGGAATTGATGGATGCCGTTGATACTTGGATTTTATTGCCAGAACGCGATGTAGACAAACCATTCTTGATGCCTGTTGAAGACGTATTCTCGATTACTGGTCGTGGTACTGTTGCAACTGGTCGTATCGAAACTGGTAAAATCAAAACAGGTGAAGAAGTTCAAATCATTGGTCTTGGTCAAGGTGCATTGAAATCAGTTGTTACTGGTGTTGAAATGTTCCGTAAGATTCTTGATGATGGACAAGCTGGTGATAACGTAGGTTTATTACTTCGTGGTATCGACAAAGAAAGTATCAAACGTGGTATGGTTATTACCCACCCGGGAAAAGTAACTCCTCACACTACTTTCAAAGCTGCTGCTTATATCTTGAAAAAAGAAGAAGGTGGTCGTCACACTCCATTCCACAACCGCTACCGTCCACAGTTCTACATCCGTACATTGGACGTAACTGGTGAAATCACTTTACCAGAAGGAACTGAAATGGTTATGCCAGGTGACAACTTGGAATTGACAGTTACATTGATTTACCCTGTAGCTTGTAACGTAGGTTTACGTTTCGCTATCCGCGAAGGTGGACGTACAGTAGGTTCAGGTCAGATTACTGAATTGTTAGACTAAGACCCCTAAATCCCCTAAAGGGGACTTAAATAAAAACAAAACCCTCAACTCCCCTTTAGGGGTTGGGGGTCATACACGGGCGTAGCTCAGTTGGTAGAGCACTGGTCTCCAAAACCAGGTGTCGGGAGTTCGAGCCTCTCTGCCCGTGCTTATTCTATTTAATAAATATGAAGATAATAAACTATATCAAAGAGTCATATTCAGAACTTGTTCAGAAAGTTTCGTGGCCATCACGTGCCGAACTTACGAATAGTGCTGTGATAGTATTGATAGCTTCCATCATACTTGCACTGTTAGTTTGGGTTATGGACCTAGGTTTTGAAAAGATCATGACAATTATCTACGATTCACTGTCGTAAATTTTTTAACAAGGAGGAACAAAAGTGTCAGAGACAACAAATTTTAAATGGTATGTTCTCCGCGCCATTAGTGGTAAGGAGGCAAAAGTAAAAGAGTACATTGAGGCAGAAATGAGAAATTCTGATCTTAGTGAATACGTTGCTCAGGTGTTAATTCCTACTGAAAAAGTTTATCAGATTCGTAACGGCAAAAAAATTACAAAAGAACGTAGTTGTATGCCGGGATATATCTTGATCGAGGCTAATCTGATTGGTGAAATACCTCATCGTCTTCGTAATACACCAAATGTAATTGGCTTTTTGCAAGAAAAAAGTCACAGTCCAATACCAGTTCGCCAATCAGAGGTGAACCGTATATTGGGTAGTGTGGATGATATGCAAGAGGTTGGTGAAGAAATGCTGACCCCATACATTGTGGGCGAAAGTGTAAAGGTGATTTCAGGTCCGTTCTCGGGCTTGAGCGGAATCATTGAGGAAGTTCATTCAGATAAGAAAAAACTCAAAGTTATGGTTTTGATATTCGGTCGGAAAACACCGCTCGAATTATCGTTTACGCAAGTAGAAAAGGAATAGTAAGGTACGTTACATATCTTTCGCATTCCACAAAAACAACAAAAAACAGATTATTATGGCTAAAGAAATTGCTGGACTTATTAAATTACAGATTAAAGGAGGGGCAGCAAATCCATCTCCCCCTGTAGGACCTGCATTAGGTTCGAAAGGGATCAATATTATGGAGTTTTGCAAACAATTCAATGCCAGAACCCAGGATAAACCGGGTAAAGTTTTACCTGTTGTTATCACCTACTACACTGACAAATCATTCGACTTCGTTGTAAAAACTCCACCGGTAGCTATTCAATTATTGGATGCTACAAAATTAAAAAGTGGATCGGCTGAACCAAACCGCAAAAAAGTGGCTGAAATCACTTGGGAACAGGTACAGCAGATAGCAACCGACAAAATGGTCGATTTGAATTGTTTTCAGTTAGAGGCCGCCATGAAAATGGTTGCCGGTACAGCGAGAAGTATGGGTATTACCGTAAAAGGTAGTTTTTCAATTAACAATTAAAACTTCAATTAAAAATGAGTAAACTGACAAAAAAACAAAAGTTGACTGCAGAGAAAATTGAAGCAGGAAAAGCCTATACACTGAAGGAAGCAACTGCATTAGTAAAAGAGATTTCTACTACTAAGTTCGATGCTTCTGTCGACATTGATGTACGATTAGGTGTTGACCCACGTAAAGCCAACCAAATGGTACGCGGCGTTGTGTCGTTACCAAACGGAACCGGAAAACAAGTAAGGGTTCTTGCATTATGTACTCCCGATCAGGAAGCAGCTGCTAAAGAAGCAGGAGCTGACTACGTAGGACTCGATGAATATATCGAAAAAATTAAAGGAGGCTGGACAGATGTTGATGTTATCATCACTATGCCTGCTATCATGGGTAAATTAGGTGCTTTAGGTCGTGTGCTCGGTCCTCGCGGATTGATGCCAAACCCTAAAAGTGGTACTGTTACCAACGAAGTAGGCAAAGCTGTTAAAGAAGTAAAACAAGGAAAAATCGACTTTAAAGTTGATAAATATGGTATTGTACATACATCAGTTGGGAAAGTATCTTTCACTCCTGAAATGTTGGTTCAAAATGCCAAAGAATTTGTGAATACTTTGATGAAACTGAAACCAACTTCAGCTAAAGGTACTTATGTTAAGAGCATTTATCTTTCAAGCACAATGAGTGCGGGTGTTAAAATCGACCCAAAATCAATTGAAGAATAAAATTTAAATTTATGAAAAAGGAAGATAAAAGCGCTATTATAAAACAACTTGAGTCAACTATCAATGAGTATGCTCACTTCTATTTAACTGACATAGGCGGATTAAATGCTGCTGAAACAAGCGAATTACGTCGTGTGTGTTACAAACAAGATATTAAACTTTTAGTTGTAAAAAACACATTGCTTCAAAAAGCACTTGAAAGTTCATCGGTTGATTTCACTGAAATCTATGGATCGCTAACAGGAGCTACATCATTGTTACTTTCGAATTCGAATAATGCACCTGCTAAACTGATTAAAGATTTCAGCAAAGCAAGCAAAAGCAAAAAACCGGTATTGAAAGCAGCTTATGTAGAAGAAAGCTTCTATATTGGCGAAAACCAACTTGATGTATTAGTAAGCATAAAGAGCAAAAACGAACTTCTCGGCGAAATTATTGGCTTATTGCAATCGCCAGCGAAGAACGTTGTGTCCGCACTCCAATCAGGAGGAAATACTATCCACGGCGTGTTAAAAACATTGGCCGAGAGATAATACAAAACAATTTAATTATAAAAAATAAATTTCATAAAATAAAAGTAAAATGGCAGATTTGAAAGCTTTTGCAGAACAATTGGTTAACTTAACAGTTAAAGAAGTAAATGAGTTAGCTCAAATTTTGAAAGACGAATATGGTATTGAACCAGCTGCTGCAGCCGTTGCTGTTGCCGCAGGTCCTGCCGCAGCTGCTGCTGAAGTAGTTGAAGAAAAAACCTCTTTCGATGTAGTATTGAAAGCAGCCGGTGCTAATAAATTAGCAATCGTAAAATTAGTAAAAGAATTGACCGGTCTTGGCTTGAAAGAAGCTAAAGATTTAGTAGATGCTGCACCTTCAGCTATTAAAGAAGGTGTAACAAAAGACGAAGCTGAAGCCCTCAAAAAAGCATTGACAGAAGGCGGAGCTGAAGTTGAACTTAAATAAAACTACCTGATTTTCAGGCTTTTGGTTTAGATTCCCTCGAATGGAGGGATTCTAAACCTTTTCTTGTCTTTAACAAATTGAGTTCACTGTATCAAAATAACCCTCTTTGAAAATGTCTTCAAAAAACCAATCACAAAGAATCAATTTTGCTTCTATCAAAAATCAGTTGGAATATCCTGATTTTTTAGCAGTTCAATTAAAATCTTTCCAGGACTTTTTTCAGATGGACACATCACCTGAAAAAAGAAAATCAGAAGGTTTGTACAAAGTATTTACCGAAAATTTCCCCATTGCAGATACACGCAATAACTTTATTTTAGAGTTTCTCGATTACTATGTTGATCCTCCACGCTATGCTATTGAAGAGTGTGTGGAACGTGGATTGACTTATAGTGTTCCCCTCAAAGCAAAATTGAAACTCTATTGTACCGATCCCGATCACGAAGATTTCGATACCGTTATTCAGGATGTGTATTTGGGGCCTATCCCTTATATGACACCTAAAGGAACATTCGTTATCAACGGTGCCGAGCGTGTTATTGTATCGCAATTACACCGTTCTCCGGGAGTGTTTTTCGGACAAAGTATGCATGCCAATGGTACAAAATTGTACTCGGCACGTATCATCCCTTTCCGTGGATCATGGATAGAATTTGCTACGGATATCAACAACGTGATGTATGCTTACATCGACCGTAAAAAGAAATTACCCGTAACTACCCTATTACGCGCCATCGGTTTCGAGAGTGATAAAGACATTCTTGAAATTTTCAATTTGGCCGAAGAAATTAAAGTAAGTAAAGCCAGCCTCAAAAAGGCAATTGGTCAAAAACTTGCTGCCCGTGTTTTGAAGACATGGATTGAAGATTTTGTAGATGAAGATACCGGAGAGGTAGTAAGTATCGAACGTAATGAGGTTATTATCGATCGCGAAACGATTTTGGATAACAGCCATATCGACGATATTATCGAGTCGGGTTCTCAAACTATTTTATTGCATAATCCCGAAGCAAATCAAAACGACTTTGCGATTATTTACAATACATTGCAAAAAGACCCAAGTAACTCGGAAAAAGAAGCAGTGTTGTATATCTACCGTCAGTTGCGTAATGCCGTACCTGCCGATGACTCAACTGCACGTGAGGTAATTAACAACCTTTTCTTCTCCGAAAAACGTTACGATTTGGGCGATGTAGGTCGTTTCCGCATTAACCGTAAGTTAAATCTTTCAATTGATCCGGGAATTAAGGTACTTACAAAAGAAGATATCATTGAAATTATCAAATACCTCATTGAGCTTATCAACTCGAAAGCCGATGTGGATGATATTGACCACTTAAGTAACCGTCGTGTACGTACAGTAGGCGAACAGTTATTTAACCAGTTTGGTGTTGGTTTATCGCGTATGGCTCGTACTATCCGTGAACGTATGAACGTTCGCGACAATGAAGTATTTACGCCTATCGATTTGATTAATGCAAAAAGTATTTCGTCGGTAATCAATTCATTCTTTGGAACGAATGCGTTGTCGCAGTTTATGGATCAACAAAATCCATTGGCTGAAATTACGCATAAACGTCGTATGTCGGCTCTCGGACCAGGTGGTCTTTCACGTGAGCGTGCCGGTTTTGAGGTTCGTGACGTACACTATACGCACTACGGTCGTTTGTGTCCGATTGAAACTCCTGAAGGACCAAACATTGGTTTGATTTCGTCGCTTTGTATTTATGCAAAAATAAATAAATTAGGTTTTATTGAAACTCCTTATCGTAAAGTAGAAAACTCGAAAGTTGATACAACTCCCGAAGGAATAGAATATTTTACTGCCGAAGAAGAAGAAAATAAAATTATTGCGCAAGGTAATGCGCCTTTAAACGATGAAGGTGTATTTATACGTTCAAAAGTAAAATCGCGTTTAGGTGCCGATTTCCCAGTTGTTCCTCCTGCTGAAGTAAATTTGATGGACGTTTCACCTTCGCAGATTGCATCAATTGCAGCTGCATTGATTCCGTTCCTTGAACATGATGATGCGAACCGTGCGTTAATGGGCTCGAACATGATGCGCCAGGCAGTGCCTTTGTTGCGTTGCGATGCTCCTATTGTTGGTACAGGTATCGAAGGTCAGTTGATACGTGACTCTCGTACTCAGATTGCCGCAGAAGGTAATGGTGTTGTTGAATATGTGGATGCTGAATGTATTAAAATTCGCTACAATCGTTCTGAAGATGACGAATTTGTAAGTTTTGAATCGCCAGTGAAAGAATATAAACTACCTAAGTTTATGAAAACAAACCAGAATACAACAATTGACCTTCGTCCAATGGTACGTAAAGGTGATGTTGTAACTCCGGGAATGATTCTGACCGAAGGATATTCAACTCAAAATGGCGAATTAGCAATTGGTAAAAACCTGAAAGTGGCGTTTATGCCTTGGAAAGGTTACAACTTCGAGGATGCCATCGTAATCAACGAGCGTGTTGTTCGCGAGGATGTATTTACATCGGTACACGTTGTAGAACAATTGCTTGAAGTGCGCGAAACAAAACGTGGAGTGGAAGAGTTTACTTCGGACATTCCAAACGTTAGCGAAGAAGCAACGAAAGATTTGGACGAAAACGGTATTATTCGTGTTGGTGCTCGCATCGAGCCGGGTGATATTATTATTGGTAAAATTACGCCAAAAGGCGAATCGGATCCTTCACCGGAAGAAAAACTGCTTCGTGCTATTTTTGGTGATAAAGCAGGCGATGTAAAAGATGCTTCGTTGAAAGCAACACCTTCCTTATCGGGCGTGGTTGTCGGAAAACGCTTATATTCGAAAGCGCAAAAAAATCGCAAATCGAAATTAGCCGATAAAGCTGTATTGCCTCGTTTGGATGAAGAATTTGAAGCTCAGGCAAGTGTCCTTCGCGAAACATTGATTGAAAAATTAATTGTTTTGCTTGGTGATAAAACATCGGCAGGTGTAAAAGATTTCTTAGGAACAGATTTGATTTCGAGAAACAGTAAATTTACTATAGAACGATTACGTGAAATTGATTACTCAATTGTTCAAACGAGCAAATGGACAACCGATACGCATAAAAATGAATTAATCAGACAATTAATTCTAAATTATTTGCGTAAATATAAAGAACTTGACGCACAAATTAAACGTCAAAAATTCAATATCACTATTGGCGACGAGTTGCCAAATGGTATTGTTCAGATAGCCAAAGTTTATATTGCCAAAAAACGTAAAATACGTGTAGGTGATAAAATGGCAGGTCGTCACGGTAACAAAGGTATTGTGTCGCGTATCGTTCGTCAAGAAGATATGCCTTTCCTAGCCGATGGAACTCCGGTTGATATTGTGCTAAACCCACTTGGTGTGCCTTCGCGTATGAACTTAGGACAGATTTTTGAGACTGTACTTGGTTGGGCAGGAAAAGAGTTGGGTGTGCGTTTTGCAACTCCAATTTTCGATGGTGCAAGCCTCGATCAATTGAACGATTGGACTGATAAAGCTGGTGTACCTCGTTATGGTAAAACATACCTTATTGATGGTGGAACTGGTGAGCAATTTGACCAAACTGCAACTGTTGGTGTAATTTATATGCTGAAACTCGGTCACATGGTTGAAGATAAAATGCATGCTCGTTCAATCGGGCCATATTCGCTTATTACGCAACAACCACTTGGAGGTAAAGCTCAGTTTGGTGGTCAACGTTTTGGGGAAATGGAAGTTTGGGCACTCGAAGCTTTCGGTGCAGCACATATTCTTCAGGAAATTCTGACTGTTAAATCGGATGATGTAATGGGACGCGCCCGTACTTACGAAGCAATCGTAAAAGGTGATCCAATGCCAACACCGGGAATACCAGAATCGTTGAACGTATTATTGCACGAACTTCGTGGTTTAGGTTTAAGTATTAATTTGGATTAAGGAAAAAAAGTTATGGCTTTTAAAAATGATAATAAGGTAAAGAGTAGTTTTAGTAAAATTTCTATCGGACTTGCATCGCCCGAAGAGATTCTGAAATTATCAAGTGGCGAGGTACTCAAACCCGAAACTATTAACTACCGCACTTACAAACCTGAACGCGATGGTCTTTTCTGTGAGCGTATTTTTGGTCCTACAAAGGATTACGAATGCCATTGCGGAAAATACAAACGCATCCGTTACAAAGGCATTGTTTGCGACCGTTGTGGTGTAGAGGTTACCGAGAAAAAAGTTCGCCGCGAGCGTATGGGACACATCCAGTTGGTTGTGCCTGTTGCGCATATTTGGTATTTCCGCTCATTACCAAACAAAATTGGCTACCTGCTTGGTATGCCGACTAAAAAAATGGACGCAATTATTTATTACGAAAAATACGTTATTATTCAAGCCGGTGCGGCTGATAATGGCGAAAATATCGTAAATAACGAGTTAATTACTGAAGAAGAATACCTCGATATTATGGATGCACTTCCACGTGAAAATCACATGCTGGAAGATTCTGATCCAAACAAATTTATTGCAAAAATGGGCGCTGACGCTGTTTATGATTTGTTGTCGCGTCTCGACTTAGACGTATTGTCGTATGACTTACGCCACCGTGCCAATACCGACACTTCGCAACAACGTAAAAACGAAGCATTGAAACGTCTACAAATTGTAGAGTCGTTCCGTGCATCGAGGCATCGCAATAAACCGGAATGGATGATTGTAAAAATCGTACCTGTAATTCCGCCAGAATTGCGTCCGTTAGTACCGCTTGATGGTGGTCGATTTGCTACGTCCGATTTGAACGATTTGTACCGTCGTGTTATTATTCGCAACAACCGTTTGAAACGTTTGATAGAAATTAAAGCTCCCGAAGTAATTCTTCGTAACGAAAAGCGTATGCTTCAGGAAGCGGTAGATTCTTTGTTCGACAATTCACGTAAATCGAGTGCTGTTAAAACCGACGCTAACCGTCCGTTGAAATCGCTTTCCGATTCGTTGAAAGGTAAACAAGGACGTTTCCGTCAGAACTTGTTAGGTAAACGTGTGGATTATTCGGCTCGTTCGGTAATTGTTGTAGGTCCTGAATTAAAAATGCATGAGTGCGGTTTGCCAAAAGATATGGCTGCCGAATTATATAAACCGTTTGTTATCCGCAAATTAATTGAGCGTGGTATCGTTAAAACTGTAAAGTCAGCGAAAAAAATCGTTGATCGCAAAGACCCTGTAATTTGGGATATTTTAGAGTACGTGATGAAAGGACATCCCGTATTACTAAACCGTGCTCCAACACTTCACCGACTTGGTATTCAGGCTTTCCAGCCAAAAATGATTGAAGGTAAAGCTATTCAGTTACACCCACTTTCGTGTACGGCTTTCAATGCCGACTTCGACGGTGACCAGATGGCAGTGCACTTACCACTTGGTAATGAGGCTGTTCTTGAAGCACAAATGTTGATGCTTGCATCACACAATATCTTGAACCCTGCAAACGGTGCACCGATTACAGTTCCTTCGCAGGACATGGTTCTTGGTTTGTATTATATTACAAAACCACGTACTGGTGCATTGGGCGAAGGTCTAATTTTTTATTCACCGGAAGAAGCTGAAATTGCTTACAATGAGAAAAAAGTAGCGCTTCATGCATGGATAAAAGTGCGTACACGCGACATTGATGAAAAAGGCGAACAAGTTATTCGTTTGATTGAAACAACTGTGGGACGTATTTTATTTAATAAATGTGTACCAACTCAGGTAGGTTATATCAACGAACTGCTTTCGAAAAAATCATTGCGCGATATTATCGGTAACGTAATTGAAATTTGCGGAGTTGCTCGTACAGCTGCATTCCTTGATGATATCAAAGATTTAGGTTATTCAATGGCCTTCAAAGGCGGATTGTCGTTTAACCTTGGTGACGTAATTATCCCACCAGAAAAAGAAATTTTGGTAAAAGAAGGTAATGCAGAAGTAGAAGAAATTCTGAATAACTACAATATGGGTTTCATTACCTACAACGAACGTTATAATCAGATTATCGATACTTGGACACATATCAACTCAAAGTTGTCGAATATTTTGATGAAACAACTTTCTACTGATAATCAAGGATTCAACTCTGTATATATGATGTTGGATTCTGGCGCTCGTGGTTCGAAAGAACAGATTCGTCAGTTATCAGGTATGCGTGGTTTGATGGCAAAACCTCAAAAATCAGGTGCCGAAGGTGGACAGATTATTGAAAATCCAATTCTTTCGAACTTTAAAGAAGGTTTGTCGGTATTGGAGTACTTTATCTCTACCCACGGTGCTCGTAAAGGTTTGGCGGATACGGCTCTTAAAACTGCCGATGCAGGATATTTGACCCGTCGTTTGGTTGACGTGTCGCACGACGTGATTATTCACGAAGACGACTGCGGAACTTTACGCGGATTGATTGCAACTGAAATGAAAAACAATGAAGAGGTAGTTTCGTCATTGTACGAACGTATTCTCGGACGTGTTTCCGTTCACGATATTTACCACCCACTTACTGGCGAATTAATAGTAAGTTCTGGTAACCAAATTACAGAATCGCTTGCAAAGAAAATTCAAGATTCTCCTATCGAACGCGTTGAAATACGTTCGGTGTTGACCTGCGAATCGAAAAAAGGCGTTTGCGCAAAATGCTACGGACGTAACCTTGCTACCGGTAAAATGGTACACATTGGTGAAGCCGTTGGTGTTATTGCTGCTCAGTCGATTGGTGAGCCGGGTACACAGCTTACACTTCGAACATTCCACGTCGGTGGGGTTGCTTCGAACGTAGGAGCCGAAAATAAAATTGCACTTCGCTACGACGGACGCATCGAATTCGATGAACTTCGTACTGTAGATGTAAAAGATACCGCTGGTGATTATCAAATAGTTGTAAGCCGTTTGGCTGAAATGCGTGTTATTGACACCAATACAAGTATTATTCTTACTACACAAAATATTCCTTACGGTTCGAAACTGATGGCCAAACATGGCGAAATGGGTAAGAAAGGTCAGATTATTTGTGAATGGGATCCATTTAACGCCGTTATTATTTCGGAAACTGAAGGTAAAATTGAGTTTGAAGATGTTATCGAAAACATTACATTCAAAACCGATACCGATGATGCTACTGGATTGAGCGAGAAGATTATTATGGAATCGAAAGACCGTAATCGTGTGCCAAGTGCGCATATTATGGATAAAGATGGAGTAGTAGTTCGTACATATAACTTACCTGTGGGCGCTCACCTTGTAGTAGAGAGTGGCGAACAAATTAAAGCAGGTCAGATGCTTGTTAAAATTCCTCGTGCTGTTGGTAAAGCAGGCGATATCACTGGGGGTCTTCCTCGTGTTACCGAGTTGTTCGAAGCACGTAACCCATCGAATCCGGCAGTTGTTGCCGAAATTGATGGCGAGGTTAACTTCGGTAAAATCAAACGTGGTAACCGCGAGTTAAGTGTAACATCAAAAACTGGCGAGATTAAAAAATACATGGTTCCGCTTTCGAAACAAATTTTGGTTCAGGAAAACGACTTTGTACGTGCTGGAACGCCACTTTCGGATGGTGCAACTACTCCTTCGGACATTCTTATGATTAAAGGTCCAACTGCCGTTCAGGATTATATTGTGAACGAAGTACAGGATGTTTATCGCTTACAGGGTGTAAAAATCAACGACAAACATTTTGAAGTAATTGTTCGTCAGATGATGCGTAAAGTGGAAATCATTGAACAGGGCGATACGCGCTTCCTTGAAAAACAAATTGTGGATAAACACGATTTTATGGAAGAAAACGATCGTATCTGGGGTAAAAAAGTAATTCTCGAACCAGGCGATTCGGATTCGTTGAAAGCTGGTCAGATTATTACAGCTCGTAAACTTCGTGACGAAAACAGTGCGCTCAAACGCCGCGATATGAAATTGGTAGAAACACGAGATGCAATTCCAGCAACCTCGAATCAGATTTTGCAAGGTATTACACGTGCTGCACTTCAAACACAGAGCTTTATGTCGGCTGCTTCGTTTCAGGAAACTACAAAGGTACTGAATGACGCTGCAATCAATGGCAAAGTAGACCGTTTGGAAGGTATGAAGGAAAATGTTATATGCGGTCACCTTATCCCTGCTGGTACTGGTCAACGCGACTTCGATAAAATTGTAGTATACTCTCGTGACGAGTACAACAAAAAAGAAGATGCACGCCGTAATGTAACTGATATTGAAGATGGTGGTTCGGATGATTAAATCATTAATAATATAAACAAAAAAATCCCTGCAAATAATTATTTGCAGGGATTTTTTTTATTCTAACTTAAATTTTAATTACCTATTTCCGAAAGGAATTTTATTCTGACTAAGCGTACTTCAACTTCACTAAAATCGTCTTCACCTAACTCTTTCAAAGCAGGTTCAATTTTATCTGTCTCAGCACCATTAAAGTAATCAAAGATTTCGTCGACATGATCGGGTTCCATTACTTCATCAAGAAAATAATCGATATTGATTTTTGTGCCCGAATAAACAATTGCTTCAATTTCGTCCAATAATTCTCCAATTTCGAGTCCTTTAGCCATAGCAATATCATCCAATGCTATTTTACGGTCGATTGACTGAATAATAGATACTTTCAGTTTGGATTTATTTGCTACTGTGCGTACACGTAAATCTTCGGGACGAACAATTTCATTTTCCTTTACGTGCTCACGAATAACTCTCAAAAAGTCTTCGCCATAGCGTTTCGCTTTTCCAGCACCAACTCCTGGGATGTTTTGCAACTCATCCATCGAAATAGGATAAGTAGTTGCCATTGCTTCGAGCGATGGATCCTGAAAAATCACAAAAGGAGGAACTTCCAACTTTTTGGACATCTTTTTTCGAAGATCTTTCAAAATAGAGAATAACACATCGTCGGCAGCACAAGTACCACCACTCGATTTTGCTGCAGCATCTTCCTCGTCTTCGTCGAACTCAGTATCCTTTACAATCGGAAATGGAGTTGGCTTTTTCATATATGCTTTACCGGCAGCAGTTACCTTTAGTAAGCCATAATTTTCAATTTCTTTCGAAATTAAGCTTCCTATAAGTGCTTGACGAATAACGGCATGCAACGTTTTTTCGTCCTCATCCGAAGCAGCGCCATAGTTTTCTAACTCATCGTGCTGATAGGTTTTGATTTCTGAGTTTTCGTTTCCTTTCAGAATATCAACAATGTGTTCGGCTTTAAATTTCTCGCGAACAACAATAATAGTTTCTAAAGTCAACAATAATAATTCCTGACCTTCAATAAATTTACGTGGTTTCATACAATTATCGCAACAACCGCAGTCGTTTTCTAATTCCTCTCCAAAATAGTGTAACAATAATTTACGCCTGCACACCGATGATTCGGCATACGCTTGCGTTTCTAATAACAATTGATTTCCGATTTCTTGTTCGGCAACCGGTTTTCCCTGCATAAACTTACGCAGTTTATCTAAGTCTTTGTATGCATAAAATGCAATACACTGTCCTTCGCCACCATCGCGACCTCCTCTACCTGTTTCTTGATAGTAGCCCTCGAGACTTTTAGGCATGTCGTAATGAATTACAAAACGCACATCAGGTTTATCGATACCCATTCCAAAAGCAATGGTAGCAACAATTACCTGCACTTTTTCCATCAAAAACCTATCTTGATTTTCGGTACGAACTAATGCCTCCATACCAGCATGATAAGGCAAACAGGAAACACCATTTACAGTAAGTGTTTGAGCAAGCTCTTCCACCTTTCGACGGCTGAGGCAATAGATTATACCTGATTTACCTTCCTGCGAACGTATATACTTTATAATATCTTTGTCAACTTCATTTGTTTTGGTTCGCACTTGATAATACAAGTTTGGACGATTAAATGAGGATTTGTAAACTTTGGCACCCAACAT
>CAZEEN010000072.1:13013-14667 GCA_964511115.1 uncultured Paludibacter sp. | reverse complement strand
GATGGCAATGCTGTTACTATTTTAAGAAGATACAATACTGAATTAGGCGTTTTAGAAAGTGGTTATCCTGATGGCACTACTTTACAAGATGGTTTGGAATTGCAGTTTGTAAGCAAATGTCAAGGAGCTTGCCGAAACGGTTACGGAGCGCAATTTGTAGGTATGCAAGGCGGACACGTTTTGGTAAAAGAAGCCGTTCCTTCCGAATTAAATACTTCACCTCATTTGTTTATGGGTATTTTCACTCAAAACGCCGCAAACGGTGAGTTTATTAAATCGACTTGGTTCGGAGATGTAAACGAAGTAAATACAACAGCATACGAGGCGCAAGGTGCGAATGTAATTCTTTATGTTGATATGGAATCGACAGGCTCAAAAGGGTTTACTACAATCGTTCCAAATGCCCCATATCGCAAAATTATTGCTGCAAGTATTAAAAAGTACTCAACTGGTGCAAGCGAAAACGGTATTTTATTGGTTCGACCTACTTTTGGAATGAAGTTGACAGATTTGGACGATGTTGATGGTACTGATACAACCATTGCAGATACTGACGAACTGATTAAAAAAGACACGGCAGGACTTTGGAAGAAAATTACGTGGGCAAATGTAAAAACTTTGCTTAACAACATTTACGGACGTTTAGCAACTACTAACACGTGGGAACTATTGCAGACTTTTACAAGTGGCGGGCTATTCGGAAATAATACTAATAATGCAACTATTACTGAAAATGGAATAGTGTTAAAAGGAACTGCAAAAAATATAACAGATGAAAATAGCAAGCAAATATATTCAAAAGAACCAATTTCAATAACATATTCTGATTTATATGCATTAGTTCAAGCAAGTGGTTTAACAGTAGGTCAAAGATATATCATTAATGATTATCAAACTGTTCATACAATACCAAATACAAGTGATTTAAATGAGGGGCAAATTGAACCACTTTTAGTTACTGCAATGACTGTTAATAAACTAATGAACATTGCTTATAGTACTTTATTTCCAGAAGATGTAATTTACTATGACATTGAAAGTAATCAGACAATGGTCGAAGGCTGTACAAAAGGTTATATCTACCGCAGGATTGATACCCTGAAAAATAATGATATAGGTTTTGATTATCGTAATGCTAAGTTTAGGAGATGGCAAATTGATTGTAGTGCTTCCAATGGCGGATATGAAGATACTGATGGTAATGATAGTAATTGGTATAAAGGGAATGTTGTATTAAAAATAGGCACTGCTGAAATTTATCTTAAATTGAATGACAAGGAAAATGTATTATTTACTGATACATCTTCTTGGAAAAGGTTTGAATGGAATAATTTACAATATGTAAGTCCATTTGAAGGTAGTTGGAATGTTGATAGTAATTATTTTTATATAAATACAACTACAAATTATAAAGATTACTATACATTTTCAACAGCACCAACTATAAGTGGTGTACAAAGCAGTTATAGTAGCATTTATAAAAATAAATTTGATGGTAATAATTCAAGCATTATTGCTAATTCAAATACAGTGTTGTTTGGGAATAATTTCACCTCTAACACTATTGGTAATTATTTCTACTCTAATACCATTGGGAATGATTTCAACTTTAACACCATTGGGGATTATTTCAACTATAACACTATTGGGAATG
>CAZEEN010000072.1:0-12913 GCA_964511115.1 uncultured Paludibacter sp. | reverse complement strand
CAACTCTAATACCATTGGTAATTATTTCAACTCTAACACCATTGGGGATTATTTCTACTCTAACACTATTGGGAATGGTTTCCAATCTAACACTATTGGTAATTATTTCTACTCTAATACTATTGGGAATGATTTCAACTCTAATACCATTGGTAATTATTTCAACTCTAACACCATTGGGGATTATTTCAACTCTAACGGAGGAATGGACTTTACTTCAGCAAGTTATGTTTATCAAAGTTATCCAAAAGAGTTGTTTATAAATAGTAGTTATGGACAATATCTTAGGTATTATGATGAAAATAACGTGTTACAAATAGTGCCAGCAAACGCATAAAAATAAAACAAATATGGAAACAAAATTTAAAATTTACTCAAAGAAAACCATTAAAGATTCTAATGGTATCGAACAAGAGATAACCTCACAAGTTGCTACATTAACAAGAGAAGATGTTGTTAAAGCACTTAATGTTTCAATTCAACAAAGAGATAGAATGCAAGAGTTGGTAGATGGTTCGATTAGAAAACTTGAATTAATTGACATTGCTATTGCTAATAATTCTGATTCAATAATATTATAATATGGGACAACAAGTAATACCTTTAATAAAAACAGATAGTAGTCCAACAGAAAGTGAAAATGTTGGTGCTGGGTATCCGTTAGGTCAACATTGGTTTGATTTAACCACTGGCGTTGAGTATATTCATAAAAGTGATGGTGTGTGGGAGGCTAAACATAAATTTGGCACTACCACCGACTACACACAATGCGATGCTAATGGTATTCGTTTGTTTGGGGCGGCAACGCAATGGGAGGATTTGAATTTTTCGCCTGATTCAAGCGGTGGGAATCCCGTAACTTTGCCCGATTATGTAACGATAAACAACGTAACACACCGTGAGTTTACAAGCGCAAATAATCAAACGTGCGGGGATGCTGAAGAACTGCCACACTCGTATAAATTAGGCTCTGCATTATCGCCACACGCACATATATTCTTAAAGGCAGGTGAAAGCGCAGGAACAACTGGTGTAACGTTCACATTATTTTGGGAATTGCGACAAACAACGGGTACAACAAGCGGAAGTACTGTAATGTCCGCAACGAGCGCACAGTTAGCAGCAAACCCTCATAAAGTCGATATTTACGATGGTGATTTTGCAGGTGCAGCCGAACTTGGAGCGCAATTAGCTTTAAGAATAGCACGTACGGCAGGTGATGCGGGCGATGTAATTCTAACTACTTATGGTGTGCATTACGAAGCAGACCAAATAGGTAGTAATTTAGAAACTACAAAATACTAAAACAATGAACGACAAAATTAAACATTTCATAGTAGGAGCTGCACTTGGTGTGGCTTCGTACTTCAAATAACATGAAAATACTAGATTGTAACATACAAAAATTCTCATTTGCTGAAGCAATGAGTAATTCATCAGGAAAAACATCAGGTTCTAAATTTGCAGGTTTTATAGCTTTAGTAACTGGTTGTTTAGGATTTTTAACTTCTATAGGATTAGCTATATTTAAAATTCCAGAAGCTTTAGCTTTAAGTGGTTTAGCATCTGGACTTATAAGTTCTTCATTAGTATTGTTTGGATATTCTAAAAAGAAAGGTGCTCAAGATAATACAATTGAAGTTAAACCTGAATAGATAATCTTATTAATTAATATGTAAAATTAATATATTTAACGTTATAGATGATTTTTAAAAAATTATAAATTTCATTTATTTTATATCGAAAAATATATTAATTTTGCATCTAATTAAAATATGAATTAATAAGTAAATAAAAAATGTATGACAGGATTTGAAGACGACGATTTACTAGATTTTAATGAATATTCAGATGATAATACTTCTCCAATAGTAGAAGATAATATTTTTACTGCACAACAAGATGATAATGAACCTTCTACTCTTGAAGATGATTTATTTGGAGCAAGTAAACCTGAAAGTTCAGAATTAATCAGTAATCTTTTAGCACAAAGAGGTATTATAGACGCATCTAAAATTCAAATAGAAGATGAAGATGGTAATATCCAAGAATTAGATTTCAATAGTTTACCAATTGAAGAACAATTGGAAATATTACAACAAGAAACTCCTGAATTAGATGATTCAGAAATTGAGACTATAAATTATTTAAGAGAAAATGGTGTAGGGATTCAAGAATTAATTGAATATCATAGAAACCAAGCAATTCAAGAGTATTTACAATCTCAGCAAACTAACTATACAGTTGATAATCTTTCAGATGAAGAACTTTATAAATTAGATATTGTAGCAAAGTATGAAGATCTTTCAGAAGAGGAGCTTGAAATAGAATTACAAAAAGAATTAAACAATCCAGATTTATTTAAGAAAAAAGTAGATAAATTAAGAGAAGTTTATAAACAAGAAGAAATTGCTGAACAAAATGAGTTAGCTAAGCAGTCCGAACTAGAAGAAGAACAGAACTATCAAACGTTAGTTGATTCTATGGTTGAAATTGCTCAAGGAACAAATGAGTTGTTCGACTTAGAATTAGAAGATGAAGATAAAGAAGATGTTCTTCAATTTTTACTTAGTAAAGATATGAATGGTCAATCAGAGTTTGTTAAATTGTTAAATGATCCAAATGCATTATTCCAACTTGCTTGGTTTGCAGTTAAAGGTCAAGAAGCATTTAGTACAATCCACGATTACTATAAAAAAGAGATAGATTCGGCTAGAAAGGCAAAAGGGCCTAGCCTAACTTCACAGCGAACTGTTGTTAAGAAGGAAAGTAAACCTAAGGAAGATCCTTATGGTTTAAACGATATATTTAATAAAAAATAAAAACGTAACACAATGGCTTTAATCGCTGAATTTACAACTATTAAACCTGAATTAGCTCATACTAAAACGTATGAAGACTTTTATAAATTCGTTGGTACTAAACCACATAGAATGGGGATTGTTTCTACAATGTACAAACAATATACTTCATCTTTCTTGACAGAAGGTTTAGGAAACATCGTTTATAATAAAAAAGATTCTGGTAACAAATTCCAAAAACTCAATTCCCTTATGTTTGACTGGGAAATTGATGTTAAATTTATCAAACGTATTCAATTTGCTGCTGTACCTACTACAAATGGTGCTAATGGTGCTGAAATCGAAATGTTGTTTACTGAAAGATACTACGAAAAGAATGACACTTTCGTAATTGAAAATTCTAAACAACAATGTTTTGTAATGGCTGCTCCTACTAAAAAGGCAGATAAATTCTGGTCTTATTATGTAAGATTGATTGACTCGTCTTTCACATCTACTTTAGAGACTAGTGCTTGTCAAATTGGTATGGAAACTCGTTTCATTACTAACTATCAACCAGAACTGCATGAAGATGGATTTAGCAAATTCCAATCAAACTTAGAAAGACACCGTAACTGGATCACTGAGCACCGTGTAGACATTGATTATTCTTCTCGTTATACTGCTCACGAAGATGCATTTGTTAAAATTGCAAATGGTGAAGAAGGTGGAGCTTACAAAGAAGTAATTTTTAAAATGCCTAAAGCAAAACAACAATTGTTAGATAGTTTCATGGAAGCTAGAAACAACTCATTGTTATTTTCTAAAGGAACAATGGATGCAAATGGAAAATGTACCATCCAAGATCGTAAAGGTCGTGATATTGTAGCTGGAGACGGAGCTATTCCACAAATTAACCGTTTCGCTGGTATGTATAACTACTCTAAACTTAGTGTAGCTGTATTTAACAAAGCAATTACTACTCTTTCTCAAAAATCAGAGCAACCAACAGGTAATACTTATTTGTTTATCTGTAATGAAATAGCTTATGCTGACATTCAAGTTTCTTTAGCTGAATATTTGAACCAATATAAAATTGTTTCTCCAGTAGTTTACTCTGCAAAAGAAGGAAAAGAAGTAGAAGTAGGTGTAGAATACACTTCTTATAGTTTCTTAGGTAACAAAATTGTATTTAAAGTAGACCGTGCCCTTTCTTATGAATATCCTACAAAAGGTTATTCTGTATTGATTGACTTAACTGCTGATAAAGCAACTGGTGCTCCTGCAATGCAAATGTTTACTTTAGCAGGTCAAGAGTTTAAATCTCACGTCTTGAATGGTGTTGGAGGTGACTCAGAAGTAATTTCTTCTCCTGTAGCTGGTACAAAATTAGTTATTTCTGGATATTCTGGTTTAGGCGTATTCTCTCCTTATAAATCATATATTTTAATGTCTAATTAAAATTTGGACATTTTATTTAAATCTATATTGTAAATAGATAAACTACATATACTCTATTCAATTTTTTAAAATATTTTTGATTTCTGTTTTAACATATAAAAATTTTTAGTAATTTTGTAAAATAAATAATTTAAAAATTTTAAATGAAAAAATGAAAAGAAAAAAGTATTCAGAAAAAACAAATCACTATTTGTACAAAATTTCTAATATATTAACTAATGAATATTATGTTGGAGTTAGAAGTTGTTCTTGTGAAATTGAAAAAGATCCTTATATGGGATCTAGTCAAAATTGGACAAAAGAGTATATTAAAGAAAACAAAGATAATCTTAAAAAAGAAATCTTAAACTGTTTCGAATCAAGAGAAATAGCTGATAAAGAAGAAGTTTTATTATTAAAATCATGTCAAGGAGATGAACTCTGCAAAAACATATTATATGATAAAATTCCAAGTTGGCTAGGAAAACATCAATCAGAAGAACACATCAATAAAAGAAAATTGTTTGGAGAGAGGAATGGAATGTATGGTAAAAAGCATACAGAAGAAACTAAAGAGAAAATGGCTAAAGCATCAAGAGAAAGAGTATTCACTGATGAACATAGACAGAAAATAGGATTAGCTCATAAAGGAAAAGTTGTTTCAGAAGAGACACGAAAAAAATTAGCAAAAAGTAAATCAATTGATTTTTATATAGAAGATATAGAAACAAATGAAATTGTCAAAATGTCTCTAACTGAGTATGCTAAATTAAAAAACTTTCCCAGCTCTAGCGGTTTAAGTTATGCTAGGGATAATGGAACTATTTACAAAAAAAGATATAAAATATATACAATTGAGGCTTTTGAGAGTAATCTCAATCGAACATTGGGTGAATTGCTGGAAACTCCGGAAGCGGACAATCAGCAGCCAAGCTTAGGAAGCATTTAAAGTACTAAGAAGGTCCAACGACTAACAGGTGAGTATTGCAAACAATAATCCTGACACGAGTGCCCAACATCCTGATGAAGGATGATGATATAGTCTGAACTGCAAATATAACAAAAGAAATTGCAGAGCTAAAAGATAAAGAGCTTTTAGGATAACACATTGATAGATCATTTATCCTATTTCAAAATTAAATAATACTTTAAACTTATAACTGCTTAAATCGAGCAGTTATAAGTTTTTAAAAAATAAGATATATAAAAAACAAAAGATAAGTAGAAATACTACAACCCAATGAATTAATATGAATAACGAAATAATTATACTTAGAAGTGTATATGGAAAAGTAGGTCAAACCTACACTATGAATCCTTGCATTGACCCAAAAACAGGAATGTACCCATCTCATATTCGATCAGTAGATCATAGAAACGACATGATTATATCTGATAAAGATAAATCTACAGGAACTATTTTCTTAAAAGAAACTGAAGAAATTACTATAGCAGATGGAACTATTTTTGATTTAAAAATTCCAATCCAAAAAGCTAGATGGGAAGCTATTAAATACTCTCCACTAATTGCACCAGAAAGAAATGCTACTGACTCAGAAGGTAACCTTTTAATAGATGGCAATAGACAAAAATGGGGAATTGCTGTATTATATATAGAAAGACCAGGTGAAGATTCACAAGTTAAAAACTCTAAAAAGAAACTCGTTACAAACGCTTGTAACTATATTTTCCAAAGTAACAAAGAAGAACAAATAACCAAATGTAAATTATTAGGAAAAGACATGAGAAATGCTTATGCATCTGATGTTGAAGATTTCTTAGTAAATTATGCAGAAAGATACCCACAAAAAATTATTGATTTATATACTGGAAGTGACACAACTCTTAGAATGATGTTGATTGACAGTTTAAATAAAGGAGTAGTTGTACAAAAAGGAGGACTTTATATGTATGGTGACAGAGTTGCATTAGGAGTAACTGATGATTCTGTAGTAATTTGGATGAAACAACCAGAAAATCAAAAAATAGTAGAGTTGATTAAAAAAGAAACTTATCCTGAAATGTACCCTTCTGAAAAAGAAGATACTAAAAAAATTAAATAAAAAAATAACATACAATGACGGCTAGAAACATTTTCGAATATGCTTTGGTAGAATTAAACAAAGTACAAGCACCTAGTCTAATATTAGAGGATTATAATTATTTTATAAATAAAACTGTTCAACAGTATATAAACAAAAATTATAATGCTTATGATATAAATCAACAAAAAAGTGATGATCTTCGGGTATTAAAATCTACTGCTGTTTTGACTCCAAGTGTTTCAACTGATGTAACTGGAGCATTGTTAAGTAAAACTTATGAAGTAGATCTTCCTGATGATTATTTACACATTCTTAACTGTTTAGTAGAATATAATGTAACTGAACAATTCAAGTGTTACAATGTAGGAACTCCTGTTCATTTTGGAGCTAAAAGATTAACTGCTGATATGTATTCTCAGATAATCAATAATTTTTATATGAGACCATCATATAAAAATCCATATTTCTACATAAACAATGTAAACATTTCTAATAATTATCCTACTACTGATAATCAAGTAGATGTAGATTATACACCACTTGGAACAGAACCTAAAGCTGAAAATATTGAAAAAATCGCACCTAAAAGATATGGAAACAAATCTAAAGTGCGAATGGAGATCAGGTATGGGAAAGATGATGTCTTATTCGCTTTATCAAAAGTTTATATAGATTATTTAAAATCACCACAATTCATCAGACTTACACAAGAGCAAGTTGATGAAGTAGAAGATAAATCTCAAATATTAGAGTTTCCAGATTACGTTTGTCAAGAATTAATTAATGATTTGGTTAAATTACTTATGGAAAATGCAAGTGATCCTAGATTACAAACTAACATTCCAGTAAATCAAACAATTGCTAATCCTGCACAAGAACAACAAAAAAGATAATGATTAGAAATAATCACCACTTAAGATATTAAAACTAAATAATTTAAACAAAAATTATGTATCAATTCACAAAAGAAACTATTATTAATAGCAATCTTGATTCTAACGGAGTATCAACTAAATTTATTACCGATGGTAGTACATTTTCAGTATTACGTTCTGGTAATTTCCCTAAAGCTAATGTAACTAGTTGTATTAAAATTCCTTATGTTGCGCCAGTAAAAGAAGCGTTGACTAAAACAGTTTCAACTGCTAACGCTGTTGATAAAACTTACAGACTTTATGTTAAACTAAAACGTATTGGTTCTTTTACTTCAGATTATGCTAATGCAATGACTCGTAACTTTTTAGAAAAATTCTATGAAGTTGCAGGTGTTACTAACGGATCAGCTACTACTTTAGTTGCAGCTTTAGAAACAGCTATTAATAAAGAAAATAACTTTAAAGATAACGTTTATTTCACAGTATCTAAATCAGGTGCAGCTATCACATTAACTGCTATTGATGAGTATACTCACTTTGAAAAAGTAGAAATTCACGAAATGAAACTTGATTCACAATCGCTTACTGGTTATGATTCATTTACAGTATTAGAAGATGTACTTACTACTGGTTCTCTTACTGCTGGAACTGAAGGTTTCGGAACAGTTAAACAAATTACTAAAAATCTTCGTCTCCCAACTCTTGCAAACACTAGTTGGTTGGCACTTGGACAAGATGAAAGACCAGTACCTGGTGGACAATACACTTGCTATATCCTTAAACTTAAAACAGTAGATGCTGAACAAGGTGGAGTTAGTACTGTAGGTCAAGAAATTACTTCTGTTACTACTCATAAATTCTATGTATTAAGTACTTTAGTTACTGCTTTTGAAGCTGCAATTAATGGTTCTGGAATTAACATTGACACTATGGGAACTGCTGTAACTGCTGTAAGTATTACAAGTGGTAACTTAGATATTAGTGATGTAGTTGGAGGAGCTCCTTATCAAGTAACTTATACAACAACTCCTAGTGGAGTAACTGGAGCAACATTTGCATTGAACTCTGCTGCTAGTACAGTTGCAGGAACTGCAGATTGGACTAAAATAACAGTATCTAATGCAGGTTTAATCTCATTAGTAACAGGTCATGGTTTAGCTGGAGCTGATAAAGTTGCAATTGATGTAACTATTGACGGTTATACAGTAACTAAAGAAATCACATTAGTAGCTTAATCTGTAAAAGATTAAAATAAACAAATTACCTTAATTAGGCGGACGGAGACTTCCGTTCGCCTTTTTTAATTTAAATATGCAAGTAGAAAAATTAGCATCAGCAATATATAATGACATAGTAGGAGGATTATCAGGTATTACATCTACACCAGCTATATCTATGGACCAATTACAAGAGGATATAATAGATGAACGTCTACAGATCATTAAAGAGTATTCTATGAAGAATCTAATACCTAGAAAAGATCTAATGTATGCTATTAATTGCATAGAATTAGATTGTCAAAGTTTAGATAAGTGTTGTAATACTTCAAATTTTAGTAAACCTGAACTTCATTTTGAAATACCACAGTTAGTAAATGATTTTGGAGATTCTGCAATTGAATATATAGGATCTACAGATAAACAAGTTCCTTTTAAATATTATACAACAGTTGCATTTAAACATCATGGAACAAAATTAAGAGGTAAAGATAAGCCTTATGTTTACATACAAACAACACCTAACGAAAATAATATGTATGATGGTTGGGTATTTAATATATCACTTTTAAAAAGATTAACTATAATAGGAATATTTAAAGATTTACGTCAATTAGATAACTATGGATGTTGTCAAGATGATTTAAATAATATGACTTTTATAGATACCGAGATTAAAAAGAGACTAACTGAAAAGAAATTACGTTACTATCGCCAGTTTTTACAATCACCTCACCCTAATGACCAAGTACCACGATGAGTAGAATAACACACAATAAATTTTATACAGCATATACATACCTTTCAGACATGTTTGGTGTTGAAATATCTGAAGACTTATTTGAAACTATGGCTTATGTAGCTTGGAGAAAAATAGGTAATAGAGAAACAAGAATGTATAAAGCAGTTTTAGAACCTGAACCTGATGATTTATATGGTTGGAGTGTAGAACTTCCTTGTAATGCTTCAATTATAGAAGCTGTTACATTAGAATATGAAGATTATCAAAAAACAAGTTCTCGTGAAATGTATCCGGGTCTTAATTCATTACCATCAGAAAACTACAATGAAATGAAAAAATATGGTGTAAATGATCAATATATATCAGGTCGTTTAGTTAAGTACAGACAACTTGGTGATAGATTATATTTTACTGAATCTTATGGAATAGTTAAAGTTTTATATAAAGGAATTCATTTTGATGAAGATGGGCTACCTTTTTTAAACGATAAAGAAGTTCACGCAGTTGCACTATATTGTGCTTACTCTCAAAAATATAAAGAAGGTATTCAAACTAAAGATGGAGCTACTATTCAATTAGCTCAATTATTAAAAAAAGATTGGGAAAAAGCATGTTCACAAGCTAGAGTTCCTGAATATATTAATCAAAATGAAATGAATGAAATACTAAATGCTAATTCTTCATGGAATAGAAAAATGTTTGGTAAATCATTTAAAATTATACAATAAATATGGCAGAATATATCCCACAGTTCGCTACAGGATATGCATTTTCTGCTAATGATTTATTTACAAGATTTAAACTTCACTATATTAAAAAAAGTACTTATGAAGCGTTCCACGAACATTCTAAAAAAGCAGTAGCTGCAAGAGTTTTTATTTATATGTTTTATTTAATTTTAAAAGATGTAATAGATAATAATGCAACTTTTAAATTACCAACTGCATGTGAAGCTTATATAGAAATGAGTGTGATAGATGGTAATGATTTTATAAGAGCTAGACAGAATGGAGCATTTGCTGAAATTGATTTTTTAGCATCAAACTTTAAAGGACATAAACTACAGTATAGACAAAAAAGAAGAAATGGTGCTTGGTATAGGAAACCAATACATGTACATAAGAAACTTAAGAATATTATTATAGATAATACAAATAAAGGTAAAAATTACGGATAAATGCTTAAAACAGTTGATGATTATATACCACAATTAAAAGAAAAATTCCCTAGTTTATCAGAAACGGAACTACGAAGAATTGTTTCTTTTGGATTTAGAATTTATTATTATGTCACAAAAAGAGGAGGAGATATACTAATTAAATCCGATAATTCAAAAGAAGAAAAAATAATAGCTATGAATGGTGATTTAAGATGGGATTCTTTAAAACATTATATTCATGGCTTATATAAATGGAGAATAAAAGAAAGAATATTATATAGCTTTAGAAATACAGAATGGAATGGTTATTATTATTTTGGAATGATGGATGAACATCATGATGTTCTATTAGATCAATTAAATAATAATAAAATTAAATTTATTAAATTAGACCATGTCTTTTGTTATAAAGCACCAAAAGAGATATATCATGACCATTCAAGGGATCATATATACAGATTAAAATATCCTGTTGATGTAGGATATAAAATATACTTCAAAAAATTTAGAGAAAAGAAAACAGACATAGAATATGTCGGAATAAATACAGAAAGCACATGGTACAGGAATCTACAAACACCTTCTCCGACGGATTAATAAGTGATTTAAGTTCACTAACTACACCAAATACAGTATTAACTGATGCATTAAATGCTACATTATTAACATTTAATGGTAATGAATTGGTGTTACAAAATGATATGGGTAATACTAAAATAATGGTTCCAGGAACAGAACTTAGTCCTGAATATGTACAATTACCAGAAGGATTTATTCCTATTGGTATGAAAGAACATGGAGGAGTATTATATATTGTTTCAACAAATGGACAAGAAATAGAAATTGGTAGTTTTCCTAGTTTACCAGAAGGAGTTGATAATGACGATGTACTTATTCATATTACAGATGATATTAAACTAGGCGATAATGGTGTTGATTTAAATAAAAACTTTATAATATCAGATAAACTAAATTCTGGGGAGAAGTTTTTAATTGTTTTAAATACAGAGAATTTAGATACAATATCAGAATTTAATGGAGTTAAAAAATACTATAAACCAAAACTTTTATCTATTGAAAAAGGAATTGAAACAGATATTACCAATACTTTAATTTTACAAGAAAAAAATAATGGTAGTTCTTTTACTGCTACTAAACATTGGTTTTTACCTTTAAATAATTCTGAATACTCTACTTTTAATAAAGCTGATTATATTAATAATAAAAAGTATCAAATATATAAACCTAAAAAAGGTGGAACATTAGCTTTGAGGTTTGAATTAGAAACTATTAATTATTTTACATTACAAAACATAACAATAGTAGGTAATTATTTACAATTTGATTTTAAAATATTTGGTGATAGTTTAATTAAACCAAATAAAGTGAATCTAAGTTATAAATTCACTAATATAAGTACAGGTGTTCAAACTTCTTTAATTAATGCAACACCTAATACTACATTTACTTTTTTAAATGGATACTCAACGCCTTCTATAACTATTTCATTAGTAGATACAACATTAGATCCAGATGCTTTTAATTTAAATAGACTTATAGAGTTTACCGCAACTTGTGAAAATACAACCTATGGTATAGAATTTAATAAATTTGTAATAAAAAGAACAGTAGATTTATCTAAAGAAAGTTTAAATTGGAAACCTACTATTTCATATAAAGTAGAAAATATAGCTTATAGTACTGAGCTTAATGTAACTAATATAATTATTGCTAAATATGGAAATATTAATGGAACACCTACACCAATGGATAGATATAATCAACCTTGTGTAAGTTCTGAAAATCAGGTAGCTTATTATTGGAATCTTTTACCAGAAGGTTCTAATAATAGTTTAATTACTGATAAAAAATATGATATTGTAGGAACATTTAGTATAAATAACTCAACTAAAAAAGCTGAAAACCCAATACTTATAAATGGAAATACTAATGAAAATCCTTTATTAGTGGGTAATTTACCAGAAGATGTATTAGTCACAAGTGTTCAATGTGGTTATTTATACAATAGTTCTGTTATTGAAAATGCAAAAGATATAGCAATATCTCCTTGGCGAGTTCCTGATTATAATGACTTTTATGAAATTATTAATACTATAAATGGATTACCTTTTGAAGAAAAAGAATTATTACTAACTGGCTTAGAATGGGATAATTTAGGTATAAATTCTACAAAATTTGATGCTGTTAAACGGGGAATGATTATTTTTGAAAATAACAATGAAAGTTTAATAGAAAATGCTATTAGTTGGTTCTATAAAATTGGCACTACTGGCTCATTTGATATTACAAAATCTGGAATTGATATAATAAGTTTTGATAATACAGGAGGTACAAGTGAAGGACAAGGTTCTTGTATTAGACTTTGTTCAAATAGTGGTGGAAGTTATACTGATTTAGATGGAAATATTTATCAATCAGTTAAAATTGGAAATTTATATTGGTTAACTAAAGATTTAAAAACAACTAAATTTAATGATAATACTCCATTGACTTATTTTAATACATTACAAGGATGGAGAGATGCCTCTAATAACGAAGAACCATCATATACAGATTTTATAATTAGTTAACTATGCAAAATTTACCAACATCAACAATAAGTAATTTAGATAATATCTTTATTACAACACCTAG
>CAZEEN010000071.1:3211-14711 GCA_964511115.1 uncultured Paludibacter sp. | reverse complement strand
GCTGCTATTGTGGTAGTAGTACTTTTACTTGGCATATTGGCTTTTGTGCTATACCGACGAAAACAACTGAAATACGAAAAACAACAAGCCGAACTGAAACAAAAACTGCTGCGCTCGCAAATGAATCCACATTTTATGTTTAATACGCTGAATGCTATTAACCAATACATTCAGACAAATAAAGGCTTGGAAGCATCCGATTATTTGGCACAATACGCTAAGTTGATGCGGCAGATTTTAGAAAATTCGGCAGTAGAATTTGTGTCGCTCGAAACTGAAATTGAATTTCTGGGCAATTATTTGGCTATGCAGCAGTTGCGTTTCGAAAAATCGTTTACATACACTATCGAAGTGGATAAATCCATAGATACTGAGCAGTTCGAAATTCCACCTATGATAGCGCAGCCCTTTATCGAAAATGCCATTGAGCATGGTGTGAGAGGCATGGTCGATGGCGAAATCAGAATCCGTTTTAGCTTCGAAAATAATACGCTTACATTAACTGTGGCTGACAATGGAAAGGGTTTTCAAACAACTACACAAAACATACATCACAAATCGTTTGCGCTCGACATTACCCGCGAACGACTAAATATTGCTGGTAATAATACCGAAAAACTTAGAATCGCCAGTCCTGATCCACAAACAGGAAAAGGAACATTGGTTACTATTGATATTCCATTTAAAAATTATGAATAATAATTGAACAAAGATTTTTAAACGCAAATTACGCAAATTCTCACAAATCTAATTGAGAATTTTTCGTTTGATTTTACTTCGATTTAATTAATTTGCGTTTTTTTGCGATATTTGCGTTCTATATATTTCTTATTGTATGAAAATCTTAATCGTTGACGACGAACTGTCGCCCCGAGAACAGAGCAAGCGACTGCTGGCTGAGTTCTTTCCCGAAATAACTGTTTGCGCCGAAGCCGAAAATGTAAATGCGGCTTACGAAGCTATACTTATACATCAACCCGATGTAGTTTTGCTCGATGTGGATATGCCCGATGGCACAGCATTCGACTTACTCAAGCGCTTGCCGCAAATCAATTTCAACATTATTTTTATCACGGCTCACGAAAAATATGCGCTGCAAGCCATCAAATTTAGTGCGCTCGATTATTTGTTGAAACCCTATACATCCGGCGATTTTGTAGAAGCTATCCGCAAAGCGCAACGTAAAGAAGCAGCCGAAGATTCAAGTCTGAAATTCAATGCATTGCTCCAAAACTTTCAGCATCAGCAACCTTCGAAAATTGTGTTACGAACGTCGGAGTCCATACATGTGGTACAACTCAACGAAATTATTCGCTTGCAAGCCGATGGTGCTTATACCACTTTTTACGTGCTGAATCGCAAACCCATAGTTGTTTCCAAAAACTTAAAGGAATACGATAACTTGCTCGAAAACAGCGGTTTTATTCGTACGCATCAGTCGCATTTAGTCAATTCGCGCTATATAGTTTGTTTTCACAAAACCGATGGAGGTTCGTTGGGACTTACCGACAAAACGCAAGTACCCGTAGCCTCGCGCTACAAAGAAAAAGTACTGCAAGCCATCGAGCGAATTTAAACAGAACTGTATCGTTTGTATATTTTATGCCAACGATTATAGATTCTATAAAAACTATTTCTTAGTTGTAAATATCTTTGTTTTGTATTTTGAAAAATCATACAACCATGAGAACAAAAATCATCCTTTTCCTCACCGTATTTTTCACGGTCAGCCTGTTTGCACAGCAGCAGGGCAAATACATTTTTATGAAATCGGGACATATCGAATACCAACTCACAGGAAATACCACCGGCACAAAATCGGTTTGGTTCGACGAATATGGCATGTTGATGTACACGCTCATCAGCAGCACAACCACTGTTAAAATAATGGGCTTTAAAAACACAACTACAAAAAACGAATTGGAAATTCGCAAAGGTAATCAGTTGTGGAAAATTGATATGCTAACAAAAAAAGGAACTAAAACTACCATCGACTATGCCGTAGAGATAGGTAAGCCTATTACAAAAGGTAAAACCGATGCAGAATTGCACCAAACCGAACGGAAAGCCGTAACCGACATGGGTGGCGAAATTGAAGGATACGAAGATGTTTTAGGACACAAATGTTTGGTATTTACTTTTGGAACAACCAAATTTTGGCAATACAAAGGCTATCCTTTAAAATCGATTATAAGCATATTGGGAGTTACCGGAAACGAAACAGCTATATCGATGCAAGAAAACATAGTGGTGCCCGCGAGCAAATTTAACATCCCTGCCGGCATTACCATTGAAGAAGTAGCAAATCCGATGGACGAAGATGTAGATATTGAAAAGTTGATAAAATCATCAAATTGAAAATTTAAAATACATCCAAATCTCTGAAAATCAAACAAATTAACAACAATTTAAATAAATTATCAAAATGAAAAAGTTTATTACTCTTATCTTGTTTGCTGCAATTGCTCAAATTACTTTTGCACAAACTGTTTTAAATCCAGGCGATGTTGCTATCGTGCAGGTGAACTATTCGTATCATTCGTTCGATTTTGTAACTTTTGTTAATTTGGAGGCTGGTACAAAAATTCGGTTTACCGATTATGCTTATAGTGCAACACTAAGTGATTTGGACCAAACATCAACTTCTGATGGTATTTATGAATATACCGCACCTGCTGTTATTGCTGCTGGTACTGTTATCCAATACAAAATTAATTCAACAGTTAATTCAGCTTTTACTACAATTGCTGGCGGTGCGCTAACATTGTACTCATACAAGAACAGCTACTCCTTAGCTGGCGAAAACTTAATTTCGTTCCAACAAAGCGCCTCCACAAAAACCTATCTTTTTGCTTTGGGTTGGATGCGAAAGGATAATTTTGCGATAAATCCATACAACCCCAATGCAAAAGTATGCGATATACCGACAGGCTTGTCCAAAAGTAACTTCACTGTTATACAAATTGATTCTGTAATGAAACCTGGTCAAACACCTCAGTTGGCTCGTGATTTCAGATATAATAAATATGATGGATTTACTGGTACTGCTTCGAAAATTCGTTTTTGGTTGTCGAATACATTAAACTACAGCACCTTCAGCGGTAGTTACGATAACAATGCAGTGTCTGATTTTACTGTTTTTGCACCCGATACACAAGCGCCGACTTTAGTGTATTCTTATCCACGAAATAACAAATTGAACACTTCCATCTCAGGCATAGGAACTTTAAAGTTTGATGAGCCTGTAATTATAAAAAAAGGCATAACAATTACTGACGTTAATTCAGGGCAAGTTATTAAAACATATATTGCAAGCGATTTATCAATTTCGAATGATTCGGTAGTGAACTTTAATTTAGATCCATATTTGGCAAAAAGTTCTTCTTATACATTAACAATTCCCGAAAATTTTGTAACTGACTTCGATGGTAATGGCTGGCCGGCAAGTGTGCAGGTATATAGTTTTGCAACGGCAGCAAACAGAAGTACTGTGGAATTGTGCTTTGGTGGTGATGAAGAGATTATTATTAATCCGACATATAATGCTTGTTCTTACAGAGAAGATATCTCATGGACCACAATTTCGCGCAGTGTCGTTTATGAGCAAAATTGGTGTTCTGGTTATTATTCATGGACACAGTCGGGAGTGCCAGTGCGATATTATACTTCTAAACTTGTAAACAACGACACCGATATTCCACATAGCTCAGATCTCGGTAGTTCAATTTGGATTAGAAACGATGGACGATTAGTTGTTGACTTAACAAGTATCAATCATACAGTTACTGATGTGCTTTGCAGAGCTTATGATAACAATAGTGCCTTTTTTCAAACTGTATACAATGGTGGACAAAAAGTGAACGAAAAAACTTTTTCGGCGCCCGGTGGTGGTGAAGGTTATTTGCATTTCGATAACGAGAACAGTGTAAATATTGATTCAGTTGTGTTTGGTGGATTTGAAGGAAGGCTTGAATATGTGAAATTAGATATAATTGACAAATCAGCTCCGGTTGTTGAACTTGGAAATAACCGTGTTCTTTGCGAAGGCGATTCGGTTCAATTAGATGCCGGATTAACTTTAGGTGCTGTGTATGATTGGAGTACAGGTGCAAAAACACAAAAAATTTGGGCGAAAACTTCCGATACCTATTCGGTTACGGTAAAAAATACATTAGGACAAGCAACTGATAATGTACAAGTTACCGTTAAGCCAATTATCACCCTTTCGATGCCCGATACGATTTACGCTTGTGTGGGTGATACTGTAACTTTGATTGCCGGAACAAATACCGAAAATTCCTATTTTTGGAGTCCGGGCGCACAAACTACCCCAACATTAAAAGTAACTAAAAGTGGTATTTATCATGTATTGGTCAATAATGGATTTGGCGGCTGTTTCAATACAGACTCTACACGCGTGATTTTTAAAGGAGCAAAACTCCATGCTTACCATTACCAAGGAGGCATCTACAGCTCGGGTGATGTTATTGGTGAATTGTACCGCAAAAATTCGGACGGAAAGATTAGTCTTTATCGTCAAGCAGATATGTTACAATCAGTACAATTCGACTCATTGCCAAAAGGAGATTATATTTTTAAATCACATTTTGTAAATTATAGTTATGCAGGCCAAAATCCATGGATGGACACTTATCACGACGGCAATACCGAATGGAAAAAAGTTACTCCATTTAAATTAACTTGTGAAACCGATACCATGATTGGATTCCTAATTGCCAGCAAACCTTCGTTTGTATTCAATGGCACAGGCGTTATTTCAGGGAAAGTTAACATCACTGGCCAACCGATTAACTCGCCAATGCATAGAGCAAAAGCAAAGGTAAATGTGGATTGTGAAACGCGAGTTGTACTTTACAACGCAACCGGTGATATTATTGCCACCACTTGCCCCGATGCCAATGGCAATTACAGTTTCACGAATCTGCCTGCAGGCGACTATACTGTTGGTATTGAGCGTACCGGTTTCGAGGTTCAAAGTGTGTTTACAACTACTGTTGCCGAAGGAACAACTATTTCGAATGCCGACTTCACCATAAATCAAGCCGAACAAACTGTAATACAAGGAATTTCGACAGGAATTTCAAACGCAGTAGTTGGTAATTCATTAAAATTGCATTTAATACCAAATCCTGCGGTGAATGCTACAATGCTCGAATTTGATTTAGCCACCGATTGTAATGTTACAATTTCAGTTAGCGACCTTACTGGCAGAGTAATTCAGAAAGATATTCGTTTGCTCTCTTCTGGCAAAAATCGCTTTCCACTTGCAGTTGATAATCTTTCGGGTATATATTTTGTAAAAGTTTCCACTGTGGCTGGATATTCTATTGCACGCCTTATTGTTCAATAGTTTAAAAAAACAATTTTCATTGATAAAATATTTACCCCTTGCTTTTTTGGGCAAGGGGTATTTTATTTCTATTTTTTGACTAATTTTGTGGACTCTAAAAAAAATCAATAATCACACTATGCTTTTAAACAAATCGAAGCTTGTTTTTATAACAATACTTGTATCCCTGCTATCAGCAAAAGCCCAAGACAACCGCTCTCAAATACCACCTTTGTTGCAAAAATCGTATTTCGAAGTCAATATCGGGGCTATCAATCATCCTTTTGGGCAAGCGCATTTAGAGTCGGGTTACACGCTGCTCGATGCTGTTACTGTGCCTCCTACTGCTGTTCGATTGGTGCTTTTTGGTTACGAATTCAATAAATATTTGTCGGCGCAAATTACGTATATGCGTCCCGTAATTTGGGTAAAGTATGGACAGGTTGGCTACGAAAGCAATTTAAGCAATCTCGTAGCGGGCGGACGAAGCGTTCGCATGAATGTGGGAGGATTAACCATTAAACCTACACTGCCATTAAGCAATAATTTTTCTATTTATGGTGAAATAGGACTTGGAACCATTACACGCAAAGGTTTTAACGATGCCAATGGCAATGCTGTGGTTAGCAGTGTCGATTATGGTACTTTTTTGTATGGGGCAGGCCTTAAATACCACCTGAGCAATCGCTGGGCTTTGCAATTGTGCGCCAATTATTCGCCTGAAAGCAAAAAATACAAACAACCGCTCACTACATTTGTGGGAACCGGTTTTGCATACAACTTCCGCACATTCACGCCCGAGCGACTTAAAAAAGCGGCTGAACTTGGCTACAAACATCCAAAACAGTGGATTCAGGTTGGTTATTCCAGCAATATCTTAGGTTATGGTGTAAACAATGCCGTTTCGGGCAAAATTCCTATTTTCTGGGGTGGCGATGCCGAAGTGAAAAGCGGTATGCACATTACCTATCAACGCAATGTGTTTCACGGACCTAAAGTTTTTTCGCTCGATTGGGGCATAAATGCTTCGAGCTGGCAAACGAAGGGCGTAGCTGCCAATAATTTTACAAACGAGAAGTTTTTCACGCTATCCGTTTTTCCGGTTTTTCGCCTCAGTTATTGGCATGCTAAAAAGTTCGATGCTTATTTTTATTACTCAGTGGCCGGCCCTACTTACATTTCGAAAACTGAACTCGATGGTGAAAAACTCGGTGCACATTTTACCTTTCAGGATAATATGGGAACAGGCGTGTTTTTTGGCGAAAACCGTAACTTAAATGCCGAAATACGCATCGGACATTATTCCAACGGAAATACGCATGTCAATAACGATGCTGTAAAAATTCCGTTATCGTTCAATGTTGGCTATGCATTTTAAAAATTTCCAGTTATTTTTGTAACTTTGAACCCTGAATTTATAACTCGTAACTCATAATTCATAACTCATAATTCATAACTAATATATGTCTCATTCGATAAAAAATATAGCGATAGTTGCCGGTGGCGATTCGTCGGAAGTAGTAGTTTCGCTCAAAAGCGCTGCGGGGCTTTATTCGTTTATGGACAAAGATCGCTACAATATCTTTATTGTAACCATTGTAGGTAAAGTGTGGCAGGTAGAATGGTCTGATACCGAGAAAATTACTATTGACAAAAATGATTTTAGTTTTACGCGCGAAGGTCAGAAAACCACTTTTGACTTTGCCTATATAACAATTCACGGTACCCCAGGCGAAAATGGTATTCTGCAAGGATATTTCGAATTGATTGGACTTCCGTATTCATGTTGTGGCGTTTTGGCTGCTGCTGTTACATTTAATAAATTTACTTGTAATCAATATCTAAAAGGTTTTGGCGTAAAAGTGTCGGAATCGATGGTGCTTCGCAAAGGTCAATCGGTAAGCAGCGAAGAAGTTGCTGAAAAAATCGGATTCCCTTGTTTTGTGAAGCCGAATGTAGGAGGAAGTAGTTTTGGTGTTACCAAAGTAAAAAGTATGGAGCAGGTGCAACAGGCTATTGCATTGGCATTTGCCGAAGGCGACGAAGTAATGATTGAAGCATTTATGGCCGGAACGGAAATTACCTGCGGCATTTACAAAACCAAAACAAAATCGCAGGTACTGCCTGTAACCGAAGTGGTGAGCGAAAATGAGTTTTTCGATTACGATGCCAAATACAAAGGCCAGGTTCAAGAAATTACACCGGCGCGCATTAGTCCCGAGCTGACCAATCGCGTTCAGCAACTCACATCAGCCATTTACGATATTCTGGGTTGCAAAGGCATTGTTCGTATCGACTATATTATTTCGGAAGGAGATGTTATTAATTTACTCGAAGTAAATACCACGCCCGGAATGACAACCACCAGTTTTATCCCACAGCAAGTTGCTGCTGCCGGACTTGATATTAAAGATGTAATGACGGAAATTATTGAGAATGAAATCATTTAACGAGATAACCGAAATTGTATCGGCCGAAATAGCAAAACTCGATTGGTCGATGCAACCTGTTGGTTTATACGAGCCTATTGGGTACACGCTGTCGATGGGTGGAAAACGATTGCGCCCTGCGCTCACGTTAATGGCTTGTAATCTGTATTCCGAAAATATTGAAGCTGCCATTGCACCGGCTTTGGGTATCGAAGTGTTTCACAATTTTACGCTGCTGCACGACGATATTATGGACAGAGCTGACATTCGTCGTGGCCGACCAACTGTTCATAAGCGTTGGGACGACAATACAGCCATACTTTCGGGCGACGTAATGCAAATTGCTGCTTATCAGCTTATTGCTCAGACACCAGATGAACAATTAAAAGCCGTGCTCGACTTGTTTTCGACTACCGCGCGCGAAATTTGCGAAGGGCAGCAATACGATGTCGATTTTGAATCGCGTGATGAAGTGTCAGCGGATGAATACCTCGAAATGATTCGACTTAAAACGGCTGTTTTATTGGCTTGTTCCCTCAAAACAGGTGCGTTAATTGGTGGAGCTAATATTGCTGATGCCAACGAATTATATGATTTTGGAATTAACCTTGGACTTGCATTTCAGTTAAAGGACGACTTGCTCGATGTGTATGGCGACGAAGCTACTTTTGGCAAAAAAATTGGAGGCGATATACTGTGTAACAAGAAAACTTACCTCCTAATTCATGCTCTAAAATTAGCAAAAGGAGCTGATTTTGAAGAATTAAGCAAATATTTGAAAAAAAGTTATCAACAACCTGAAGAAAAAATAAAACAGGTTACCGAAATGTATAACAAGCTGGATGTTAAAAATATATGCGAAGATAAGATGATGTTTTATTTCGATAAGGCAGTCGCAAATTTGGCTAAATTACAGGTTGATATAGCTAAAAAGCATGAGTTGAGAAAATTAGCCGAAAAATTATTGTCTCGTATCGATTAATTTTTCATATCTTTGTAGGCATCAAATAGTTGTTTTAATACGTAATTCATAATTCGTAATTATTTATGCCCTATCGCCGACTACCCAATACCGACCAGGCTCGTTTACGAGCGCTACGAACTGCCGTTCAGTTTAGCGAAAAGCAAAACTACAGCACGCAAGTTATAAACTACAAAACTATTTTGGAGGCTCGTAATTATCTGAATGTTTTCGAAAAACAGTTAGTGCAATATCAGCACGCATTGGACAATCAGGTGTCGGCTAACAAACGTTATCAGCAAATTGTACACAACGCCCGTCTGTATATTTCGCATTTTATTCAAGTGCTCAATCTCTCAGTTATACGCGGCGATATTAAGAAAGACCATAAGATTTTTTACCATCTCGACCCCAATAGCCATACAGTCCCCGATTTAACTACCGAAGCTGCACTTTTGCAATGGGGAAAAGCCATTATTGATGGCGAGAACGAACGCGTTCGCAACGGTGGTTTGCCAATTTATAATCCTGCAATTGCTAAAGTACAAGTGCATTTCGAGGTGTTTAAGGAATATAAAACTACTCAAAAAATGCATCAAACCTCCACAAACCGCACATGGGAGGAACTCGTAAAACTTCGCGAAAAGGGTGATGTCATTATTTTGGAAATATGGAATCAGGTAGAAACAAAATTTAAGGATGAAAAACCGTTTGCCCGATTAACAAAATGTCAAGATTTTGGTTTGATTTTTTATTACCGCAAAGGAGAAAAGGAACTTACTAAAGCCGACGATATTGAAGAAGAGGCTGTCTCAAAAGTGTTTTTTTGAACGCAAATTACGCAAATTTTCACAAATCTAACAATTTCAATATTTTATATTATGTTGAATAACAGCAATATATGATTTGTGAAAATTTGCGGTTTTTTGCGTAATTTGCGTTCATCTTTATTTTGAGACAGCCTCTTTTCTTAATTTCATATTTTTTTAATCTCCAACTTCCTGAATTCCATTTCGCAACCTTCGCCCTGAAAGCCTACAAAACCTTTCGTTTTTGTCATGCCGCTAATTTTGTTTTGCAGTAAATTGTTTATTCGTACGGTAAGTGTTCCGTTTTTACTAATCACCTCCATTGAGTTCCATTCACCTATCGGTTTTTCGTTCGAAGGTTGATTTTTAGGTACTGTAAATTTCACTTTGTCGGTACATTCCTTTGCCCACAAGCCGTTCATGCAAATAATATCTCCTGCTGCATCCGCTTTTTGTTGCACCTGAAAACATACAGGCCAAACAGTATCGTTCTTTTGAATATGTAGCAATACACCACTGTTTCCAGATTTTTTAGTCCAACGCCAATCAACGTTTAAATGGTAGTTTTTGTACGCTTTTTTGGTGCGAATATAGCCGGTAGTTGCAGTACCTACTTTCAGAATTCCATTATTAAAACTAAATACTTCATTGGGATTTTTGTTCTTATCAGTAAGAATTATCAACCATTTTTTGTCGTTTTCGGGTGAGAAAAGAGTTGACTTTTGTGCAAAAGATGAAAGTTGAAAAATTGAGAGGGCAAAGAGTAGTATTTTTAGCTTCATTTTAGTTGTATTTTTTACTTATTTGCATTTAGAGTTTATGTAAGTTGACCCCCAAACCCCCAAATGGGGGCTAAAGAGTGCGATTAAGAGACTGTTTTTCGTTTTGTATAATTCAAAGAATACGTCTTAAAGCCCCCATTTGGGGGTTTGGGGGTCAAAAAAAATAAATATGAAACAAAGAAAAAGTATAGATATTTCAACTTATATAATGACTATTTATAAAATTCGTAAAATCAGTTTTGTTTTTAAAATTTGTTTTTGAAAGCATCCGATGCACCATAACTCGAATGGCATTTGTATTTTTGTTATTTATGGAGGCAATTTGCTTGATGCTTGCACCAACCAATAAAAAGTATGCAATATTAAGTTCGGCTTCCGAAAGTTGTGGGAATAATCTTCCTAATTTATTTTTCAATTCAATATCAGAAATGTCATTGTTTTTCAAATGGTTAACATCCAAATCGAAAACAGAGCTTAGTTTTTTTGCTTCAATTTTTTTCTCCACCAATTCTTTTCCCGATTTGTTTAAATAAGGCATTAACGCGTGAAGTTCGGAGCTAAAAGTTTGTTCAATTTCTAACTTTAGTAATTCGTTTTTAGTGTTTAACTGATTAAAGGCAATAAGGAATAATTCGTTGCTTTCGGAAAGGATGGTAATTTTATACTCGTAGGTTTGTACTTCAGAATTTATTGTTTTTACAATAGCTTTGTCCACAATAAGTTTATGGTATTGAAGCAGCTCTAGTATGTTGGCTTTGATTTTTTTCTTGTCAATAAATAAATCTTCAATTTTTCCACCTACCGAGATTTCAGAAAACGCATCTTTAGCCGACAAATTTAAATCGACAACTGTGCCTGCCCTGTCTATTACCAAAACTGGGTCGGGAAGAACATGATATAGAAACTGATAATTGATACGACTATCAGACTGCTTCATCGGTTAACTGTTTATTTTAGATGCAAACAACCTGAAAGCGACCGACAGCCGAATTCAGGTTGTTCCTTGTGTGTTTTATTAATTAGTAGCCTCTGATAGCTTCAATACCCGGAAGTACACGACCTTCGATAGCTTCGAGCAATGCGCCACCACCTGTTGATACGTAAGAAACTTTATCGGCAATGCCAAATTTGTTTACGCATGCCACCGAGTCGCCACCACCAACAAGCGA
>CAZEEN010000071.1:0-3111 GCA_964511115.1 uncultured Paludibacter sp. | reverse complement strand
GAATTTCCAATTTTCCCACCCAATGCTTTTGTAAATGTATAAGTCATTCCACCTGCAATAATCAGGTTGTCTACTTTTTGGAGTAGATTTTCGATAATTTCAATTTTCGACGATACTTTTGAACCGCCCATAATGGCTGTAAACGGACGAGCAGTGTCGGTCATTACTTTTTGAACAGCAATTACTTCTTTTTCCATCAGGTAGCCAAACATTTTGCTGTTTTCGTCGAAGTATTTTGCGATTAGAGCAGTGGAAGCATGTGCGCGGTGAGCAGTTCCGAATGCATCGTTTACGTAGCAGGTTGCATACGAAGCCAATGTAGCCGTAAATGCCTTTTGGCTTTCTTTTATTACTTTTTTTGCAGCTGCTTTTTCATCGTCGTTTGCAAATTCTCCGCGTGGTTTACCTTCTTCCTCAGCGTAGAAGCGTAGGTTTTCGAGCAATAATACTTCTCCTGCTTTCAAATCGGCTGCTAGTTTTGCGGTCTCTTCGCTTGCACAGTCAGGTGCAAATTTAACCTCAGTACCCAACAATTCGCTTACGCGGGCAATAATTGATTTCAACGAGTACTTCAAATCTGGATTTTTTTTCGGACGACCCATGTGCGAAGCAATAATCAGACTGCCACCATCAGCAAGAATTTTTTTGAGTGTTGGCATGGCGGCACGAATACGGGTGTCGTCGGTAATTTCAGAATTTTCGTTCAACGGAACGTTAAAGTCGACACGTACAAATGCTTTTTGTCCGGCGAAATTAAATTTGTCAATTGTTTGCATTTTGTAATTTATTTATAAGTTGAAATTTCAAATCGATACTAAAAGCGCGTTTTTGAGAGCACAAAGGTACAAAATTATCCTCGATTGCCCAACGAAAAAAGCGCGTTTAATTTGTTTTGTAGGTATATTTTACTTTTGCTAATTCTTCATTAGCTTCTACAATTTTTTTCTTGAGGTTTTCTTTGTATGCAGTTAGTTTCTCCTGAATTTCGGGATTACCTACGGCAAGCATTTGTACAGCTAAAATACCCGCATTTAACGCACCATTTATACCCACAGTAGCCACTGGAATACCCGGAGGCATTTGTACAATTGCTAAAAGCGAATCCATACCATCGAGACTAGCATTGATAGGTACACCAATAATTGGAATGGTAGTCATAGAAGCTATAACGCCCGGAAGGTGAGCGGCCATGCCTGCTGCTGCAATTATTACTTCGATGCCATTTGCACGTGCGTTTTTGGCGAATTTTTCCACTTCGGCAGGTGTGCGATGTGCCGAAAGGGCGTTTATTTCGAACGGAATTTCGAATTCATTCAACAAAGCAGCTGCCTTTTCCATTACCGGAAGGTCCGAGGTGCTGCCCATGATGATACTTACTTTTGGTGTCATTTTAAAAGGTAGAAATTAGAAGGTAGAAATTAGAAGATAGAAATTAACCGATTATACTTGTATAAGCTTCAGCTGAAAGAAGACTGTCAATTTGCGATGCATTACTAACTGCAATTTTTACAATCCAACCTTTACCATAAGGGTCTTCATTAACCAATTCGGGTTTGTCGGTTAGTTCATCGTTGAATTCGAGAACCTCGCCATCTACTGGAAGAAACATTTCCGAAACTGTTTTTACGGCTTCAACGGTTCCAAAAACTTCGCCTTCTTGTAAAGTTTCGCCAACTGTTTCAACCTCAACAAAAATTATTTCGCCCAATTCGCTTTGTGCGTAATCGGTAATGCCAATGTAGGCTACATCGCCTTCTAAACGGATCCACTCGTGGTCTTTTGTGTACTTTAAATTTGCAGGATTGCTCATAATCTTTTGTTTTTTTATTTTATGATTTTTGTTTAAAACTAATTTTTGTGTGAATTGGATAATGATCGGAGTGTTTTACTTTGTCAATTATTAGTTCGTCCGAACTAAAATAGCGTGCATCGTAAAGTAAATAATCAATCCGAAAACGATAAATTGATAAGTTCAATGTCAAGCCGAGTCCTAGTCCGGAGGTTGAAAACGCATCTGTTAAATCACCTTTTATGGTTGAATAGGTATAAGAGCCAGGCACATCGTTAAAGTCGCCACACACCAATACTTTGTACGGCGATTGTTTAATTTTTGCCGCAATTTGGTCAGCCTGTTTGGCGCGTCGCTTGTAGGCAATAAACAGCTTGCGCGAAAGTTGCTTGGTAGTACCAGTTAGTTTATCCGAGTTAAAATCGTCTTTTAATTCTATGGGTAAATGTCGGTCGCGCTCAGTTAATCGGTTCGATTCCAGATGATTGTTAAATAATCTGACTGTGTCGTTGCCAATAACAATATCGCTATAAATGGATACGCCATAATCGGCTTTATTCGAAAAATTGACGGTGTTAATTATTGGATATTTGGAAAAAGTAGCGATTCCCGACCGTTTCCAGTTTTCTTCTTGTCGGAACTCAATATGCTTATATGGATATTTTTCGAAAATACGGTAAATATCGCTTTGAGTCAGGTAATCACTTTTCTTTTTAGGGCTTACGGCAAACTCTTGTAGGCAAACTATGTCTGCATCCGAATCAAGAATGTGTTTGATAATTTTGTTTGGTTCGTTGGCTGTATGTTTCTGTAAATGAGAAAATAACATGGTATTGTAACTCATTATTTTAATCGATTTTGTGGAAGTTTCAGTTTTTGTTTTACCAAAATGAAGTGGAATAATATTGCTTATTTGCTCCGATGCTAAAAACAATAAAACGAGCGAGATTAAGAAGTGCCATTTTTTGGCAAAAAGCCAGAACGCTACAAAAAACACATTCAGTGCGATGGTAAGTGGAAAAATGAGTGTTGTTAAAGCAGGTAAAGCCAATTTTTCGGGACTAATACGGGAGGCAAGCACGGTAACTATCAGCAAAATAGCAACAGCTATATTTGCCAGCAACATGGTTCCTTTTACTAATATCCGACCGAACATTTCAAATTTATATTTTCAAATTCTGACTTCTAATTTCTAATTTCTGACTTCTATTTATTATTCTCAAATAACCTCTTCTTCTCATCTGCCGAAAGACTTTCGTAACCCGAGGCTTTTATTTTGTCTAAAATTCGGTCGATTTCTTTCATTCTGTTTACTTTGTTTT
>CAZEEN010000070.1:0-14900 GCA_964511115.1 uncultured Paludibacter sp. | reverse complement strand
TGCATTTTCCACAAGTACCTTTTCCACCACATGGAAACTCAATGCCGTATTCGTGAAGCACATCAATAAGTGGCGTTTGGTCGTTTACAGTCAGCGTTTTACCTAAAGGTTGGAGATGTATGTTGTGTTTTTTCATTCTCGAAATAATTTCTTTAACTTGCTATCGAAAATTTCAATTTTATTGATGTCGGATTTTTCAATAATAATTACAAATTCGCTTTTTGAACAATCAAGGCAACTTTCAAATATACAGCCCGTTAACGTGTAGTTTAGCAATTTCCACCCATCAAATGTTCTAATCGTTCCTTTTGCTCGTAAAATACAAGTGTTCGCAACTAATATCTTAGCCAATTTTTCAGCATCAAAAACTGTTTCATTGTCAAAGGTATAACTTTTTTGCAAATAATTATCAGCCGACAAACCTGCTTCGAATAATGAATACGGATTGATATGGGGTTTTACATCCATACTTTCTACATCAAGTATAGAAATGTCAGATTTTGTTATTTCAAAAATATTAGTTTTTGGAAAACTAGCATTGAATTTTTTAATTAATTCGGTCTTTTCTAATTCATTGCTTAGCAAATCAGTTTTAGTGAAAATAATAAAATCGGCTTTGTCAATCTGACGTTTAAAAATCGGAATTGTTAGTTTTATTGGATTTCTCACCATCAAAATATCAACTAAACAAAAAACAGGTTTTAAGTCGAGCACTGGAATATTGCTTACAATTTCCGAAACCATATCGATGCCACCTAAACCAGTGGGTTCAATAATAATTCGTGAATATTTCTCCGACTTCAGAATTTCTTGGAGGCTTTCATTTAGATACAACTTGGCAGTACAACAAATACAACCACCTGAAATTTCATACACTTCGCCCTTTTTTGCCGATTGTATTGTTTTTCCATCGATATTGACTTTTCCAAATTCATTTACCACAATTGCCCATTGTTCATCAGTGGTTTTCTGATTTAACAAATTAAGTATGAACGTAGTTTTGCCAGCACCTAAAAACCCAGAAATAATATGAATAGGTATCACAATCCGTATTCAGCCAAAATAAATTTGCTTTGATCTACCAATGGCAGCATCATTTCTACAAAATCGCTTTCATTTTCAGGAATGCTTTCCAATTCTTCGCGCATGTAAGGCAAGTAGCTTATCTCCATATCCGACAGTTTAAGTCTGCCCAATGCTATTGCTTCTTCGATAATGTCGATTGTTACTAACGCGCCGTTGCGGGCATTGGCAACGTACGAATCGCCTTTAACCAACTCGCGCGAAATACGGATTACGTTTTCGGGCGCTAAAATCAATGCTTGAGGGTCAGTATAAATATCCGACGAAACCAACAATTGTTGTAACACGCTACAATGCAATTTTCCGGCTTTTAAAGCTTCGTTCATCAAGCGGGCATCGTATTCCAGCTGCTCCATATAGGCTGTTGGGGCCATTCCAGATAATAATTTTATATTCTGAACCGACTCGTTACTCCACAAATCGGCACAAGCCGAAGCTATATTCCCAATCGGACTCAAGTGCGCACAAGCGGCAGTTTTTCCTTCCATCGAAATCGGAATTCCAGTTATGGCTTTCAGGAATGGTCCTTCGTAACCACAATCTTTATCAGGTCCAACGGCGCCTTCTTCCATGGCTACAATGGAACGAACTACAGAAATAACACGTACCAAAGCTGCAAAAACTTTTGGAATGTATTTTTTCTCGGCCAAAACCATAGCGGTATTTGCAAATCCGCAAGCTGAGTCTCCAGCTGCAATTTTACCTTGCTTGTTAGCAACATCCACAATTTTTTTCCACAAAAACTGCATATCGCGCACACCTAGTACCGATAAAGCAAACATCACAGTTTTTATGTCGCAATTCATCAACGCGTCGTCCGACACCTCTTTTCCTCCGGTGCTTTCAATCGAAAGCAAATCGCCACCAGCCATTGCACCTTTTTCGAAAAGTTCCATCATCGGTTCCAAATATTGCGATGTGCGTTGACGAGCGGGACGTTCAAATTCGCGTAAATCGTTGGGAGTAAGGCGAATTTCTGATTTTAAACCATACTTCTGATAATAGTTTTCACAGATTTCATTCATTACTTTTGTGATCTCGATACCAATTGTTGGCGTTTTTGTCATTTCGAGCAATGTTTCCAATTCCAAAACCACTCCTTTCGATTCTAAATGCAACGCACGTTCCAAAGCCCCTTCAGCAATTTCGCGGTAATGTTCATATACTTCTTTCAGCGTACTGTCATTTATACTCATAATTGGCAGTGTAAAATTCAGTTCGGCATATACTTGACCGCCACCTATTTCCAAACCACGACGGGTTTTGACTGGTTTTGGGGCTTTCCCAAACATTAAATCTTCGGGATTGTTGATGATTAGACTTTTGTACTTCATGATATTAGTATTAGCCCCCTAACCCCCTAAAGGGGAATAGAGAGTAGTTAGTTTTTTTATAATAATTTTCGTGTTGGGTGAATCACAAAATCAACTTTATTTTGAATTAAACTCCTCCAATGCTTCAAAAAATGCTTCCACATTTTCGGCTGGCACATGAGGAGGTAAATCGCAACCTGTTGACAATACGAAATTTGGAAATTCGGCTGTACGAATCAATAAATCGCCGATATATGCTTTAATTTCAGCCGGATTCATCATTTTCATCACTCCCACTGGGTCTACATTACCCATTATCATTTTATCTTTGGGACACACTTTCAGGGTTTCAACCATATCAATGGCATTTCCAAAATGATAAGCATCAGCGCCAGTATATAACATGGCTTCAGTACAATGACCTCTGTTTCCACAATTATGTAGAATTATGGTAAACGTTTCGTCCTGCAATTCGTCCACCAAACGCTTTACATAAAGCGATGAAAAGACCTGGCAATCTTCGTTCGACAAAAGTCCGGCAGCTGGCTCAGCCACTACAACTCCCGAGCAACCGATAGCTTTCAATTCGCGACAGTAATTGATAATAAACTCGGTACATTTATCGAGCAAAAGCATAATTGCATCCGGCTCTATGTAGCAAGCCATCATAATTTCCGACACATCGTAAAGTCGGCCAGCCAACGAAAATGGTCCAATTACACCTGCCAACACAGGTTTATCAATGCCCATTTCCACCGTCAATTTATTGGCTTTCAAGTATTCCTGCATGCGACCAGCATTCATGTCAGGTACTTTCAGATTTTCAATTTCTTCGGCTGTTGACACCAAACGCCCCAAAATGTGCGGCATATCATTTTCCTGAAATTCTATCTGACAGCCAAAAGCTTCGGCTTCGAGCGTAAGGTCCATAATTACCGTTGTGGCTGCGGATGGAAATACTTCAGCTAATTTTTTGATGGCTTGCGCATGTACTTCGCCACTCTGAACCGCATCTTTTACATTTTTTCCAATCATTTCAATACCAGGATGGGTCATAATAGGAATGCTTATTCTTGTTCCGTTGTTTATTTGTTGGTTTATCCAACTTTTCATGTTAATCATTTCTTATAACTTTTATAATGAGTTGATATATAATCCATTGATTTTATTTGTTGTGTTCATTTTGGGCAAAAAACATCCTGTGGCCTTAATTTTAAGGCCCTTTTTAAGGATGTTTTTTTTAGAAAATGAGTAGGAGAAGCGTTCTTACGAAGCCATTTTATTTAGGTACTCAACTACACCTTGTGGGTCTGGTGTATAAGCATCGGCACCAATTTTTTTGCAGAATTCGTTATTCACAGGTGCACCACCAATAAACACAAATGTATCAGGTAATTCGGCTTTAATATCAGCAACAATCTGACCCATATTAACCATGGTAGTTGTTAAAAGTGCCGACAATGCAACTACTGCTCCCGGATGTTCTTTTACAGCCTGAATATAACGTTCCGAAGGCACATCAACACCCAAGTCAATAACTGACCAGCCCGAACCTTCTACCATCATGGCAACAAGATTTTTACCAATATCGTGCAAGTCACCTTTTACAGTTCCAATAATAAAAGTTCCTTTTGTTTTGATTGCACCCGAAGCAAAAAATGGTTTCAACACCAACATAGCAGCACCCATGGCACGTGCCGACATCAACATTTGTGGTACAAAAATTTTATTTTCAGCAAATTTCTTTCCTACTTTATCCATAGCCGGAATCAATGCATTTTCGAGAATGTCCTGTGGACTTACTCCTGCTTCTAAGGCTTTAGTTGTTAACTCCGAAGCTCCGTCTTGTCCTTTCAACTGTGGTGGAAATGGTGATTTTTGGTCGGCTTTTCCCAATTCTACTACTTCGAGTAGTTGTACTAATAATTCGTTCATACTTGTTTTTTTTGTAAATAGATTATGATTATTGATTTTCAATTTTTTATCTTCGTTGGAATGTTGCAAAAATAATGCAGTAATATTTAGTGTACTACAACAATTTTCACTACTTTTGGTGCTATATTGACATTTTAATTGCAAATTATACAAAAAACACTATTTTAAAGTTAGAAATTAGAAGTTAGAAATTAGAAATTAGATAATGTTACAAGTTCCAGAAAAAATTACAAATCCGCAACAACCTTCTATTAAAGTTGGTATTTTCCAAGATAACTTGGAAAATATCAACTGGCACTATCACGACTATTACGAAATTAGTTTTATTACCGAAGGCACGGGCAAACGGTTTGTAGCCGATTCGTTGGATGAATTTTATCCAGGCGATTTGGTGTTTGTTGCTCCAAACATACCCCATACTTGGGTGGTTGATAAAGAACAATTTACGACCAACGCGCGCAAACTCGAAATGGTATATTTGCAATTTACCGATGCTACTTTAGGAAAAGAAATGCTTGCTTTGAGCGAGTTTAGTAATGCTGCCGCTGCCTTAACTTTTTCGGAAAGAGGCGTTCGTATTGTAGGAGAAACACTCAACGAAGCCAGTAATATTTTGCTTCAAATGCCTTATGCAAACAGTTTTAATCGTTATATTTTGTTTTTGGAACTGATGGATGTGATTGGGAAAAGTGCTGATTTAATACCCTTGGCAAGTAAAGAATACATTAATAAACGATTTAATACGGAGAATAAACGCATTCTGACTATTCACGAATACTTTATGAAACATTTTCGCAACGAAATAGATTTAGCACAAATTGCTTCGTTGGTAAATATGGCCGAAGGTTCGCTGTGTCGGTTTTTTAAGATGCAAGTAGGCTTAACTATTTTCGAATATCTGAATAAAATTAAAGTTGACTTTGCTTGTAAATTGCTTATGAACAAAGAAATAAGCATTACCGAAGTGGCATTCGATAGCGGATTCAACAACCTGAGTCATTTCAACAAGCAATTCAAACAAATTACAGGCGTTACTCCTAAAGAATATCGGCTGAAATTCAAAGATTTGTAGGAAATTTTATTTAGTATTTTATTAGTCAATCTATTAATTCATTTTTTTATCTTGCAAATAGTGACACACACTTTCGAGTGTAGCCAAGTGGCGATTTAATAATTTGTCTAGCAAGTACTCAATTTTTATTATCTTACCTTTATTATCCCACCGTGTACTGACAAAATTACAAAGTCATCTGACATTTCGGGTGGCTTTTTTAATAATTTCAACATTTCGAAATTAACAATTAAAGTTCAATTAGAAAACAGATGTTAAGCATAAAATTTACTTTGTTAATTTTCACCAAATATATCACAATTTCCAGCACCTCGGAATACTTTTTGAATAATTTAGCGTTATAATGACAAAGCAAGAAAGACAAATCATAAAAAGTCTTTGGTCGATTATAAATTATCAATTAAACATTTAATATTTATCCTTATGAAAGTTACTCAACGTACAAAACTACTTGGATTATTTGCAGCCGTAGTTGCTGTGAGTGTTGCTACAAATGTAACAACAGATTTAATTTCGAATAAAAACCGAGCCAATGTTCTATTTCAGGGAAATGATATTCCCGCTTCGTATGCTGCTATTTCGAAAGCGCCGCGTGCCATGGATACCGATTTTACATTGGCAGCCGAATTGTCGGTAAATGCAGTTGTTCACGTAAAAACAAAAACTCCAATGCAAATGCAGCAGGGCTTTGGTGGTGGTGGCGGTGGTTTTAACGACCCGTTTTTTGAGTATTTCTTTGGACCGCAACAACGCCGTCAGCAGCAACAACCACAGGAAGCTCCCATGCGCGAAGGTTCTGGCTCGGGCGTTATTATTTCGAACGATGGTTATATTGTTACCAACAACCATGTAATCGACAAATCGAAAGAAATTGAAGTTACACTCAATGACAAACGAACTTACAAAGCCAAACTGGTAGGTGCCGACCCGAATACAGATATTGCCTTATTAAAAATTGAGGCCGAAAAATTGCCTGTTATTTTATTTGGAAATTCCGATTCGGTAAAAATTGGCGAATGGGTGTTGGCAGTTGGTAATCCGTTTAATTTAACCTCGACCGTTACAGCAGGTATTGTAAGTGCGAAAGCGCGCAATATCAATATTATTAATTCGCAGATGAAAATTGAATCGTTTATTCAAACCGACGCAGCCGTAAACCCAGGAAACAGTGGTGGAGCGCTTGTAAACACACGTGGCGAGTTAATTGGCATTAATACGGCTATTGCTTCGCAAACAGGCTCTTATGCCGGATATTCGTTTGCAGTGCCTGTGAGCATTGTTAAAAAAGTTGTTTCGGACATACGTCAGTTTGGTTTTGTGCAACGTGCCGTTTTGGGCGTAAGTATGCAGGAAATAACAAGCGAACTGGCCAAAGAAAAGAACCTAAAAACTATGGAAGGCGCTTATGTTGCCGAAGTAGTCGAAAACAGTTCTGCCGAAAAAGCAGGTGTGAAAAAAGGTGATATAATTACGAAAGTGAATGATGTTGAAGTAAAATCGTCGTCGCAATTGCAAGAACAAATTGGCCGTTACAGTCCGGGTGACAAAGTATCGCTTGTGGTATTGCGCGAAAACAAAGAAGTAAAACTAACAGCCGAACTAAAAAACCGACAAGGAACAACCAAAGTAACAAAATCTGAAGCCGATTTGGATATGCTGGGTGCTGAATTCAAAGTTATCAGCGACAAACTGAAAGACCAGTTCCAACTCGACTACGGCATGGAAGTAAAATCGGTTAGCAAAGGAAAATTCCAAGAAACAGGTATAAAGGAAGGATTTGTGATTGTAAAAATAAATAATCAGGCCATTCGTAGCACCGACGATATAAAAGAAATGCTCACAGAGGCATTAAACACAAACGACAAATTTAAAGTATTAAACATTGCAGGCGTTTATCCAAACGGAAAAGTAGCCTATTATGCCGTAAATTTGGGCGAATAATTCAAAATCAGTTTTTTAAGGTAACGAATCTACCCTTCGGAGGCGAGGGGTAGATTTTTATTATTTTGTCCACAAAAAGACTTTATTGTTAATTGTAACCGAAATTTATCAACAACGTAAAACAATTATCATTTATTGTTGTTTCAGTTAAGGAAATTATTTTTGTTGGAAGCCCGAAAAAGGGCCAAAAACACCATTTTTTTTATCCAAATAAAAGTATTAATTTTGCACGCTAATTTTTTAAACCATAATGAGACAATTAAAAATTACTAAATCGATTACAAATCGAGAAAGTGCATCGCTTGACAAGTATCTACAAGAGATTGGTCGTGAGGATCTTATTACAGTTGAAGAGGAAGTAGAATTGGCGCAACGTATTCGCAATGGCGACCGCATAGCGCTCGAAAAACTAACTCGTGCCAACCTCCGTTTTGTTGTTTCGGTAGCAAAACAATACCAAAATCAAGGTTTAAGTCTACCCGATTTAATTAACGAAGGCAACCTTGGACTTATCAAAGCAGCTGAGAAATTTGATGAAACTCGTGGTTTTAAATTTATTTCGTATGCCGTATGGTGGATTCGCCAGTCGATTCTTCAGGCGTTGGCCGAACAATCGCGTATTGTACGCTTACCACTTAATCAGGTAGGTTCGTTGAACAAAATAAACAAAGCATTTTCGAAATTCGAGCAGGAAAACGAACGTCGTCCTTCGCCCGAAGAGCTTGCCGAGCAATTGGACATTCCTGTGGATAAAATTGCTGACACCATGAAAGTTTCGGGTCGTCACATTTCGGTGGATGCTCCTTTCGTTGAAGGCGAGGACAATAGCTTGCTCGATGTAATGATTAACGATGATTCCCCAAACGCCGACCGTGTACTGATTAACGAATCGCTTTCGAAAGAAATTGAACGCGTATTGGCTAACACACTATCGGACAGAGAAAAAGATATTGTAAAAAAATTCTTTGGTATTGGTGTTACCGAAATGACTCTGGAAGAAATTGGTGACGAATTTGGTTTGACACGCGAACGCGTTCGTCAGATTAAAGAAAAAGCCATTCGCAAATTGCGTCCGAATTCGAAAAGCAAATTACTAAAAGGATTTTTGGGATAGAGTTTTGTTAGAACAAAGATAAAAGATAAAAAAAACCGCGTTGCAAGTTGATTGCAACGCGGTTTTTCTATTTTCTGATTTCAATTTTTTGGAGATATATCAAAATAGTTTTTTGAACGCAAATTACGCAAGTTATCTCAAATTAAAAAACTCTTGAATTATATATCACACTAATAATCAAATCTATATGATTTGTTTAAATTTGCGTTCTTATACATTTGAGACAGTCTCCTACAATTCACACAAATTGATATAAGAAAACAATATTGGCTTCGAGGGCTGGTTTTTTACTGTCTTCAATTTCGAGCACAGCATAAATTTCAGCTTTTGAAGTGCCACGTAAATTTACCAATGAGCTTAATTTGGCACGTACCCTTACGCGACTTCCCACAGTAACAGCTTGCATAAATCGCAACTTTTCAATACCATAATTTACTGTAAGGCGTGAATTGCGCACTTCCACAATTTGCTCCCATAAATGAGGTAAAACCGAAAGATTTAAATATCCGTGCGCAATGGTAGCTTTAAAAGGACTTTCTGTTTTACAACGTTCCTCATCTACATGTATCCACTGATGGTCGAGCGTAGCATCGGCAAAGGTATTAATTTGTTGTTGTGAAATTTGAATATACTCGGAAACACCTAATTCTTTTCCTACATACTGATTAAATTCGTCGAAATTGTTGATAATAATTGGATTCATTGATATATTTGATTGATTATATTTTAAAATTTATGCACACTATTATGTTATATGTGCAAAAATACAGATTTAATTTTGAATTTGAAAATTTTTTAGTTTAAATACCTATTGCCTATTTATCAAATTATCAAAAATTTGTATCTTTGTACCCGATTTAAGGATTTAAAATCAGTTCAAAAATAAGTTTATTTAAAAACATATAAATTCAGAAACAAAAAATGGAAGAATTAAATGCAGTTGTACAACAAGTAGTGCAAGTTTCGCCAATAATGAAGGTATTCAGAATTGCGCCACTTGGTTGGGATTTACCTGATTTTAAACCTGGACAATTTGTGGCGATTGGTCTGCCACCAGCAGCCGAAAAATGTGCTGAAGCAACAGTAGAACCCGTAGAACCAGATCAGGAAAAGTTGATTAAGAGAGCCTATTCGATAGCTTCATCGAATTTATCGAAAGATTATGTTGAGTTTTACATTACCTTAGTACACTCAGGTGCATTAACTCCACGTTTATTTAATTTAAACATTGGTGATAAAATTTGGATGGGTAATAAGTTTGTGGGCATGTTTACACTCGATCAAATTGCCGAAGACCAAAATATTGTGCTTATTGGAACTGGAACTGGTGTGGCTCCATACATGAGTATGTTGCGTACCGATGCGCTTCACCGTAAAGGAAACATTGTAGTAATACATGGTGCTGCCAACTCGTGGGATTTGGGCTATTCATCAGAATTAAATTTACTTCAGGTTTTATCGCCAAAATTCAAATATATACCAACCATCACCATGCCTGAGCGCGAATATGTGCCTTGGCCAGGCCGCACACAGTTCATTCAGGATATTTGGGAAGAAGGTGCAATAGAAAAATTATGGGGCTTTAAACCAACTGCCGAAAACACACACGTATTCCTATGTGGAAATCCAAACATGGTAAATGGCATGGTTGAATGTCTCGAAAAAGTAGGATTCACGGAGCATACACGCAAAGTGGTTGGTCAAATTCACGTTGAACGATTTAATTAGTAGAGACGTGGCGTGCCACGTCTAATTATTAAATGTCCGAATTGAATCAGAATCAGTTCGGACATTTTAGTTTGATATGTTTAGAATTAAACTTTTAGCTATCTTTGCAATAAAAAATTAGACGTGGCACGCCACGTCTCTACAAAAAACCATGGGAGAACTAACTTTAATAACGCCAACATTTTTGTTTTCGGCCATTTCCTTATTGTTGCTTGCTTATACCAATCGATTTTTGTCGTATGCGCAGCTCGTTAGAACACTAAAAGACAAATACATGCAAGATCACTCGGCCATAACACGCGCTCAAATAATGAACCTCAAAAGGCGGCTCTATTTAACTAAAAATATGCAGTTGACCGGCGTTGGTAGTTTGTTGCTATGTGTGGCAACCATGTTTTTTATATATATTGGTATGCAAACTATTTCGGCTTATATATTTGGTGCAGCATTGTTACTCCTAATTATTTCGCTTACAATGGTGATAGCCGAGGTACGTATTTCGGCAAAATCGCTCGAAATATATTTGGGGGATATGGAGAAGAGTTGATGTGGTGATGTGGTGATGTGATTTTCTAATTTCTAACTTCTAATTTCTAACTTTAAAAATGAACTACGGATTTATACGTGTGGCAGCTGCAATACCTGAATTGAGGGTGGCCGATTGTACTTTCAATACATCGAAGATTGCCGAAATGGCAAAAGATGCTGACAGCAAGCAGGTTCAGGTAATTTGCTTTCCGGAACTCAGCATTACGGGCTACACTTGTGCGGATTTGTTTTTCCAGCAGCAACTTTTGCACGATGCCGAAAAAGGTTTGCACGAATTGCAACTACAAACCTACAACACAAAAGTTGTTCTGATTGTAGGCATGCCCGTACGGGTTCAGAACCAGCTATTTAATGTGGCTGTGGCCATGCAAAGTGGAAAAATACTCGGAGCTGTTCCCAAAACTAACCTGCCAAATAACAATGAATTTTACGAAAAACGCTGGTTTGCATCCGCAAGTGCTACTGATGTAAAAGAGATTACCCTCGCTGACGAAACTATTCCATTTGGAACAGATATTCTGTTTTCGAATGATCGGTTTTCGTTCGGTATCGAAATTTGCGAAGACCTTTGGGTGCCCATACCACCGAGTTCGCAACTAGCTTTACAAGGTGCTGAAATAGTTTTTAACCTCTCAGCCACCAACGAGTTAATTGGCAAACATGGTTATCTTCGTCAATTAGTTGAGCAACAGTCGGCACGCTGCAACGCAGGCTATGTGTATGCTTCGGCAGGTGCTGGCGAATCGACCACCGATGTGGTGTATGCAGGCAATGCATTGATTGCTGAAAATGGTAAAATACTGACAGCATCCGAACGTTTTTCGTTCGAGCCGCAATTAGTTATAAATGAAATTGATATAGAACGATTACAAGCCGAACGTATTCGGAATACAAATTTTCAGAACGAGAAAACAAACACAACGTATCGAAAAATTGCTTTCGATTGTAAACCGTTTGACAATAGCTTATTGACTCGAAAATTCGAAAAGCATCCATTTGTTCCGCCAGTGCAAAACCGCACTGCTAGTTGCGAAGAAATTTTTTCGATTCAAATAGGAGGTTTGGCAAAACGCTGGAAACACACCAAAGCCGAAAACTTGGTTTTGGGCATTTCGGGTGGACTGGATTCGACATTGGCATTACTTGTATGCGTAAAAACTGCCGACAAACTCAGCTTCGACCGTAAACGCATATTGGGTGTTACCATGCCCGGATTTGGCACTACAAACCGCACGTACACCAACGCACTGAGCTTGATGAAATCGCTCGGAATAACGGTAAAAGAAATTTCGATAGAAGCTGCTTGTATTCAACATTTTAAAGATATTGAACACGATATAAATGAGCACAATATAACCTACGAAAACACACAGGCTCGCGAACGAACTCAAATATTAATGGATTTGGCCAATAAACATAACGGTTTGGTAATTGGCACCGGCGATTTATCGGAGTTGGCACTTGGTTGGGCTACTTACAATGGCGACCACATGTCGATGTATGGCGTTAACAGTGGCGTTCCCAAAACGCTCGTTCGGTATTTGGTGGATTGGGCTTCGCACGAATTGGATGCATTTTCGGAAATTGTTTTGCAAGATGTGCTCGATACACCTGTAAGTCCGGAGCTTTTACCTGCCGACGAAAAAGGTGAAATAGCACAAAAAACCGAAGATTTGGTTGGCCCTTACGAGCTGCACGATTTTTATTTGTATTATTTCGTTCGTTTTGGATTTTCGCCTGCTAAAATACTTTATTTAGCCAAAAATGCTTTTGAAAATTTATACGATAATGAAACTATCGAAAAATGGCTAAAAATTTTTATTCAGCGTTTTTTTCAACAACAATTTAAACGCTCGTGCATGCCCGATGGACCTAAAGTAGGCTCTATCAACCTCTCGCCCCGGGGCGATTGGCGAATGCCGAGCGATGCTATCAAATTCAATTAATCATTATTGATTCTGGTTTCGCGTTTCCATTCGGAAATAAACAAAAACGCAAAACGCAAAACACGAAACGCGAAACACGAAATAATAAAATAATAAGTATATGTTTTCACAAATTTACTACGGAAATAGTTTAAATGAATGGATAATTTCCTTTCTGATAATTATTGGGGCTATGGTTTTGAACAAGATTATTGTGTTGTTTAACAAACACGTAATTACAAAACTTACCGAAAAAACAAACAACAGAATGGATGATATTCTGTTTAAAATGTTGCAAGCACCAGTACTATTAGGCGTTATGCTTTTGGCCATTTGGATTGCTACCAACCGATTGAATTTCGACCCAAAAATCGATGCATTTTTCAGCAAATCGTATCAGTTTTTGATTGTATTAAATATTACCTGGTTTTTGGTGCGATTTATAAACTCAATTATCGAAGAATACCTTGTACCAAAAGCAGAAGATAAAACCACCAAATACTTAGACAATACACTTGTTCCAATCGTTCGACGTGGAATATTGGGCGTTATTTGGGCAATAGGTATCATGATGGCATTGCGCAACGTAGGCGTTGATGTAGGTGCGCTTATTGCCGGCTTAGGAATTGGAGGTTTGGCTTTTGCATTGGCAGCTCAGGATACTATAAAAAATATTTTTGGAGGGATTACCATTTTCACCGACCGCCCGTTTCGTATTGGCGACCGTGTTAAAGTAGATGGCTTTGATGGTTTTATCGAAGATATTGGAATAAGAAGTACCCGACTTCGTACGCTCGAAAAACGGCTAGTTACGATACCCAATTATAAAATTGTAGAAGCATCTATCGAGAATGTGAGCGACGAGCAAATGCGTCGGGTTTTAATGAATATAGGTTTGACTTACGACACTACACCCGAAAAAATGCAAGAGGCAATTGCCATTCTTAAAAACATTCCAAAAATACACAAAGATGTAGATACACACGAATTAACAGCTGTATTTTCGAATTTCTCGCCCTATTCACTCGATATAAAATTTATATATTGGGTAAAAAAATCGGGTGATGTAATGGAAGCACCATCGAGAGTTAATTTCGACATTTTAAAACAATTTAAAGAAGCCGGATTGAATTTTGCTTATCCAACACAAACTGTGTTGTTAAACAACCAACAATAAATGGGCTTAAAAAGTCAATAGTAAAGGTTTTATAGCTAAAGTTTGAGCAATGGAATTGTCTATAAAACAATAAAAAACAAAAATAATACACTTAAAATTTGGTTTGTACCTTTCAAATTTTGTTATTTTGCAGACAAATAGAGAAAAACTCACCTAACACACCATAATATGTCAAAAAATCTTGTCATAGTAGAGTCACCCGCAAAGGCGAAAACAATCGAAAAATTTCTTGGTAGTGATTATCAGGTAATGTCGAGCTTCGGACATATTCGCGACCTTGCCGAAAAAGGTATTGGTATTGACTTTGAGAATAATTATAAACCCGATTATATTGTTTCGACAGATAAGAAAAAAGTAGTATCGGAACTCAAAAAAGCAACCAAATTAGCCGAAACAATTTGGCTAGCTTCCGATGAGGACCGCGAGGGAGAAGCTATAGCATGGCACTTATACGATGAGTTAAAGTTAAAGCCCAACAACACGAAACGTATTGTTTTTCACGAGATTACAAAAGATGCCATTTTAAATGCCATTCAACATCCACGTGATATTGATTTACATTTGGTAGATGCGCAGCAAGCCCGACGTGTTTTGGATCGAATCGTAGGTTTCGAACTTTCGCCCGTATTGTGGCGCAAGGTGAGACCTTCGCTCTCGGCGGGGCGTGTACAGTCGGTGGCAGTTCGACTAATTGTAGAGCGCGAACGTGAAGTAAATCAGTTTAATGCCGAAAGCGCCTACAAAGTATCGGCTATTTTTAACACAAAAGACATAAATGGTCAGGCTGTTGAACTAAAAGCCGACTTACAACAGCGTTTTACGGAAAAGAAAGATGCTTTAGCATTTTTAGAAAAATGTAAAAGTGCAAGTTTCAGCATCGACAGTATTAGTACCAAACCAACTAGAAAATCGCCTGCACCACCATTTACAACATCTACTTTGCAACAAGAGGCGGCGCGGAAATTAGGTTTTTCGGTGGCACAAACCATGATGGTGGCTCAACGGCTGTACGAATCGGGAAATATAACCTATATGCGTACCGACTCTGTTAATCTTTCATCGC
>CAZEEN010000069.1:4452-14971 GCA_964511115.1 uncultured Paludibacter sp. | reverse complement strand
TATGGGAATTTTATTTTCACTTTTTTTCATAGTTTTGTTTTTTGTAATCTTGATAATTCTTTTTGTATTGGGTTTTATACGCTCTATTTTTGGTTTTGGTCGTCGAAAAAATAACACACAAACAGAAGAACCTCGTCAGTCTCCTTTCAATCAAAAGCAACGAAATAAAGTTTTTGATAAAAACGAGGGTGAATATGCCGATTATGAAGAAATAAAATGAGCTAAAAATGCAATTTTATACATTTTTAGCATAGAATTTTGCTCGTTTGAAGCTCTTTTTTGAACAAAACAACTACATTTGTTCTTATAATCAATTATAACTGGATTTTAGGTTCGGTTATTTTTTTTGAAACAATAAAAGTAGTATCAATATGACAACAAAATCATTTTTGCTAATGACAGCAATTACACTCAGCGGACTTGCACAAGCTGCTAATCCGCTTTTAGAAAAGTACAATACTCCGTACGAAACTATTCCCTTCGATAAAATTAAAAACGAACATTACTTACCTGCCATAGAAGTGGCTATGAAAGAGCATAACAAAGAAATTGCTGCTATTGTAAATAATGTAAAACCTGCAACTTTTGAGAACACAGTAGTTGCGCTCGAAAAAAGTGGAGCCTTGCTTACAAAGGTTGTAACACCGTTTTTTAATTTGTTAGGTGCCGAAACTAACGACGAAATGCAAACAATTGCTCAAAAAGTATCGCCGATGCTTTCGGAACATGGAAATGCCATTACGCTGAATGATAAACTTTTTGCACGTGTTAAAGCAGTTTACGATGCTAAAGAAAAACTCAAACTTACAGCAGAGCAACAAATGTTACTTCAAAAATCGTACGACCGCTTTGCCGAAAATGGTGCTAATCTTTCGGACAAAGACAAAGAAACCTACAAACAATTGTCGAAAGATTTAAGTATGCTGACATTAAATTTTGGTCAGAATGGGTTGAAAGAAACCAACAAATGGAGCATGCAGATTACTGATAAAAACCTGCTTGCCGGTTTGCCTCAGGATGTGCTTGATATGTTGGCCATTAATGCCAAAAAAGCTGGTAAGGAAGGTTGGGTCCTCGACCTAAAAGCTACTTCATATGGTCCGGTAATGAAATATGCCGATAACCGCGACTTGCGTCGTGAATTGTATGTAGCTTACAGTACACGCAATATGTTGGGTGGCGAATTTGATAATGTGGAAAACGTACGGAAAATTGCCAATCTCCGTTTGCAAATGGCTAAATTATTGGGGCACAAATCGTATGCCGATTACAGCTTAGTACATCGCATGGCCGAAAACAAAGCAAATGTGTACGATTTGCTGAATAAACTATTGGTGGCTTACAAACCTGCTGCCGAAAAAGAATATGCTGAAGTTCAGGAATATGCCAATAAAAAAGGAGCTTATTTTAAAGTACAATCGTGGGATTGGTCGTATTATTCAGAAAAACTGAAAGCTGAAAAATTTGACTTGAACGACGAAATGCTGAAACCATATTTTGAACTCGAAAGTGTGAAAAAAGGAATTTTTGGCTTGTCAACAAAACTATTTGGTGTTAAATTTGTGAAGAACACCACTATTCCGGTTTATCATGCTGAAGTGGATGCTTATGATGTAGTTGACGAAAAGGGGAAATTTATAGCCGTGCTGTATACCGATTTTCATCCACGCGATGGTAAACGTTCGGGAGCCTGGATGAGCGAGTTTAAAGGACAATGGTTGGAAGGCAAAAAAGATAGCCGTCCGCACATTACCATCGTAATGAACTTTACGCGCCCAACCGAAACAAAACCGGCTTTGCTTACCTTCGACGAAGTAACCACATTCCTACACGAATTTGGTCATGCGCTACACGGCATGTTAACCAAATGTACATACGAATCGCTTTCGGGAACAAGCGTTTACCGCGATTTTGTGGAACTTCCATCGCAGATAATGGAAAATTGGGGACCCGAGAAAGCATTCCTCGATGGTTTTGCCAAACATTACCAAACAGGAGAAAAAATACCTGCAGAACTAATTCAGAAAATTAAAGATGCCGAAAACTTTAATATTGCAAACATGTGTTTACGTCAGTTGAGCTTTGGATTTTTGGATATGGCATGGCACTCACTCGAAATTCCATACGCGGGCGATGTGATAAAAATGGAAAAAGAGGCCATGACAAAAACGCAAATTTTGCCAGTAATTAACGAAGTTAGCATGAGCCCAACCTTCAATCATATTTTCTCTGGTGGCTATGCAGCAGGTTATTACAGTTACAAATGGGCTGAAGTGCTCGATGCGGATGCTTATTCGGTATTTGTGAAAAATGGTATTTTTGATAAAAAAACAGCTGCTTCGTTCCGCGAAAACATATTGGTAAAAGGTGGAACGGAACATCCAATGACACTCTACAAACGCTTCCGAGGACAAGAACCTACCATTGATGCCTTGCTAATTCGTAATGGTATTAAGCCACAGTAAGTTTCTATAAAATTTGAATCTATAGCATTCCAAAAATTTAATCAATTAAATTTTTGGGATGCTTTTTTATATGCTTTTGTACTCTAATCATATTAGAATCGAAATCGTTTGCATAAAAATTGAAACATATTAAAAACATTGTAGTTGAATTCACAGATTTTTCGTCTATTTTTGTGTGTAATTTATTATCCAAATAAAAAATCAATATGAAACGAAATCTATTTAACATGCTTTTGCTGTCACTTGTTATGTATTCGTGTAATCAAAAGGCAGAATATGCTACTTTTGATGATTATCCCGTTTATACTGGTAACGACCTTGAATTAACGTACACACCAAACCAATCGAAGTTCCGTGTTTGGGCACCCACTGCCGATGCTGTAAAATTACTTTTGTACGATAACGGTTCGGAAGGTGCTGCTTACGAAGTTACCGATATGAAGCGTTCTTCGGATGGAACGTGGACGAAGAAAATCGGCGAAGATTTAAAGGGGAAATTCTATACTTTTCAAATTCGCATTGGTGAAAAATGGTTTTCCGAAACACCTGGAATGTGGGTGAAAGCTACAGGTGTAAATGGAAAGCGCGCAGCCATAATCGATATGAATGCGACCAATCCTGATGGTTGGGAAAATGATAAACGACCACCATTAAATAATTTTACAGATATTTCCATTTACGAAGTGCATATGCGCGATTTTTCTGTTTCGCCAAATTCAGGTATGAAAAACAAAGGTAAGTTCTTGGCATTTACCGAAACAGGAACTAAAAATACGGCTGGCGAAGCAACTGGAATTGACCACCTCAAGGAATTAGGCATTACACATGTTCATTTATTACCTTCGTACGATTATGCTTCTGTCGACGAAACAAAACTCAATGAGAATAAATACAATTGGGGTTACGACCCATTGAATTATAACGTGCCTGAAGGAAGTTACTCTACAAATCCACATGACCCTGTAAGTCGCATAAAAGAGTTTAAAAGCATGGTACAATCGCTTCACAAAGCGGGAATTCGTGTTGTAATGGATGTTGTTTATAATCACACTTTTGTTGGTGAAGAATCGCATTTAAATTTGTTGGCGCCGGGTTACTTTTATCGTTTTAATGCCGACAGTACATGGTCGAATGCTTCGGGTTGTGGCAACGAAACAGCTTCCGAACGCCCCATGATGCGTAAATTTATTGTAGAATCGGTAGTTTATTGGGCTACCGAATATCATGTGGATGGTTTTCGTTTCGATTTGATGGGCATTCACGATATAGAAACAATGAATGAAGTGCGTGCAGCATTGGATAAAATTGACCCAACTATTTTTATTTATGGCGAAGGTTGGACAGCCGCAGGTTCTCCGTTGGCTGAAGAAAAACGCGCCGTAAAGAAAAATGCGAAACAACTGAATGGTATAGCAGTATTCAGCGACGATATACGCGATGCGCTTAAAGGCAGTTGGATGCACTCTGAGATTCCCGGATTTGTTTCAGGAACAGATAGCTTAGAGGAAAGTGTTAAGTTTGGAATTGTAGGTGGCGTTCAACATGCTCAAATTGATTATACAAAACCAATTTATTCAAAAGTACCTTATGTAAATCAGCCAACACAAACCATAAACTACGTTTCATGTCACGACGATATGTGTTTGGTAGATAAGCTCAAAGAGTCCAAACCTGCTGGTGCTTCGGATGATGAATTGGTGCGTTTTAATAAATTAGCTCAAACAATTGTATTTACTTCGCAGGGAGTTCCGTTTATTTATGCCGGCGAAGAAGTTTATCGAAATAAAAAGGGTGTACACAACACCTATCAATCGCCCGATTCAATTAATCGAATTGACTGGGATTTTAAAACCACACATTCAGATGTGTTTAGTTATTATAAAGGATTAATTGCTCTGCGAAAAGCTCATTCTGCTTTCCGTATATCGAAAACGGAACTAATTCAAAAACATTTGACCTTTATCGATTCAACTGCAACAAATGTTATTGCCTACAAACTATCCGACCATGTAAATGGCGATAGTTGGAAAGATATTCTGGTAATTATGAATGGAAACCGCAAAGCAATGACATTACAAATACCGCAAGGCAATTGGAATTTGGTATGCCACGACGGAAAAATTGATTTGAACGGAATAAAAACAATAAACACTACAACATTTACTGTAGCCCCATCATCGGCAAGTATTATGTATATGGAATAAAAATCCTTGTTTCAATAAAAAATAAGAGCCTCATTCTGAATCCAGAACGAGGCTCTTATTTTTTGAAGATGTTTTATTATTTCAAACCTAGTTTCTTTTTAACCGCAGCAGTAATGTCGTTTGAGGTTGGCGATTTGTAAATAACAGCTTGTGAACCCAAATCTAATATATAAGTAAATTTACCTTCGGCAGCAACTTCGTTGATAGCTTTGGTTACTTTATCGCGGATAGGAACGAATAAATCTTGCTGTTTTTTCTGAATTTCCTGATAGGCTGTTTGACGGAAAGTATTTACGCGTGTTTCAATTTCTTGAATTTCGCTCACACGTACTTTTTTAATACCTTCGGGCATACTATCTTGTTTAGCCTGAAATTCTTTTACTTTTACATTGTATTCTTCCTGCATTTTCATTATCTCACCTTCATATTGTTTGCCTACTTCATCAATTGTTTTTTCGATGTTGGCTATTTCAGGCATAAGTGTAATAACTTCCTGCGAGTTAATATGTCCAAATTTTGCATCTTGAGCAAAAAGACCTACGGGTAGTGCGCAAAGCACAACTAAAGCAATTTTCTTTAACATGTTTCTTATTTTAATATTTAATTTAAATTTTTTCTTTAATCTATTACAAAGTTAAAAAATTATTTTGAATAACCTAACTTTTGAAGTACCAAATCACTAACATCCAATTTTGGAGAAGTAAAAATAATGTTCATCGAAGAGCCTTTGTCGAATACCATGCCAAAATCCTTTTCCTTGCTGATTTCCTGAATAGCTGTATATACCTCGTCCTGTATAGGTTTCATTAAACTCTGACGTTTTTTGAATAATTCGCCTTCAGCTCCAAAGTATTTCTTTTTCAACTCATTAGCCTCTTTCTCTTTGGCAATAATTTCCTCTTCGCGTTTTACTTTCATATCATCCGAGAGGAAAACCATTTCAGTTTGGTAGTTTTTGTACATTTTCTGTACTTCCTGAAGTTGAATTTCAACTTCCGATTGCCATTTTTTCGAAATCTGATTGATTTGTTCGTTAGCAGTTTCGAATGATGGAATGTTTTTCATAATATATTCCATATCCACCATTGCAAATTTTTGAGCGGAAGAATTTATAAACATTCCCGCAATAAAACTTATAATTAAAAATACTTTTCTCATAATACAATTAATTTATTGTTTGAATTTAAAACCATTTTCAAGCTCTAAACAAATACTTTGCCAAAAATTTTAAGTTAGAAATCAGAAATTAGAAATCAGAAAATTAACAATCTAATAACTTTACCGCTCGGCTCTGCCGCTTGGCTCGCCAAGAAACCTTATAAACTTTACCAACTTTTTAAACTATTAAAGCTCTTGTCCCAATACAAAGTGGAACTGACTGCCACCCTGTTTGCCATCAACGCCTTTGTCGAATCCATAACCCCAGTCGATACCCATCATACCAAACATAGGAAGGAAAATACGAACACCAATACCTGCCGAACGTTTCAAATCAAATGGACTGTAATCCTTTAACTTGCTAAACGAATTCCCTGCTTCGAGGAATGTAAGTGCATAAATAGTTGCAGACTGTTCCAGCGATAAGGGGAAACGTAATTCTAATGAAAACTTGTTATATAAATTGCCTGCATAAGAACCTGTTCGGGGATTGCGAGGTGTTAACGAACCGCTTTCGTATCCACGCATAGCAACGTAATCGGTACCGTAACTGGTGTATGCTGACATGCCATCGCCACCCATGTAGAATGTTTCGAAAGGAGATTGTGCGTTTATATTAAAATTGCCAACATACGAGAACATCATACGGCTCATCAAGACAAGTTTATTGCTTGCATCGAGCGGTGTAAAGGTTTTGCCAGTGAAAGTCCATTTGTGATATTCAATCCAACGATAACGATCTTGGTTTGTCATTGTAATATCCGAATAGGACTTCCCATTTACTTTGCCCCCATTCATTGCCGAATAAGGTGGAGTTACTTTTAATCCGAGTGAAAAAGACGAACCGCTACGTGTGAATATTGGATTATCAATAGAGTTTCTGCTTAATGTAAGGTTTAAACTTATATTGTTGAACTGACCTTCTGTCATTGGGAACATTTGCGGATACCAGTCGCTTAGCATAAAGCGCTGGTACGATAACTCGCCGTAAAACGTAAAAAAGTCATCAGGCCAATTTAAACGTTTTCCATATCCAATAGATGCTCCTAACGTACGCATATATTTTTCGGGGTCATAATTTAATTGATATAAGTTGTCGTAGCCACCATAGCTACTACCACCATATCCACCATAGCTGCCACCGTATCCACTGCTGCCATATCCATAAGGCGAATATCCGTATCCACTGCTATACATATCTTGCATACTTGTTAAATAGCGATCTGCAATGGCAGTTTGGCTCGAATAATACACAGAAGTAGATAACGAATTTGGTCTTTTACCTCCCAACCAAGGCTCTAGAAATGACATGCTGACAGATGTATACGATTGACCGTTAGTGCGGGCATTGATAGAGAAAGTTTGTCCTTCGCCTTGTGGTACAATACGATAGGTTTCGGGACGGAATAAATTTTGTATTGCAAAGTTGCTGAATTTCAAACCAATGCTTCCAACAATTCCTGTTGCACCCCAACCAGCCGAAAATTCAACCTGATCACTCCCTTTCGTTTCGAGATTGTAAGTAATATCAACAGTTCCATCTTCCTGATTTGGTTCAATATCCGGTTTTATTTTTTCTTGGTCGAAATGTCCCATTTGTGCCAACTCACGCAGCGAACGCATAATATCCGACTGACTATAAAGTTGTCCGGGTTTGGTGCGTAGTTCGCGACGAACCACGTGTTCGTAAACACGCGTATTTCCTTTGATGTTGATTTCGTTGATAGTAGCTGGTTTTCCTTCGTAAATACGCATTTCGAAATCGATAGAGTCATTCTCAATCAGCACTTCTACGGGTTCAATTTGCGAAAAAAGGTAACCTCTGTCCTGATATAACTTACTTACAGCATCGTTTTCATCAGTTTGTATACGTTCCATCAAATGTTTTTGATTGTAAACATCCCCTTTTTTGATGCCAAGAACCATATCCAAATAATCGAATGGATATATGGTATTTCCAATCCATTTTATGTTGCGGAAATAATATTTTTTACCTTCATCAACAGTTAAATATACGCTCACGCTTTTATCATCAAATTTTACAACGCTGTCAGTTACAATATAGGCATCGCGATAACCAATTTCGTTGTATTTTTCGATTAAAGCAGTTTTATCTTTTTCGTATTCTTCTTTTACAAACTTCTTGGTTCTGAAAAAGTTACGCCAATTATTGTCGTTCGTTTTTTTCATCGCCTTGTTTATCTGATTAAAAGTAAGGGCTTTATTTCCAGTTACAATAATTTGATGAACACGTGTTTTCAGTTTTTTATCCACCTGAATATCTACAATCACATGACCAGCTTTGTTGGGGTCGTTTTTTTGTAATACATTGGCTTCTACATTTAAAAAGCCTTTTTCCTCCATGTGCTTTTTAATCACTTTTACCGCTCTGTCCGAGATGTTTGGTGTAATCTGATTGCCTTTTACAATTCCAAGCTTGGACTCGAGGTCTTCAATTTCACCTTTCTTTAGACCCGAAAAATTGATTTCAGATACGCGTGGACGTTCTTTAAGTGCTATATTCAACCAAATTTTGCCATCCTGAATTTTAGTAGCATAAATCTTCACATCTGAAAACAAACCTTGTTTCCAAAATCGTTTTACGGCACCGGTAATGGCATCACCTGGTACTTTGATAACATCGCCAACCGAAAGACCAGAAAAGCCGACAAGTACAAAATCTTCGTAGTTGGCTGCACCAGTTACAGAAATAGCTGCAATTTCGTAAGTTGGAGCTGCATTGGAGTATTCAATTGCGGGAAGGCTGTCAGTTGGTATTGCATCTTGAGCAATAAGCAGTTGACCTGCAAGAAAGAATAAAATAACGGAGAAAAGTTTTTTTAACTGCATATTTTTTTGCTGTAAATCGGCGAATGCTAAATAGTTCGATTATTTTGTTTTTCCAAACCGGCGTTCGCGGCACTGAAAGTCGCAGATAGCTTCGTAGAAGTTTTCTTTGCGGAAATCGGGCCAGTGAGTAGGCGTGAAATATAGTTCGGTATAGGCAATTTGCCAAAGTAAAAAGTTGCTTATACGGGTTTCGCCACTTGTGCGAATGAGTAAATCAGGGTCGGGAATTGATTTGGTTGTGAGATAAGATGAAATAAGTTCATCGGTAATTTCATTGGGTGTAAGGTTGCCTTTGCAAACTTCCTTCCCAATTTCAATCATGGCATTTTTAATCTCCCAGCGCGACGAATAACTTAACGCCAAAACTAATCCTAAACCAGTGTTTTTACTTGTATCTTCAATGCAACGCTGCAATTTGATGCCAGCATTCACGGGCAAACGACTCAAATCGCCGATAGCTAAAAGCCGTACATTGTTTTTATTTAATGTAGGAGTTTCTTTCTCTATAGTATCAATAAGCAATTCCATCAAGGCATCTACCTCGGCTTGTGGACGTCCCCAGTTTTCGGTTGAAAAAGCATATAAGGTGAGGTAATCAATTCCGGTTTCGGCAGCTGCTTCGGTAACTTCGCGTACCGACACTACACCGTTTTGATGCCCAAAAATTCGGTCGTATCCACGTTCCTTTGCCCAACGTCCGTTACCATCCATTATTATGGCAATGTGTTTGGGTAAGCGGCTTTTATCAATTTTATCTTTAAAAGATGACATAGTTGAATCGTGTTATACGTATAAAAATTAGGTGTCTAAATTATTAAAATTGCAAACAATCGCAACCTTTTTTCCAAATATTGTAAGTTAATCCTACCGAAAATGTCGAAAGCATGTCGTTGTTAAAAATGTTTGTTCCGTTAAGTCCATTTGCATTGTTCAACTGAAATTTGCCTTCCATTTTATCTGTGAGCAACAAACGCTGCGACCATATTAAATTCAAATGAAACCGCTCGCCCAGCATAAATTTGTAACCTACCCCAACCGGATAGCTAAACATAAACGTTGGTTTTGTACTCGTTAAGTTAGTGTATGGAAAAATCATTCCACCTATACCGGCAAAAATGAACAAACTGTGCTTTTTGCTATTTGGTTTATAAATTTTATCGTCGTAATCGAAAAAATTAAACTCTCCACACAAGTCGAATGCGTTTATAGTATTATCGAAACTCACACCAGCACCAGTCCCAACTACATTAGTTTTATTCCAAGTGCCTGTAATTGATAATCTTGTATCCAACTTTTGTCGGTAAATCAAACCAAACGATGGTTGATTGTTAACAAACAATTGATTATTGGCATCGCCCAAATAAAATGAACCACCTCCCAATACACCAATTTCGGAACGATATTCGTTTTGTGCTTTTATAATTCCACTAAATAATACTAAAACGGCTGCAATCGTAATTCTAATTAATTTAAAAGTCATTTTTGTTTTATGCTAAAAATAAGTAATTAGAATAACAACGGTTTTTATTGGTTTAAATTTTATCTGTTTTTTAAAAAGCAGGAACAAAAGTAATGATTATCTTTCAAAATTAAGAAATTGCCTGTGTGCTAATGTTTTTATTTAACAAAATATTGCATTCGTACTGACAATGTTGCAATAGAAGTAATTGTAACTAAACATTATTAAATTATAGATTGAAGGCTAATACAAGATTAGAAATGCATTTTTATGCTGTTAATATTCAATTTGATAGCTTGTAATTTAAAAAAGTCAAAATGTAGAAAAAAAACAAAATCCCACTTGCACGGAACGTAAAAAAGCAGTACTTTTGCACAAATTTG
>CAZEEN010000069.1:3101-4352 GCA_964511115.1 uncultured Paludibacter sp. | reverse complement strand
TATGCAAAAGTACAAGCCCTTTCAGTTAGTTTTGGAGGATGGTACCGTTTTCGAAGGTAAATCCTTTGGTTATGAAAAAGCGGTTGCCGGAGAAGTAGTTTTTAATACGGCCATGGTCGGGTATCCCGAAAGTTTAACTGACCCATCTTACGCCGGACAGTTATTAGCCGTTACTTTTCCTTTAGTTGGTAATTACGGTGTTCCGAACGACATCATTCAAAACGGACTTTCTACTTTTTACGAATCGGAAAAAATTCAAGCATCAGCATTGATTATTTCCGATTTTTCTTTTGAATACAGTCACTGGAATGCAGGTAAAAGCCTTAGCGATTGGTTGAAGGAAAACGAAGTACCCGGAATTTTTGGTATCGACACACGTGAACTTACAAAGTTAGTGCGCGAAAAAGGGACCATGCGTGGTAAACTTGTTTTCCCTGATGGCGACGATATTGAATTTATCAACCCCGATGATGAAAATCAGGTGGCTAAAGTGAGCTGCAAAGAAGTTATCACTTATGGAGCGGGTAAAAAACGCGTACTTTTGGTGGATTGCGGTGTAAAGCACAATATAATTCGCTGCTTACTAAAACGCGATACAACTGTTATTCGTGTGCCATGGGATTACGACTATAACCACATAGAATTCGACGGACTTTTCATTTCAAACGGACCCGGCGACCCTGAATATGCACAAGATACTGTGCGCCACATACAGGAAACCATGAAAACCGGAAAACCTATTTTCGGTATTTGTATGGGTAATCAGTTGCTTTCGGTTGCCGGAGGTGCAAAAACTTACAAGCTGAAATACGGTCACCGTAGCCACAACCAACCAGTGCAATTGGTTGGTACGCAACGTGCTTTTATTACGTCACAAAATCATGGTTTTGCAGTTGACAACAAAACCTTGAGTGCCGACTGGGAATCGTTGTTTGTAAATATGAATGATGGTACCAACGAAGGTATTCGTCATAAAACAATGCCTTGGTTCTCGGCTCAGTTCCACCCCGAAGCTGCTTCAGGGCCTACCGATACTGAATTTTTATTTGATGTATTCTTAGACCTCCTCCCGACCTCCTCCAAAGGAGGAGGCGAAAGCGCATCCGAATTTGATGTGGTGTCAATGATTGAAAAGGAAATTGACAGTCGTTTGGTAACAAAACAAGAATACAAAGGAGTTGAAAAAGGCGATGTCAAAAAAGTATTGGTACTTGGTTCGGGTGCTTTGAAAATTGGTGAAGCTGGCGAGTT
>CAZEEN010000069.1:0-3001 GCA_964511115.1 uncultured Paludibacter sp. | reverse complement strand
TGGTTGACAGAGCTTTTGCTTATTCAAATCAGGTGTTGGTCGAAAAATCGCTCAAAGGATGGAAAGAAATTGAATACGAAGTAGTTCGCGACCGTTACGATAACTGTATTACGGTTTGTAATATGGAAAACTTCGACCCGCTTGGTATTCATACCGGCGAAAGTATTGTAGTAGCTCCTTCGCAAACATTGACAAACAGCGAATATCATAAATTGCGTGAGCTCGCTATCCGCATTATTCGCCACATTGGTATTGTGGGTGAATGTAATGTGCAATATGCTTTCGATACAGTTTCGGAAGATTACCGCGTAATTGAAGTAAACGCTCGTTTAAGTCGTTCTTCGGCTCTGGCTTCCAAAGCAACAGGTTATCCGTTGGCTTTTGTGGCTGCTAAATTGGGCTTGGGCTACGGACTTCCTGAGTTGAAAAACTCGGTAACAAAAGATACTTCAGCTTTCTTCGAACCTGCACTCGATTATATTGTTTGTAAAATTCCTCGTTGGGATTTAGGTAAATTCCAGGGCGTAAGTCGTCAGTTGGGTTCAAGTATGAAATCGGTAGGCGAAATCATGTCCATCGGACGAAATTTCGAAGAAGCATTCCAAAAAGGCTTGCGTATGATTGGACTTGGAATGCACGGATTTGTAGCCAACAAGGCCATGTATGCCGATGATTTGGACACAGCCCTTTCGAAACCGACCGACAAGCGTGTTTTCTATGTTGCACAGGCACTTCATAGCGGTTATTCGGTGGACAAATTGCACGATTTGACCAAAATCGACCGTTGGTTCTTACATAAATTGCAACGCATTGTAACGCTCGAACATAAATTAGAAGAATTCAATTCGTTGCAAACATTGCCAACCGAATTGCTTTTCGAAGCAAAACTAACAGGTTTCTCCGATTTCCAAATTACACGTTTGGTAACCAAATGTAGTAACGACGAAATTGACGCAAAAATAAAACTGACGCGCGAATACCGCAAAAGCCTCGGCATTAAGCCTGTAGTTAAACAAATTGACACACTGGCTGCTGAATATCCGGCACAAACCAATTATTTGTACCTGACTTATGGCGGAACAGCCAGTGATATGAAATACCTTGGCGACCACCGCTCTGTTGTGGTTCTCGGTTCAGGAGCATACCGTATCGGTTCGTCGGTAGAGTTCGACTGGTGTGGTGTAAATGCGCTGATGACTATTCGTAAAGAAGGTTTTCGCTCGGTAATGATTAATTACAACCCCGAAACAGTATCGACCGATTACGATATGTGCGACCGTCTGTATTTCGACGAGTTAAGCTTCGAACGCGTTATGGATATTATGGAAATGGAAAATCCGATGGGAACAATTGTTTCAACGGGTGGGCAGATTCCAAATAACTTAGCACTGAAATTAGCAGGTGAAAATGTAACGATATTGGGAACGCAAGCCGTTGATATTGACCGCGCTGAAGATCGTCACAAGTTCTCTTCCATGCTCGATGCCTTGAAAATTGACCAGCCACGTTGGAAAGAATTAACTACATTTGATGATGTGCACGAGTTTGTAAAAGAAGTGGGTTTCCCCGTGTTGGTTCGTCCTTCGTATGTGCTTTCGGGTGCAGCCATGAACGTTTGTCATGATGCTTCACAATTGGAGAACTTCCTGAAACTGGCTACCGAAGTATCTAAAAAACATCCGGTAGTTATTTCAGAATTTTTGGAACGCTGTAAAGAAATTGAAATTGATGCTGTAGCCAAAAATGGCGAAGTATTAGTTTATGCCATTTCGGAACACGTAGAATTTGCGGGAGTTCACTCTGGTGATGCCACAACGCAGTTTCCTCCACAAAAAATTTATGTGGAAACCATTCGTCGTATTAAGAAAATTGCCAGCGAAATTGCTAAATCCTTGAATATCTCCGGACCATTCAACATTCAGTTCCTCGCAAAGGACAACTATATCAAAGTAATTGAATGTAACTTGCGTTCGTCGCGCTCGTTCCCATTTGTTTCGAAAGTATTGAAACTGAACTTTATCGAATTGGCTACCAAAGTAATGTTGGGATTGCCGGTTGAAAAACCCGAAAAATCAGCTTTCGACCTCGACTATGTGGGTATCAAAGCATCGCAATTCTCGTTCCACCGCTTGCAGCTTGCCGACCCGGTTTTGGGTGTTGATATGGCTTCTACAGGCGAAGTGGGTTGTATTGGCGACGATTTTTCGGAAGCAATTCTGAAATCGCTGCTTTCGGTAGGTTTCCGCATTCCAAAGAAACGTATTCTAATTTCGTCGGGCGAACCAAAATCGAAAGTTGAACTGTCTGACGCATGTGCTTTGTTGCAGAAGAAAGGCTACGAATTGTACGCTACACGAGGTACACAACGCTTTCTTGCCGAAAATGGAGTAACCGCAACAGCTGTTCAATGGCCTGACGAAGAAGGCGAATTCAATGTAAAAGATATGTTAGCTAACAAACAATTCGATTTGGTGGTGAATATCCCTAAAAACACGACTGAACGTGAGTTGAAAAACGACTATACTATTCGTCGTGGTGCTATTGATTTTAATATCCCTTTGCTTACCAATGCACGCCTGGCTTCGGCCTTTATCACTGCATTTTGCAGCATGACAGTGGAAGATATTAAGATTAAGAGTTGGGATGAATACTAATTGACAATTGATAATTAACAATTGATAATTTTAAAAATAGCCGATTACAGTAATGTGATTGGCTGTTTTTGTTATTAATTTGTATATTTGCAGTGAAAATCAGAAAAAAATGCTTTCAATCCTTATTCCTACATATAATTATAATATCGTAAAGCTTGTAAAAGATTTGCATCAGCAGGCTTTGGAGCAATATATCGATTTCGAAATTATTGTAATGGAAGATGGTTCTTCTATTTTTTTGGATGATAATAAAGAAATTGACAAATTAGTAAATTGTAAATACATTGTTTTAGATAAGAATATTGGTCGTTCGGCTATTCGTAATAAACTGGCTGATAAGGCAAAAT
>CAZEEN010000068.1:0-15322 GCA_964511115.1 uncultured Paludibacter sp. | reverse complement strand
TAATAATTGTTATAAATAGTTTTCAGACTTTCTGTTGTTCCGACATATCGGAATGCCCGCTGCGCTCCCATCTGTCGTCCGTTGTCAGTCGTCTTTTAAAAGCTGCAAAGTTACAAAAAATACGCGTAACGGAGTTTAACCCGCCACGCGTATCTTCAAAACATACAAACACCAACTTATTTTTTTATAATTTTATGCGTTTCTTTACCTTCGCTACATAATACTTCTACTAAATAAAGTCCGTTAGTAAGGTAATCAATATTAATTTCGGATTGATTTGATTGACTTACCAACTTTTTACCCTGAAGATTATAAATATTAACTATGTTTTCATTTGTAGGAGTATTTATAAACAGTTTGCCTGAGGTAGCAGAAGGATATACATTTAATTTACTGGCTTCATTTTGTTGTGAAATAGAATTTGGTAAATTTACTTGTCTGTCGGTTAATATCAACACTTGACCTGCTTCAATTTCTATTGGCGAGTTAGCATAGCCAACATAAAACAATTCGCCTGTTAATAAATTATACCAAGAACCAGTCTTAGGGAAATTTGGAAAGGCAGAGATTTTACCTGAAGCTTTAAAATTTCCTAAAACAATTATATTTAAATCGTTATGTAAAATTGAAATCCTTTTGCCACTTTCCCAGTCGCCTGAACCTGCTTGCATTGATAAATATCCTTCATTGAAAACAGTTGGATACATTTTGCGCAAAGTTAATATCTTTGCAGATGCATCGGCAGCGGCTTTTCGGTGAGCAAGATTTAACCAACCCCAGGTAGAAGGTTTTGCGTCAGTTCTACCACCAAATGAGTTTATTGAGTAATCAAATCCCATTTCGCCAAACTGCCAAATCATTTTTGGACCTGGCACAAGCATTGAGAAAGCAATATTCAATGGTACACGGCTAATACGATAAATTGAATCTGTTTTTATAACACCATCACCAAATGTTTTTGCTTTATTAAAATTACGCTCTTCGTCATGACTTTCGGCATAACCTACCCAACGACGAGGAATACTATTTAGTCCTCCAAAATCACTATTACTCTGAATGCCCATAGCAGCTTGCGAAAAAGAGTTGTTTACATTTCGCCAGAGGAACATGCCTTTGTTAGCCAATGCCGTTTCCTCGTCGTTAGAACAAAAATGTTCCAAAATAAACATAATGTCACTTTTTACAGCTTTTGCTGCATCATAATAAACTGTAATATTATCAATACGCGATTGGTCATAATTCGATGCTGTACTTTCTGTGCTTTGTGTTTGAGTTAAACCTTTTGTTAAATCAAGCCTATATCCATCAATTTTATACTCGGTAATCCAATACTGTACCATTCGTTTAAAGTGTTCGCGTGTTCCGATATATGAGTGATTAAAATCGTGATAAACACTGTAAGGGTGTGTGGCATTTACATTGAACCAGGGGTTGTTCTCTGCTGTTTTGTTGGCTGAGCTGTCCCAAAAAAGTTTTGCAAAAGGATGCGAACCCGTAGCGTGATTAAGCACAATATCTAATATTACAGCCATTCCACGTTTATGACATTCATCGATAAATTTTTTATACATATTTGAATTTCCATAAGCTTTATCAGGTGCAAAATAATGGTTTGGATTGTATCCCCAGCTATTATTTCCATCAAATTCCTGAATTGGCATTAACTCAATGGCTGTTATACCAAGGTTTTTAAGATAATCGAGTTTTTCTATGGCAGCCGAAAGTGATTTTTCGGTTGTAAAGTCTCTCAATAATAATTCATAAATTACCATATTGTCTTTTGAATGCATTACAAAGGTAGGAACTTCCCAGTTGTACGTAGGTTTGTTTGTTTGGAATGTTGCTACTAAACCTTCCGTTTTTCCAATTGGATAATCGGGAATACTTGGATTAATCAGCGATTTTTCATTTATCCATTTATCATTCCAAGGATCAAGTACCAACTCAGTGTAAGGGTCGCTAATTCGTATAGCTCCATCTACAAGATATTGAAAACGATACAGTTGACCTGCATTTAACCCCGTAATGTCCAACCACCAATATTCTCCGTCTTTTTTCATTAAATAGGATGTTTTCGGTATCCAATTTGACATGTCGCCAATCACCATAACATTAGATTTATTTGGTGCATGTAAAACTAATCGTACAGAGTTGCTACTAAGATATTTAATTCCTGGAAGGTCGTTTGATGGTCTGCTTTCAGAAATTGAATTTCCAATTGCACAATAATTCAGCGTATCCCTAATTGTAACATTTTGCGCAGTTGCTTCGGCAATAAATTGATAATCACCTGCGTTGCTAAATGTGTATGTGTTTGAAAGTGTACTTGAATTGTGTAATGAAGTAACAAGCGATCCATTGGCATATAATTTTAAAGTGGAAGGTAAGTTGGTTGTAATAGTTATGGGTAATTCAGAACCAACTGTTTTTACGCCATCGGCAGTAGGAGCTGTAAAGTTAACGTTATAACCTACATTAATCCAAATATCAGAACACGAACCGTTTGTTGATCCTTTTCCTGTTAATGAACCAGTGCTGTTGCGAAAAACCAATGCAATTTTCTTAACTTTTTCGTTTGAATTTGTTATGCCAAGAAATTCACGTATATTACCACTTATAAAAAGCGCCCATAGCTTTGTAGTCGGATTATACGAAAGTGAATTTTTTGTTGTATTTGCCAACGCATAGTTATTTGTTGGCGAAGTTGAAGGCCATGGAGTTAGTACATATTTCCAATCGGTATCGGAAGTGCTCGAATTGGTGCCCGAAATGATAGCTCCAATATGCGCATATACCCCAGTTGTTAAAGTACTTAAACCTGCACACCCTGTAGTAGATTGTGATGTGGCCGCATTGTAATAGATGGTAAAGTTGCTAGTTGTTTCATCGATAAACGAAGGGCTTGTTGTAACTATTTGCGCCCAACTAAAAAAAGTTACTAGCGTAAGAATTAGTGTGAAAATTGATTTTTTCATTTTATATTGGATTTATAATTTACTATGTATATAGTTTAAAATTAAATTATTGGCAAATGTAAGCTATATTTAATTTCTGTAATGTATAACAAATTAAAATTGACTTTGTTTTTGCTGCAAACGATTGCATTTAAACACGAAATGATTAATAATTGATTCTTGCATTAGAATTGAAAATCAGCGTATTTTTGTTGGTACAAAAATATGAAGCAAAAAACTGTTTTTCTAAAAAAACCAATAAATTACAATCAATGAAACAATTAAAATGTATGTCTTTCGTGTTATTTGCTTTACTATCATCAGATTATTCATTCGCTTCAACAGGTTTTAATGAGCCACCTGCATGGGCGAAAAGTGTTGTGTGGTATCAGATTTTTGTAGAGCGGTTTAATGATGGCGACAAAACCAATGACCAAACTGCCGAAAATACAACAGTTACCAATATGAATATTGTTCCTCCCGCTGGTTGGAAAACTACCGAATGGACTGGCGATTGGTTTGCTCGCGATAGTTGGATGCGTGGTTCGGATAAGCCGTTTCATGAGTTGCTGCAATACCGTCGTTATGGGGGTGACTTGCAGGGCGTTTTGGATAAACTCGATTATTTGCAGGATTTAGGAATTACAGCTATTTATCTGAATCCTATTAACGATGCACCTTCGTTGCACAAGTACGATGCGCGAAACTATCATCATGTGGATATTAATTTTGGACCCGACCCTGAAGGTGATAAAAAAATTATGGCAACCGAAAATCCGGCTGACCCTGCGACTTGGAAATGGACTTCGGCAGATAAATTATTTTTAAAACTTATCGACGAAGTTCACAAGCGCGGGATGCGTATTATTATGGATTATTCGTGGAACCATACGGGTACAAATTTTTGGGCTTGGTTGGATATTTTGAAAAATCAATCGGCTTCACCTTATCGTTCGTGGTACAATGTATCGGCATTTGACAATCCGCAAACTGCTGAAAATGAGTTTGAATACGATGGTTGGTATGGGAATGCATATATGCCCGAATTTCGGAAAACGGATATTGTTGGCACACGAATAAATGGTAAACCCTACGAAGGAAATATGGATAATGGTGCAAAACAACATATTTTTGACGTGTCGAAACGTTGGTTAGCACCAGATGGTGATGTGTCAAAAGGCGTGGATGGCTATCGACTGGATGTGGCTGATCAGATTGGACTTGGATTTTGGCGCGATTACCGTAAGTTTGTGCGTTCGGTAAAGGCTGATGCTTATTTGATTGGTGAAATTTGGTGGGAAAAGTGGCCTAAAGACTTGATGAATCCAGCTCCTTACATGCAAGGCGATATGTTCGATGCAGTAATGTATTATCAGGTGTATCGTCCGGCACGTTATTTTTTCGCAAATACCAAAAACGGTATTGATGCTTCGCAATTCAAAGACAGTTTGCTGAGTGAGTGGAGCCGCGTAAAGCCTGAAAATGTGAAGGCGATGATGAATGTGTCGTCGTCGCATGATGCACCGCGCTTACTCACCGATTTTTACAATGATAATAACTATAAATATCATGCAAATCCACTTGAGAATAAGGATTATAAAACAGGAAAACCAAACAAAGAATCGTTTAAACGCTTACAGCTTTATCTTATTCATTTATTTACCACACTGGGGGCGCCTCAAATTTGGAATGGTGAGGAAATGGGAATGTGGGGAGCCGATGATCCATTTGGACGCAAGCCACTTTGGTGGAAGGAACAAAGATTTCGACCAGAAAATAGAAATAATATTCAAGCTCTAAAGCCTGAATATGATAAAGTTGGGTTTAACGAAGCGACTTTTCAGTTTTACAAAAAACTCATTAAAATGCGCAAAGAAAACCCCGAATTGGTTGATGGTGAACTGAAATTTATGGTAACTGACGGCAAAAAACTGGCTTATGAACGTTCATTAAACGGCAATAAAATTCTGGTTTTATTTAATGCAAGCGACTCACCTCAGCAATTCAACATTCCTGTTGGAAATTATATCGATTTTCTAACAAGTAAAAGAATTAGTGAAAACGCTTTAATGCTAAATTCTTTAGGCGCAATGATACTTAAAGAACTCAAAAACTAACTTGGCGTAGAATAGTTTTACAAAAAGGAACAAGTTGAATGCCTTCAACCTCCTTAGTTGCTGTATTCAATAAATAAGTTTTTATTTTGCCATTCTTAAATATAGCTTTTTGTCCTTCTGCGAATTTATATTGTACGATTGTTTGCATTGGTTTATACATATGATCGGCAAATCCAGGCAAGTATTCTTTTCCTTTCACCTGATTTGAATCAATTGATTTTGCATAAATTAAGGTACCATATCGATAATACTTTTCGTGATTGATATCTTCTTCGACCTTCACATTGGTTTCGAAACGTAGTTTAATTCTGTCAGTACGATTAAATATTCGGTTAATTACAATGTATTCATTGTCAATTAAATATGTTTCGGAGCATACAATGGATTTAACCCAATTTGGCTTCCTTATTTTTATACACAATTTTGTGGGTTTATCGAGTTGAATTTCAAAATCAAAACTATTTTTGAAAGGATATTCGGTGTGATTTTGGATTATAACATTATTTCCCGTAATACATGTTTGAAGTATGTTAGGCATTAGCAATGCAGCAACTAATGTGTTTTTTCCTTCAGAAAACCACGAGGACTGTACAAAATAAGGTGTGATTCTTCCCGCATTTGGATTACAACATACTGCAACATCCTGATGAGCAGGTGAATATTTGTAGCGAGTTTGTTTCCGATTAGCTTCAATTTCGCCATTTTTTGTTCCAAGCATCTCAAAACTGTTGTCGGTTTTTAAATATGCAATACCAGAATGGTTTGGATTCCGACTCCCTTGCGCTGCATTGTAAAAAATATTTTCAATTTGGTTTGCCACTTTAGAATCACCTGTTTTTTGCAAAAGCAGGGTGTAGCTATCTAATAATTCATGTATTGAACAATATTCATAGCCTGTATTTGTTGCGTTAGCAGTGCGTTCGCCAATCCATTCATCACCAATAGGACCACCTGTTTGTGTTGTCGATTGGTTTATCCGTTGCAAATAGATATTCAAAGCGTTTTTAAGTTCTATGCTTTGAGAAGCGAAAGCAGCTACAATCAATGGACGAATATGTTCGTAAGTATGAACCCCATGAGATTGAAGTTTATACGTTGGATTTAAAATATTTTTTAGTTGAACATCTTTTTCGGAAGTAAAATTTTCAGAATAATTAAAATACAAAAACAGGGCATAATCCCTGTATATTTTATCACCTGTAAGTTGATACATTCGATCTAAAACATCTGTAAAAGTTAGTCCGTGAGCCACTCCTCCCGAAAAATCATGTCCAGCGTAAAATGGGTTTGATTTGTAAATTGGGTAATTTTGCATTACATTTTCTACAGCTCGAACCAATGCATTCCATATCTTTTTATTACCCAAATATTCATAATATGCCAATAAACCCCTAAAAAGTGTGGCTTTGGACCATAATTCACCATTTTCGTTTGTAAATTTATACCGTAATTTTTTATCATAAATTCCAATATACCCATCGTTGTCTTGAGTTGCTATAATTCGCTTAATATATGATTCGATTTTTTTTATTGCGAATTTATCATCTATTAATATAGCATTGCGAATATATCCGTCCCACCAGTTGGATTGTGTTTCGCTGTTCCACCATCTCCAGCCGCATCTCCTTCTTTTAAATTACCAAGATCTTTTGGCTTTGAATGTTTTTGAAGTCTTCCTTTTCCATAAATTGGGTCGTTTATCAATTCGGGAACTAACTTGTCTAAGTTTCCAACAAAACCATCCATGTCGGCTTCCATTTGTGATTTTAACCAACCTGTAGGTTTTATACTTCCAAATGACATGCGATTAAGTTTTTCAGTTGTATATTGAGCATGAATTGCTGAAAAGTTCATAATGATAAGCGTTATACTAAAGATTTTAATATTTTTCATTTGTGTTTCAACTAATTATTTCCCTAATAAAAACTCCAAAGGAATATTCAAACGTTCTTTCCATGCATTCTCACTGTGGTCTTTGCCTGGGAAAAACTGCGTTTGCCAGTTGTACTTGTTCTTAGGATTTGCATGCTGCAAAGTTTTGTCAATTTCTTTTTGCAGTGGAGGATACAAGGCATCCAGTGTCTTATCGCCATAATCAAAATAAAGTTTGCTGCTTTTTAGTTTTGATAAATGAGTTTTTATATAGTTATTAAAAGCTTGAGGAATGGGATTGTTCTCTACTGAAAAAATACCGGGCCAATGCGTTGAAAGACAGGCGGCACCTCCAAAAACTGTTGGATATTCGCCAATGGCATACATCGAAATAAGTCCTCCCATGCTGCTGCCGGCAACAAAAGTGTGTTTTCGGTCGGTGTAAACCGAGTAGTTTTTATCTATATATGGTTTAAGTTCCTGAACCATAAACCGAAGATAATTGTCGGATTGAGGTTGAAATTCTTTATTTGTTCTTCCTTTTTCAATTAATTGCTTCGATACAAATTCTTTTTGCTCAGCGGTTAGACTTTCAAATGGTTTTTGTGGAAAATAATCGGAATGGCGTTTTGGACTGTCGTTCCACACACCAACCACTATTAAATTTTGCACTTTTCCTTCGTTGAACATTTTTGTAATTACATCGTCAACGTCCCACGCTTGTTTGTTCCAAGTAGTTGATGGGTCAAACAACATTTGTCCATCGTGCATGTAAAGTACAGCAAATTTTGTTTCAAATGAATAATTTGCGGGAAGCCAAATATCGATATTTCTGGAAGTAACAAATTTTGATTTAAATTGCTCAATTCGTACAATTTTACCAGAAACAACCTTTGGTAATTCCTGTGAATGACCAATTATTGTTGAAAATAGTAGTATGCCGAGTATTAAGTTTTTCATTTTCTGTTGAACAGTGCTAGTTATTTGTAATCTTGATTGTACTAAGTCTATTTTGTTCAAAATCAATGATTTTTAAAATATTAATACCTTTACAAAGTTGATTTAAGGCAATAGAATTGTTATTTTGAATAATTTTAATCAATGCCCCTTTAGCATCGTAAATCTCAATACTTTTAAGTTGTTTATTAAAAACTACTGTTTTTGACAGCGTGTCAATTTTATATTCAAATTTGCTATAAGTGTTTGTTTGTAAGTTTGTTGCATTTTTAAAAGCATCCATAGCCACGGTTGGTTTGCCACTGTTGTCGAATGCTCCAAGTGAATAGCCCTGCCAGTTTCCATAACATTGTGGTTCCCAATAAAAAACCCCGGTGCCCTTTCCGCCAGTAACTTGTTTGGTTTTTGCAATCAAATCGGTTAAAAATAATTTTGCAGTTGCTGCATTATCCCAACTCATACCACATTCTACCACCATTACTTCTTTGTTGTATCGGGCTACCATATCGTTCATGTTTGTAAGGCAATCTTTATTTGCGTTTTGCCAATCATCTTTTGTTTTATACCAATTAGGATATAGCGACATGCCAATTACATCCCACTTTCCTCCGTTATTTTTCAATCCGTCAAAAATCCATCGAAACAAGCTGTTGTCATACCCATTATGCAGATGAACAATAACTTTCGCTGTTGGAAAAACCTCTTTTACAGCATCATAACCAGCATTATTGAGCGCTGCGTAATTTGCCATCGATACGGAAGCTTTACCAGTTTCCCAGAGCATACCATTGCCTGTTTCGTTACCAACCTGTACCCATTCGGGAGTTATACTGTTGTTCTTAAGTAAACTCAGAACCTCACGGGTGTGGTTACCCACAGCGGTTTTTAAATCGGCAAGGTTTAACAATGTCCATGCTGCGGGTTTTGTTTGTTTCCCAGGGTCGGCCCACCAATCGCTGTAATGAAAATTGATCATAATGCGCATACCTAAATCATTAGCTCGTTTGGCTTTAACGAGTAAGTCGGCAGCATTGCACCAACCAGCAGTTGGATTCACCCAAACTCGAAGACGTATGGAATTTATCCCCAATGTTTTAAGCAATGCCATACATTCCATTGGTGTACCATCGGTGGTATAGAATTTTTTACCAGCTGCTTCCATTTGTGTTAGCCAACCTACGTCGGCACCTGCCGCAAATGGCGAAACTTCGGTTGTTTTGGCATTACTATCAAAAACCCCAATTATGCACAAAATAAAAATAACAATAATTAAATGAGTTTTCATAAGAATTTGTATTTACGCTAATAACATTTAATGCAAATACAACAAAAGCTGCTCAGTATCTTCCGAACAGCTTTTATTATAAATAAAAAGGTGTATTATTTTACTGAAACCTTCTGGGTTTGACCATCAATTTTTACAATGTATAAACCTGCATTTAAAGCAGCTGTGCGGAATGTACCACTCATTAATTTACTTTCAATGTTACGACCGCTAATATCAAATAATTCTGCTTTAGCATTTACACCTTCTACAACAATTGATTTGTTTGATGTATAAACTTTGTATTTATTAGCATCCAAGGCATTGAGTCCTGTAGCAACCCAAGCCAAAACAGTGTCAGTATATGTAGTTTCTATTTGGGCATCAGCTGTACGATTTTCGGTAACTGCTGTATTATCAGCTTTGTATTCTACGTTTGCATCTAATTGATCGTTGTAGTATTTATAATACATGATATCCACACCTGCAACTGTAAAAGTAAATGTGCCATCTACATTTTTCACGCCTGCAACAAATTCACCTGCACCGCCATTTTTTTCATTCTTAATATACATTTGATTCGTATTTGCAGGTGGAGTTACATTTAGAGTAACTGTTTTAAGTAAAGAGGCATTGTAAATACGTTTAAAAGTAATTGCTGGTGCAACTGGAGGGTTAGCAGTTGCATCTCCTACTGCATCAAAAAGAATAGATGGCTGTGTAACATCTGTATACGCATTGTTTCCTTGAATTTGTTGATACATCCAGGCTTTACCTGTTGCAAATTGATAGGCTAAAGCATAGGCATTTTTAGTATATACTTTTATGCTAAAGTAATTACCATTTGCATCGCTATTTGCAGGAACTAAATTCATTTTAGTGTCAGTTGAATCTACTTTGCCTTCAAAACCAGGTGTTTTCCAGTCGTTAAAATTACCGGTGCAATACATTTCGGTTACAGTTTTTGGAGTGTAGATGTCAATTGTAAAAGTGCCAGGTACTGGAACTACATCTTTCCAAACTGAAGCCCAATATACTACTACGTCTTCTTGAGGTGAAGTACCTGCATACACATTGTTTCCAAGTTCGCCACCTTGAGCATCTTTCATTACATAAGCCCAGTCCGGTCCACAAATATATTTATAATTAATTGTGGCTAATGTAACAGTTTGATCAGCAAAAGTCGATTCATCTAAAGTTACAGTGTATTTTGTGTCTGAAACCTTGGTACATTCAATAGCGCCTGCGGCATCCCATTTGTTAAAATTACCCACAATCATTACCCTGTTTGTTTGGAGATGATTGTCCGATCCACCATCATTAGGTACTGTTACATTAAATGTAGCTGTTGCTGCTGTTGCAGCTTGAAAAGCTAATAGTAAACCTATCAGCAAAAAAGTAAATCTTGTCTTCATAACTTTGTTTTTTAATTAAATTAATATTTAAGGAAATTTATTTGTGTTGTAAAATTAATACATTCAAAAATGGTTTCTTGTTTATTTATGCAATAAATGATTTTTATTTATTGCAAACGTTTGCAAAGTTCAATAAAATCAGTTATTCGAACTGATTTTATTGAACTTTAGAGAAAATTAGTAGCCTGGATTTTGCGTTACATTATTGTTCGAGCTTAATTCAGTATCTGGTATTGGAAAGATATTTAAATCTTTGTCGAAATTTGCACCTTCTGAAACTCCATTTTTCCAATCCCATTTATAATTAGTATCGCCTCCATAGTGGCCAAATCTCACCAAATCGGTTCTTCGGCGCCCCTCAAAAAAGAATTCACGAGCCCATTCGTCAATAATATCTTGCTCTGTAAGCGTTGTAAGATTGGTTGTTTTTCCTGCCCGAGCCCTAAGTGTATTCATGGCATTAAGAGCTGTCATGCCATTAATTGGTTGAGCTCCTCTGAATACAGCTTCTGCATAGGTCAAGTAAGCTTCGGCCTGGCGCAAAAGTGGCACATCTGTATCCGTAAATTTAATATCATTAGTTTTAAGACCATCGGCTCTCAAATTAGAGAACTTAATGACAGAATATCCATTCAGAAACGTGTTTGATACAATCCCTAATGTTCTAAGTTTTGTATTAATGCTATCTTTTGTTCCGTCTTTCGTTTTAATAATAACGCCTCCTTTCAAAAATAATGCTCGAGCATCTTTTACTGAAAGTGTTGGAACTTTTGCAGTTGTTAAGTCGTTTGGATCTGAAAAGACTGCACTGCCTGGAAAAAACTTTTTAACTAAAGTAGCTCTCGCTCTATTTCCTCCCCAACCCTCTGTCGTGCCCCAGCCAGGCATATCTCCTGTGTGTGTTGAAGCTATCAGGAAAAGTGAAGTACCCCAGCTTTTTGTTTGAACTCCATCAGCAGGAATCGCCATGATAATTTCGTTTGGTGCTTTATTAACTGTTGAACCATCTAATACTCCTGCATTATCAGCCATAAATAAATGACGGAATGTAGGACAAAGTGAATAACCTGAACTTGGGTCTATCACTTTTTGAGCATAAATTGCCGCTGAATCCCATTTTTCAACAGTTGTATAAACCTTGGCGTTTAGGTATATGCGTGATCGCAGCAACCAGTTTGCCACTTTATTTACTCTATAATATGGCTTACTTTCGTTTGGCGCATACATATCGTTTTCACAATCGTTTAACTCTTTATTTATATAGTTAAATATTGTAGTTCTGCTAACTTGCACTGTCTTTTCTCCAACTTTATCGGTAAAAACTACATTGCCAAATAAGTCCATCAAATAATAGTAATTAAGCGCTCTTATAAATCGTGCTTCTGCTTGTTGCCTCTTCGTTTTAGCATCATCCATTCCGGCAGTCGACTCTAAAAATGAATTTATTAGGGTAATGTTAAAATAGAGACGTCCCCATAAACCACGTATATTGCTATGAGATGCACTCCAATTGTTGAAGTTTAACTCAGGAATACCAGGGTCGCCCCAGCTACACATGGCTTCGTCTGTTGTTATTTCGTTTAAATTCCAAATTAATCTGACAAATGATGAAGTACCTTCATCGATACCAATTACATCACCAGCTCCATCAGGTCCTTTATTACCAGTAAGAGCCAAAGTGGCGTATATTTTAGCAAATACCTCATCCTGACTAAATTCAGTCGATATTTTGGGGCTGATTGGATCAATGTCTAAAAAATCCTCAATACACGAAGGCGTAGTTAGAGTTATAATTAAAACTACAAGAATTATTTGAAATCTTTTAAGTATTCTTTTCATGGTTGTTTGTGTTTTAAAAATTTATGTTTACACCTATTAACGATATAGTTGGGCGTGGATAAATATCTTTATCAATACCACTTGATATTTCAGGATCTAAACCTTTATATTTTGTAAATACAAGCGGGTTTTGAACTGTTGCATAAACACGACCAGATTTTATAACTTTAAATAAGTTTTTGAAGCTATAACCCAACGTTAAATTATCGAATCTAATAAATGAAGCATTTTGGATGTAATAATCAGATAGATAATAATTCTTTACGTTTTTAGTGAAGTTTGTTTCTAAAGCCGAAAGTGGTTTATTAGAGAAAAATCCATCGCCAGAAGCAGAATATATACTTGTTTCGCCCATTTGAGCACTTCGAGCTGCTACGTCGTTATACATATAATTTCCAATGCTTGAGCGTAACGAAAAACTAAAATCGAAATTTTTGTATATTAACTTCGACGCAAGTCCTAATACTATATCTGGAGTTGGTTTTTTGAAAAAATACCTGTCGTCGCCATTAATAACTCCGTTTAAGTCTCTATCTTCAAATTCGCCTTCAATCGGATTGTTGTTGTCATCGTATTTTTGCTGATAAACATAAAATACATTTACAGGTTGTCCAACTGCATAAGCTTGTATATTATTACCGGTACCAGCCGAAATGCCTCCTACCTCAATTACAGTATTTTTACCATCAATAACTGTTAATTCAGTTATCGTATTTTTGTTGTGAGATGCATTTAAGTTCACCTCCCATTTCAAGTCTTTTTTCTCTATAATACGACCTATTACCGAAAACTCAACTCCCATATTGGTTAATGAACCAATATTTTTCCAAATTCTATTGCTGAAGTTTTCTCCACCACCAACGTTAACTTCGTTAAGCAAATCAGTAGTTTTTCTGAAATAATAATCAAAAGAGCCAATAATACGTGATTTGAAAAAACTATAATCAACACCTCCATTATAAGTTGTTGTTTTCTCCCATTCTAAATCGGGATTATTTGCATCTGGTTTTTGAAGTTGCACAAAAGTGTTGCCTTCGCCAATAGGCATACTTGCACCTGTTGAACTTGAGCTGTATTTAACTAAATAATAGTTATTTCTATCTCCCATGTCTTGTTGACCGGTAACTCCATATCCGATTCTTAATTTCAAATCATCAATTTGTCGAATATCTTTTACGAAACCCTCTTCACTTAGTTTCCAGCCCAATCCTACCGATGGGAAATAACCAATTTGTTTACCTCTTCTAAAATTTGAGCTGCCATCGGCTCTAAAAGTAATTGTAGCTAAGTATTTGTTATTAAGAGAATAGTTTGCTCTTCCGAAGAGAGATGCTAATCTCGAAATATACTTATCGGCATCTGAAATATAATTATAACCTCCAATGTGTGTATTAACTCCGTCTGGCAATGTAGTTACCTTATCAGATTCTAACCCTTGATATTCATTTGAATAATCATTGTAAGTTTCCTGAAATTCGGTACCACCCATTATGTCAAATCTTTGGTTGCCAAGCTCTTTTGCGTATTGAAGATATCCCGAAATTTGTTTATTTGTTTTGGTTTTTTTCTCCCAACCTGTACGACCATGATGCGTATCGCTACCCGAAAGAGAGTCAACATACAAAGTTTGATATCCTTCGGCAGTATTATAACCAATATTTACATTTGCCCGAAGGTCTTTAAGGAAATGAAATTTATAATCAAATTCTGCATTTCCGTTGAAGTTGTTGGAGTTTGCTTTATCAACACGCTGGTTTATTCTGGACACGGGGTTTTCTGCTGCTAATGAATTTCTGTAAACAATATTATTGTCTTTCATTGTCCACTGATAATACCCTGAAAAATTATCTTTGTATACTGACTCATCAGACATAACCGGTCTTGTTGGATCAAAAGAAGTAGCAGCTCCAACAATATCGCCTGCACTTACATAACGATTGTTGGCATAAAAGCCTCTGGCGTTAATTTTTACATTTAGATGGTCGTCGAAAAAGCTTGGATTTAAATTTAATGAACCTGTAAAACGCTCAAAATTAGAAGTTTTTATTGTTCCATTTTGATTGGTATATCCAACTGATAAGCGATAAGGCATTTTTTTTATACCTCCTAATATGTTTACATTATGGTCGTGACTTAAGGCATTTTGATATATATGACTTTGCCAATCGGTATTTTCTGTACCAATTTTTGCAAGAATATTCGGGTCGCTACTATACAAATCGTTTACAAGACCTCTGAATTGATCCCCACTCATTACTTCATATTTGTTACGAGGAGTACTAAGCGATACGTTTGAATCATAAGTAACTTGTGTTTTTACACCTTTTACACCTTTTTTAGTAGTTATAATTATTACTCCGTTTGATGCTCTTGATCCAAAAATGGCCGTTGCTGATGCATCTTTAAGCACCGTAAAACTTTCTATATCGCTCGGATTTATCATACTAAGTGGATTAGGAGCTCCGCCAATTCCCTTACTGTCAAGTATTAATCCATCAATTACAAAAAGTGGATCATTGCTAGAATTCAAAGATGAGCCTCCACGAATTCTAATTTGCGAACTACCTCCAGGTGTCCCACCATCGGAGATGACACTAACACCAGGAATTTTTCCCATTATCATATCCTGAGCATTGGTGGTAAGTCCCTTGTTCATTTTGTCGGGCTTAATTGCAGTAATTGAACCAGTTGCATCGTTCTTTTTAACTGTTCCATACCCAATAGCTACCACTTCGCCCAATGCTATTGCATCTTCTTTGAGTTGAATTATAAAATTTTGTTTTCCGGCAACAGGAATTTCAATAGATTGGTAACCAATGTATTTAACTACAAGGGTTGCGTTTGGTGTTACGGTTAATGTGAATTGTCCATCGAAGTTGGTGATGGTTCCGTTGGTAGTTCCTT
>CAZEEN010000067.1:0-15465 GCA_964511115.1 uncultured Paludibacter sp. | reverse complement strand
TTGGAAGTATGGTTAGATAAACCAAAACAACCATTAAAACAAGCTGTTCATTGTAAAACTCAAGAAGAATGGGATTTTGTAAATAAAAAACTTGGAAATGATTGTAAGAATTGGTTTGCTAATCCAGCATGGGGAAATAACAAATCTTTTTGCATATCTTTTGATGATAAAAATCAATCTCAAACATTAGAATGCTATCAAAAAGCGGGCTATCAAATATTATCTTTTCAAGAATGGTGTGATTTAAATGGATATAAAATGGAAAATAAATGTGGATTTGAAGTTGGAAAGTGGTATAAAGTATGTTTATCTAATCAATTTTATCATGTATTTAAATTTAAATCATTAACAAATAATAATAAAGACGTAGATTTAACTGATGATCATTTTGATATTAATGATAACAAATGGAAAAAATCTAATTCATTTCAATTGAAGTATGTTACTGAGATTAAAGAACTTTCTATCGAAGAAATTCAACAGTATTTACCTGATGATCATCCTGATAAACTTAATTGGAATATTAAATCTAATCAGGAGTTTAAAGTTGGAGATTGGGTTTATTTTATTGGAAATGATGAGAGGTTGTGTACATCTTATTGGGTAAAAGGTATGATTTTTAAAATAGGTAGAATAGAAAATGATTCTATATGTGTTAACACAGAAAGGGGCGGTCCTAGTAATGCTATAAATCAATTTCGTCATGCAACTTCAGAGGAAATTCAAAAACATTTAATTTCTATTGGACAAATTGGACCATTAGATAAAGGATACATTAGTTCTACAAGTAAACAATTTATTGACCCCTCAACTATTGATAATAGTGAGTATGGATTGCCAACAGAACCTCCAAGTTATATGTATGAGATGGAATTAAAGTATAAAGAATCTTTAATTAAACCCAAACTTATTTTATCAATTGATGATGAAGAATTACCAATGGTAAATATTATCAAAACAAAAACAGTTAAACAATTATTAAATAATTAAAAATTACAATTATGACAAAAGCAAAAAGTTTTATCAAAGGTTTTGTAGCAGCAATTAAAGGTGATGATGCAGAAGTTCAAGCAGCAAAAGTATGGCGTCAAGCCGAAAGTGGTCTTACAATGCTGATTGCAGCATTAAAAGGTGATTTAATCCGCAAAGAAGATGCAGTAACTGATGCTCAAGAAGCATTGGATTCAGCACGTATCAATGGTGGTAAACAAATTACTAATCGCGATGCCTATGTAGAAGAATTGATTTCATCAAAAGAAAATTTAGTTCGTGCAGAAAAACAACTTGAAGCTCATCAAAAAACTATTGCATTTCTTGAAGAAGAATATGCTAATTTGAAGGCTGAGTAAAAAATAAAGTACTATATAGTGTAATGGTTGCACAGGGAGCACGATAAGCAGCTTAAAAGGCCAATCCAAAAGTCCAGGTTCGAATCCTGGTATAGTACCAAATTAAAATTAAATAAAATGATAATTAACAATCTTGAATTAATTAAACCACTTTTAACATTTGAAAGTGAAGATAACTTCTATTTTCTTCAATTATTAAAAAGAAAAAAAGAACATAAAGAACTAGGAAGTAATTCAGTTGTAATTAAAACATACTATATTTCAAGTTTAGAATATCTAGATTTGAAATGGGATGAGATAACTACATTATGTAAATTACATCAAGCTAGAGCTTATATCAATTTAACAAGTAGGAGTTTTAAAAGAACTGCATTTCATACTCTTAAGAAAATTACTGATTGTATACTTAATGATGATTTTAAAGCAGTACGTAAAGCTTATGATTCATGTTGTGGTAGTTATTCAATTGGTGAAAAACGTTGGATTGTAGATATTGATGAAAAAGAAATATCTCCTCTAATGGTAGCTCATATTGAATATGGATGTGATCCAATTAGTAAATTTGAATCAGATTTTCTAGGATTTGGATGTGATTTCAATTCTAAAATAATTGCTACAATTCCTACTAAAAATGGTTGGCATTTAATTACTAAACCATTTAACAGAAAACAATTCAGTGATAAGTATCCTGAAACAGATATACAAACTAATAATCCAACTATTTTATATTATGCAAACGATTAGAGCAAATACCTTTGAGACAAACAGTTCTTCAACTCATTCAATGGTAATTTTAACAGAAGAACAAGAAAAACTTTTCAATAGTAGTGAATTATATTTTAAATCAGACTGGGAAGATGATATAATTACTAAAGAAGAAAGAAATCAAATCATATTAAAATCAATAGAACTTACAAATTGGGAAATGATACCTGATTTATCTGAAGAAGAAAATATTGATATGTATCTGTCTGAATGTGATGATCGTTATGGTCTTCCAATTTCTTTAGATCAGTGGTGTGAATCAGATTATCTTGAATCATCAAGTGAAAATTATACTTCTCCATCTGGAGATAAACTTGTAATATATGCAAAATATGGCTACAACGGTTAGAAAAAATGTATTTGAAACAAACTCCTCCTCTTCACATAGTTTAGTTATTGAAAAAGAACAAAAGAGTGGGGATATTGTAATTAAAGATGGTGTTTTAGATCTCAACGATTTAAATGATATGATTATGTATTCTGGTTATGATGATGAAAATGAATTAATTCGATGTGATACTAAAAACAAAAAACTTGCTATTGCTTGTGCTGTTTTAATAAATCGAATTGGAGATGAATATGATGATTGGAATAAAACAGAAGTTGCAAAACTTGATTTTTTAAAAAATAAATATAATTTGACATCTATTATTGGAGAAATTAGACATGTATGGGATGAGCATGATAATCTTCAAACTGTTATTGATAATATTGACAATGATGATGTTGTAATACTTTCAAAATATGAAAACTATTAGACAGAATTGTTTTGAAACAAACAGTTCAAGTACTCATTCTTTATGTATTGGTACCTTAGAAAATTGGGATACTATTATTCCAAATGAAAATAATGAAGTTATTCTTGAAGGAGGACAGTTTGGTTGGCAATGGGAAAAATTTAATGATGCTTTAACAAAAGCTAATTATTGTGCTCTTAATCAAGAAAACAATCCTGAAAGAATTGAAATGTTGAAAGAAGTAATAAAAGAAGAAACAAATTGTTCTGATGTTATTTTAGCATTTTCCTCAGATTATAATTCTTCTAATTGGTCATATATTGATCATGAGGGTTATGGGTTAACTAATGAGTGTTTTGAATCAAAAGAAACTTTAAAACAGTTTATATTTAATAAAAATTCTTGGTTATACCTTGGAAATGATAATTCAGAGGCCCCTAATAAATTTTATGATGACCCAAATCAAATTTATACTCATCGAATGAGTATTAAAATTGAAGAATTACCTGTTTTTCAATATGATTTTAAAAGTAACCCAACTAATGAAGATATTAGGGAAGCAATTAATATCACTTTTCAAAATGTTCGTTATAATGAGACATTAAGTAAATGGGAAATTGATGCACATAGTTGGTCTAGTCGTGAAGTGTATTTTGAATTAGATTATAGAGACGATTCAATTGATTTTGAAAAACAAGAATTTAAACTAGTAGTTGATCGCTGGAATAAAGAGAATAATAGAAGTATTATTTTAAATTATCAAATAACTGCTTTACAATGAAATTATTAAATAAATATCTTAACGGAAATGTTACAGTAACATTATTTGATAATGGTACTAAAATTCAAGAATGGGATGATAATGAAGGAGCACATCCTGATTATCCAAATTCAATGGATATAAAAATTACAGGGTATTGTGACCGTAAACCACTTTGTGCGTTTTGTCATGAAAAAAGTGATTTAAATGGTAAGCATGCTGATCTTGAGTATCTTCTTGATATTTTACAAGATTTACCAAAAGGAACGGAATTAGCATGTCTAAAAGGTGATTCTGTAGTATATTCTGAAAATGGAGCTATAGAAATATCTGATTTAAAAATTGGAGATTATATTTTTGATTCTATTCATAATTTAGTAAAAATTAATAATATAGTTAAAACTAATAAAAAGGTATATCAAATTAAAGGGAATAAAGGATTTAATGTATTATGCTCAGATGATCATCCTTTTATGTCTAATGATTTAATGATTAAATCAAAAGATTTATTAGATAAAAAAGTAGATTTATTAGAACTAAAAGAAGACTTTAAATTAGAAAATTATACAATTGATTTAGCTAAATATGTAAATAAAGCAGATATTACAAAAAAAGGATCTAGGGGAGGAAAAATAGAAGAAGACAGAGTACAACTTTCTTCATCTAATCCATTTATAAAAAGGCATATAAAAATTGATGAGGAATTAATGTGGATGTATGGATTAATAGTTGCTGAAGGATCAAAAAAATCAATAACATTAAATATTAATGAAGCTGAATATTCTGAAAGATTTATTAGAAATTACGCTGATATATTTGGGCTTGAATGTAATGTTTACAAAAATTTTGAAAAAAATTCAATAAATATTGAGCCAGTATCCCCAAAATCTTTTCAATCTTTATTCTTTGAAGCATTAGAAATAGGATATGGGGCTAGAAATAAAACTATCCAATATTTATTTAAAATTGATGATAAGGAATTAATTAGGTCAGCTTTAAATGGTTTATTTGATGGAGATGGGTGTTATAGAAAACGAAAAACAAAAAAATTTGATTCATTTTCACTTTCTTATAAAACATCCAGTAAAAAATTAGCATATGAATTAATATATTTACTTAAGAAATATTTTGATGTTACTGCTACATTATATCATGGGATGAATAAGGAAAGAAAAATAGAGGATAGGGTTTTAAAACCGTCAGATTATTATAAAATTGATATATATAATAAAAACGATATTTTAAAAATATTTCCTGATATATTTAAAGATGAGGAAAGTTTTAATAAAATAGGAGAATATAAATATTCTACTAAAGGAGGTCTAAAAGAAAATTGTGTTGTAACAAACATAATAGATTTAAATTATGAAGAAGATTTATATGACCTTACGTTAGAAGAATCATCCTCTCATATTTTTCCAGTAAACGGATATTTTCTTACTCATAATTGCGGAGGTGGTAATCCTTTAGCTCATCCTAGTCTTGTTCCATTTCTTGAAACTTGTAGAAGTTTTGGATTAATTCCAAATCTTACAATTAATTATACAGCTCTTTATACAGAAAAATATATAAAAGTAATAAATAAATTAATTGATGAAAAGTTAGTTTATGGAGTTGGATTATCTATTCCAGATGATTTTACAGAATATTTTGTATCTACGATTAATAATCGAGAAAATGTAGTTTATCATGTTATTGCCGGAGTTAATGAATTATCTATTCTTGACAAAATTAAAAAATCTTGTGTTCAAAAATGTCTTATTTTAGGTTATAAAGATTATGGAAGAGGAGTAAATTATCGTTCTCAAGAAGTAACTGATAACTTACAAAATTGGACTGATAATTTGGGACAATATATTAAGAAAATTCATTTGAGTTTTGATAATTTAGCTCTTAAACAGTTAGATATTAAACAATATTTGACTGATGATGAGTGGAGTAGGTTTTATTGTGGGACGGATGGTGCTTTTACAATGTATATTGATGCGATTGAGCAGAAATATGCAATGAGTAGTACTAATCCTATTAAGTTCCCGTTAGTTGGAAATATTAAAGATATTTTTGCTAATATTAACTCTCAAGTTGTTGTTTAATTGTTTATTTAAAATTTTTAAAAATTTATCAAATTTTATTTGGTAGTTTGAAAAAATTGTATTATCTTTGTACTTCAATTCTGATAGAAATATTGGAGTTGTGTGCAAAGATTATTTTACAAAATGTTCGATTAGTGCAGTGACCTAGCACATCTGACCTTCTATCAGATAACATCGGTTTGAATCCGATATCGAATACACATGCAGATTAGTGTAACTAGTAACATTTGGCGCTCATAACGCTAAGTTCCCGTGCAAGTCGAGGGTCTGCACCCATTAAATTTATTAACTGACGAAAACAAAGTGTACTATGGTCTATGTTCGTTAATGCTCACCTTGGAAGAACAGGTTAATAAATAAAATACTAAAATGTAGGCTTGGAAGCAGCCATCAGTGAAAGATTCTTTTGGAACTCTACCTTGAGTGGTGGGCATTAGAACGGATAACTGACATAAGTTTATCTTATGCATCTAAGGAGTGGGACGAGACTACGAACATGATAAACATTAAGTTGCATGATTAGTAGTAAGGCAAGTTGGAGGTCACCCCGTAACTGGTAAGGACTGAAATCCCTTTGGCGTAATAGCACATTAGTATTTTTTAATTAAATGTACAGTTAGCCTAGTTGGTTAAGGCAGCACACTGTTAATGTGCCGTAGAAATACATCCTAGGTTCGAATCCTAGACTGTGCGCACATGTATTTCGGATTTTATTCAATACTTTTACTACAAATATCCGACTAGTAGTAAATTCAAGTTATAAGAACTGTCAAAGGTTAACAATAAACCAATTATAACAAATTGTGACTAATAGGAGAGACTATTAAATAGTGCATTAGTTCAGTGGTAGAATACCTCACTGTCTATGAGTAGGTCGTCGGTTCGAGCCCGATATGCACTGCAAAATACAATATTAAAGCCAGCAAATAATAAAACCGATTGCGTGAAAGCATGATTGCTTATAAAGCCGGATATATTGTATTCTCTAGGGCAGCGATGCCATGGAACAAATCCTCGGAGTGTCTCTGAGGTAAATATTGGGTTAGTCTCCAAAAGATTTCATTATCCAAAAAATGAACGACATACTCTTGGGCGTAAGGCAAGAGCGTTTTTATTAAATTAGGTTTTCCGTAATAAACTTAATGCAGTCTGCTAACATATCAGACGTGGTTGACCACCAATATGTTATTTATAGGTGTAGTTCAGTTGGTAGAACGCTGCGTTTGGGACGCAGAGGCCGAAAGGAATCGTAGGTTCGAGCCCTACCACTTATACTAAGTTCATTCTTCATTTGAAGGAAGGAAATCAGATATTGTATAGACTAGAATTTATACACTATTTGCTATTAAAAGAAGAAATCATCGCTGATGTTGAAACATTACTCATGGCAGGTGCAATTCTTCTTTTAATTTTTAAAAACGTTTCGGGTTAAAGGGAAGTCGCCTGCCTGTGATTCTGTAAGTTACACGTGATGTAATAACACTAAAGACCAGAAAAACTTTGTGAGTAATCACTAAAATCCATGTAGAGTTACGTAGCTCTACAAATTTGGTTCTGTAGCTCAGCTGAATAGAGCATCGGATTTCTACTCCGACGGTCATAGGTTTGAATCCTATCAGAATCACAACAATCTAACTACAAAGAGTAGATACATAAATCGGAAGAGCGGCGTTGCTGGTTCAACTGCGTAGTAATACGTAATCTCAAGGGTACACAGGAAGCATCTCTTTATGCCTGTATGAAGCACATATAAGTCGCCTAGTTTACTAGATAAAAGAAAGGTTTATATGGTTAGCAAGATTCCTGACAAAGTGTATTAGTTAGATTTTAGCGCCCTTAGCCAAGTAGGTAAAGGCCCTTGACTCATAATTAAGAAATACGGAGGTTCGATCCCTTCAGGGCGCACAATTTTACTGTCTTTGACCTCGTGGAATAAGTTTAAGTGAGACTTAAAAGTAAATAAAATGCTCATATGGCGAAGTAGTTAACGCATTGCTCTGCAAAAGCAACACTCCTCTGTGCAAATCAGAGTATGAGCTCAAATAAAATTAAATATATGGAAAAATATCATTTCTTTTGGAAAAGTAAGTTATCTAATTGGACTAAATCTATATTTACAGTTCAATATTTCTTTGATGAGTTTACTTATAATTGTGGCGAACAAATGATGATGCATTTAAAAGCATTAACATTTCATGATTATATTATAGCTGAACAAATTATGAAATGTGATAATCCTAAAGATATAAAAGCTTTAGGTAGACAAGTTAAAAACTTTGATAACAAAATCTGGGATAAATTAAAGTTTGATTTAGTTAAAATTGGATTATATAATAGATTTATGCAAGATTTAAATGCTAAACAAGAACTTTTAAAATATAAAGGAAAGATTTTTGTAGAAGCATCTCCTTATGATAGAATTTGGGGAATTGGTTATACTAAAGAAGAAGCAATGGATAACATTGATAATTGGGGTGAAAATCTTTTAGGTAAAGTATTGACTGAATTAAGTAATGAAATAGATACTATTAAAGAAGTTAAATAATTACGGACTTAGGACCGTATTGCCGTTACGCACGGTGTCAACCAACTAGTAAGTGTCGCTACCTACTAGTTGGTTTTATAAAATATTAATTAGATTACAATGTTGCAACATTTTAATTAATGGGTTTTTGTTAAAGTTTCCATATGAAAAAACTTTTAAAAATAAATCTATAATTAAAGACCAGATACGTAACTGGAGGGCGTAAGTTAATGAACCATTAACTAATTATAGATTTTATAGGGGTCTTAGCTCAGCCTGGTTAGAGCGTCTGATTTGCATTCAGAAGGTCAAGGGTCCAAATCCCTTAGATTCCACCTTTCGAAAGACTTAATTGGTAAACAGCGATTAGGTAAATTGACAAGCTATTAGAAATCCAGGCATGGTGAGAATAGTTACTGTTTAAAATGAGGGTGTAGCTCAGTTGGTTTAGAGTCCCATGCTGATACCGTGGTTGTCGGGAGTTCAAGTCTCTCCATCCTCACGAAGTGCCCCGCTTAACCTCTGTCCGAGAAATACGGTTAAGTAGCGGGATCCCCAAGGACTAGTTGCAAATAGTCAGTTAAAAGCTAACTTGCGCGTAGATGGGATATAAGCAGTCTAATAAATTGTTTACTTTAAGGATCTCAAGCTAACTTAGTAGAAGCGCTGGTCTGAAAAACCAGAGGATCTGGAGCGTAACCAGAGAGATCCGCAAAAACTAGACCAACATACCTCTCTAATTGCCTTGAGATAGTATCAAAAAGGATTACGAAGTGTCCCAGGTTGTAGGTAAAAACTCGAGTATAAAACCTAGCCCTAGTTTAGCAGGGACGTCCTTTTAAAACCTAGTAGAGGAGGAGAGCTAAACAACCTCTACAAATTTGAGCTCAAAGCATTAAAATGATGCACGAAACTTTTAATTTCGGGAAGAAGGAGTGTTACCTTCTGGGCTTACTAATATTTAAATTAAATAAATATGAATAATGAACAATTAGAATTAATTAAATGGTTAGGAATTAATTGTCAATGTGAATTAAAATTAGTAAATAAAGTTTATAATTATTATTGGGCTTTTAAAGAAGATATGGCGAATCTTTGGCATGGAATAGATGATGATAAACTAAAATGGTATACTCATGAACAAGTTTATAATATTTATTTAACATCTAAAACTATATTTACTAAATTAGAAACAATAGAACTTAAAAATTTACAAAATGCAAGTAATATTCATAGCAAGTTATAAAGAAGATGGTCAACCATGTTGTGCTTCTTTAACAAGAGAAGGTTTACAAAAATCTTTAGATAAATACAATGGTTTTAATGGAATAAATCCTGATATATTCATCTTAGATAGAAAAATTCATGAATATAAATATGGTGGTGAGTCTTTAATTGAAACTATTATATATAGAGATTTAACTTATCAAAATATTTACTCAGAAGATATTGATACAGTATATTATATTCATTGTTTGAATTTAGATTAAATTTTGCGGGTATAGCACAGTGATTAGTGTTCCTGACTTCCACTCAGGAGACGAGAGTTTGAATCTCTCTACCCGCTCTTATAGAAAGAACATGGACTGCTATGTATACAATTCTTTAAACTTAAATGATGGAGCAGCTAATCATTTAAATCTATATTTTGAGTTATGGTGTAGTTGGTGGTACATTTCTCTTTGACAGAAAAGGCATCCCTAGGTTCGAGTCCTAGTAACTCAACACCAGTTTTATCTATTAATCTTTAAAAATAGTTCCCTGTAGGCTTGTGTGGTAGTTTAAGCCGGCAATTGTTATTATTGCCAGACCAAAAAATAACTTTAGTATTATACTGAGACAAACCATAATTATTAGATTCTAGAATTGGTACTTCTACTAATAGTTATGGTTTTTATTATTAAACAAAATAAACAACAATATGAAAATTTTAAAAAAATGGTGGTGGAATTCTACTGGTAAATATCTTCCACATATTATTTTAGATGGAATTAAAAATCTATTTAAATGGTTTAAAATAGTATGGAATGATAGAGATTTTGATCATAGTTATATTTCTTATGTTTTAAAATTTAAATTAGAAAATACAGCTAATTATATTGAAAAACACAAACGATATGAAGGATATGATCGTGATGTACAACGAATAAGACTTGCTGTTAAATTATTAGATAAAATCATTGAAGATTTTTATCAAATGGAATATCAAGATTTTTATGAAGTTGCTTTTAATTGGGAAGGATTAGATAGAAAATCTTTTGAATTAAAAGATAGAGTAATAAAAAATAATTTAAAAGATTATTTTTTAAAATATCCAAATAATTATCGTAAAATTGAGAAAAATAAGGATAATAATGTAATAGATGCTTTAAATTTAGGTAGATTTCGACATGATAAAGCTAAAAGATTATTTTTTGAATTATTAAATAGACATTTAGAAGAATGGTGGGATTAAAATTATGCAAAGAATAGATTATACTGATTATAAAGCAAGAAAATATGGTTTTATAGAGCAAGATACATATTTAAGGATACGTTCTGATTATACTGACGTTGCTATTAAATTATTAGACAATAATGAACAAGTATTTTCTTTTAGTGAAGGATTTGATTTAAAGAAAAATAAATCTTTAGAAATGAATGCAACAAATTCAGATTATGGATTCGTAGTTTTAAGTGGAGAATGGTATAGGAGTGCTATAATTGAAGTATTAACAGAAAAACAATTTAATGAATTATGCAAGAAATAACATTTACCCTGGACGAGGTGTCTAGAATAATAATTGGAGAAAATAAACAAGGTGGATTAATTGATGATTACTTTGATTATCTTTTACAGTTTGATATTTATCCGAAAATTGATAAGAGTAGAGAAAAAATTAATTTTAAAGAATGGTATTTAACTAAAAAAGAGTTATGTTAGAAAGAAAAATAAATTTAGAAGAAATTATTAGAACTACTATCATTAACATATTAAATCCTAAATTACAAAATCCTGGACAAGCATTAGGTATAGCTAATCGAATGGTTGAAAAAGATTGGTATGTAAAAGCTACAATGCTAGAATTTGGTAAACAACTTCTTGAATTAGCTGCTGAAAATGTTGAAATTATAGATGACCCAAATTCATATTGTGGAAACACTGGGAGTGAATATCCACCAGACCAAATAGTTTCAAAACAATCAATTTTAGATACAATTAAGCAAGTAGAATGATAGAAGAAAGTACTTATATCCCATTTCAAGATGGTTTATTAATAACTCCTCCATATAACATAAATGAAGAAGTTGTTAATTATAAACCATTTGAAGAAGTTAAATTTGATAGTAGAGGTAGACCAAAATGTGAATATTGTGGAAAACCTGCAGAACATGCTAATTGTCATGCTCATAAACATTGGTGTCCATATTATTGTGGAAATGAAAATCAACTTAGTTTAACTGGAGACTTATTAGTATTTAGTATAATCACTGTTTTATATATAATAATTAAAAAATTTAAAAAATGAAAAAGATTTTATTAGTTTTAGCATTAGTGCTAAGTTCAATGACTATTTTTAGTCAATCTCAAAAATACAATGATTTAAAAACCTTATATAGAGGTTATGGATATTCTATTGGAACTGAACAAGTAGTAACTTTAGTTCAAGGTGGGTTAGGTTATACTTATGTTAATTTCTATTCAGGATATACTTATTCTATAGTAGCTATGTCTGATGATTCAGATGTAATTGATGTAGATGTTTTTACATATTATCCATCAGGTTACTTATTTATGAAAGATTCAGATAGTTCTAATTTAGCTATTGTTAGTTTTGAATGTACTGGTAACAGTCAATTAAAAATTGTAGTTAAAAACTATAGTTCTTTAACTCCTACTTATTCATCTACTTTTAGGTACTTTGTAGCTTATAAATAACCCTTCGGTTTAACCTCGACAGAAGTAAAAATAAAATTGAATTAGTTGGTAACTATAAACCTTCCATATATTTTTGTTAGTTTAAGACGGTGTCGGGAATAATCCAAATAAACTAACCACGTCTCTATTAATACATGTGGTAGTGTATTAAGTAGAGACAATTTGCTTCATTCGCATAGTGATCGATTGCACTGGTTTTGTAACCCAGTTCCGAAAGGACTCGTCAGTTTGAATCTGACATGAAGCTCAATATTTATAATATTTCATTTGTATTATAATTTATAAACTAGTAAGGTAAAGTAGTGTAGTCCTGACTGATTCAAATACATGTTAAAGATAAGTAAAAACAACACCAAAGAGGTTACTAGTGACCCTCTACAACTAATAAGATAATCTCGTTGAGGTTATCTTATTTTTATGTAAACAATTTAAAAATAAAATAAAATGGAATTAAATGATTACGTTAAAAAATGGAATTTAAAATTTTTTAATCCAATTCAAAAATCTAATGAAAAGATTGAAAATGCTGTTAAAAAATTATATTCATTTGCTAAATTAGAAAATCCTGAAATAATTATTGCAGATTCTCCTAATGCTATGTTTAAACATATGCATAATTTAGAAATGTATGAAAAAACAAAACGCAAAAATCCAAATGAATTAATGGTTAGAGAAAAAATTAAAAGGCATAGTAAATCTAACTATTTTTTTAATAATTATGACTTGTATGATGATTTAAAAACTTTAAATTTTTATAATGATATTGATTATTCTAATTTAGAATATAGATTAGAGGCTGATGATGTCAGAAATTATCCTATTAAACCTGAAAAAGGAGATGGGGTAAGTTGGCAGCATATTCGTAATTTTAATAGGATTTTTTGGCTTTGTAGAACAAGCATAGAACCTTTTGGGGTTATTCAATACAATCATTTATGCAAATTAGATTATCTTTTTAATTCTAAAAGAATTGGAACAACAGTTAAAAGACAATTATTAAATGAAATAATTGAAATAAATGATTCATTTTTTTGTGCTGTGTTTTTTAAAAAAGTTGCTATAGTTAGTAGATTTCCAAAAAAAGTAATTAAAAAGGAAAATGATTATATTTGTGTTTTTAAAGATGGCTTTGAATTTGAACATTATAATAATTATTGTAATTATGCTAAAAGATATAATGCTAATGTTACAGATGGAATGTATCATATAGAATGTTAAAATACTAATAAAAAATAAATAATATGCAATTAATTGAAGAAAAACAAAAAATTTTAGTAAAGTATCTAAGAGAAAAAGATACATATACTGCAAAAGTAGTTAACGATTATGGTAAATTATCTAAACTAGGTAGTAAACATGGTTTAAAAGCTATTTTAGAAAAACAACGTGGTAAAATTATTGGTTGCTTAGTTGCAGTTAATAATAATGTAATCGGTTGGTCATTGATTAATAAATTAGATCGTCAATGGCATAGGTGGGATTGGGAAGATTTAAATTCTAAAGAACAAAAAGAAATTCTTGATAAAAACAAAAGAATTGCATTTCAAATAGCTTATAATAGAGCAATGATTGCAGATTCTATGGATACTGATGCTTTAGGTGAATATTATATCACTGCTCCTGATTCTATTTTAGATGAAATAGATAAACTTAATGAACGTTCAATAAAATATTTCAAATGATAGTCATTGAAGAAAAAGACTTTAAAATGGTTCAGTCAAATAAGACTGGACCATTTTTTAATTTGTATCTACCTTATACAGTAAATGAAGGTAAAGATAATGAACGTACTGAAATGCGTTTAAGTGGTTATGGTCATTCATTTGAATATTGTATAGATTTGTTAATTAAATTAAAATTATCTAATAAACAAGAAGTATATACAATGGAAGAATATATGAATGATTATATTAAAGAAATCGATGAAATTAAGAAATTAGTTCAACATGTTGATAAGGTTAAAGAAGAATTAGAAAATGATTAATTTAAAACAACAAATTATTGATTATCGAAACTCTCATACTGAAACAAGAACTTTATTAGGAACTGTTTTAGGAGAATTAGATAGAATTACAAAAGATCCAACTGATGAACAGTGTGTTCAATTAATAAAAAAGATGATTGAATCTAATAGATTAATTAATACAACTGAAGCATTATATGAGAATCAATTGTTAGAACAATTTATTCCTAAACAATTAACAGAAGATCAAATTGAAATTATTGTTAGAAGAGAAGGGTTTAAATCTATTAAAGATTGTATGACTTTTTTTAAAGAACAATATTCTGGTTTATATAATGGTCAATTAGTTTCTAAGATATTTAAGAACTTATGATACAAAATAAAACAATTGCTTTAATAGCACATGACAGACGTAAAGCTGATATGGTTGAGTGGGTTAAATATAATGCTCATAAATTATTAAATAATAATCTAGTTTGTACTGGTACAACTGGACAATTAATTGACGATACTTTAGAAGATTATATTGCTTACTATGAATTTAATAATACATTTCCTATAATTGATAAAAAGTCATCTGGTCCAATGGGAGGAGATGCTGAAATAGCAGCTATGGTTGTCAATGGTCAAATAGATTTCTGTGTATTTTTAATTGATGATTTAAATCCAAATCCTCATGAAGCAGATATTCAAATGCTTTTGCGTCAATGTAGAGTACATAATGTACCTGTAGCTTGTAATAGATCAACAGCTGATTTTATAATTAGTTCTGATTTATGGGATAGTGATTATAAAGCAACCAAACCAATTTATAAAGAATATGATAGAGGATAAACCATTACTGGACAAAATTACTTATGAGTTCTTACAAGAATCCAACACAAATGGTACTACTAGTAAAAATAATGAGGACGAATTACTAACAATTACTTATGAAGGAGTATGTGGTTCTTTAGACGAAAAACCTGGTTTCTATGTTATAAGAACTAATGGTTGGAGTGTTAATGATTCTTCTGAAATATTAGATCTGTTTAAACAAATAAAAAATGTAAAACATGAAGAAAATTAAAGATTTTGTATTAGAAAATTCTTATTTTCAATTAGATGATTATGATACAGATTATTTACAGTTTACAACTCGTGAACATGGTATAAGAGGAGATTATGATTCTGCAGGAAAACAAGATATGGATGAAGCTAGAAAACTTTGTAAACTAGTTAATTCTAATTTTCCAGAAGTTATAGCTACTTGGGATACTTGTGATGAGTGGACTAATATTCATGTTGATTTAAGAAAACGATGATTGAAATATTTTGTGATGGAGCTTATTCGTCATCACGTAATCAAGGAGGAT
>CAZEEN010000066.1:0-15604 GCA_964511115.1 uncultured Paludibacter sp. | reverse complement strand
AACAAATTGTTGAAGCATTAACGGCTTTAAGTTTAGGTAAAGAGCCAAACATGCTGTCGGGGGAGGTATTCAAAAAATTAGCCGGTCATCCAAATTTCAATCAAATAAAATCAGTTTATATTGCTTATTTACAACAATTTGATGGCAATATTGATACTCCTGAAGATATAAAACGAATGTTTGATTTTCGTTTAGAAATTGTTGGATTATTTGACGTGATTTAAATTCAGATTTTCTAAATTTAAAATGGCTACAAAATTTTAAGTTTGTAGCCATTCTTATTTATAAGTTTACATTGAACTATTTCTCACTATTCATAAAATCTCATTTATTTAGTTATAAATAGGGCATTTCTAACTTTTAATTTGACATAATATAAATTATAGGAATTATTGTATAGCTTCTAATATATAATTAAAGTGCTGATTAGTTTATTAATCAGCACTTTAAAAATTATTGTTGAAATACTATTCTACTTCTTCTAATTCTATCATCAACATTTCTTTTGGAACACGATCACCAACATTTACGAATAATTTTTTAATTTTTGCTGTAAATGGCATTTCAATTCTGTTCTGCATTTTCATGGCTTCCAAAATTAAAAGTGGGTCACCTTCTTTTACCACATCGCCTTCTTTAACCGAAATTTGAATTATTGTTCCAGGAATATACGATTGAATCTCGAATGGATTTGGTTCTATCCAAACTTTGCGGTTTTTGAATTTTTTAGTAAGTTGCGTTTTATACTTTCGTGCAGTTACAGCAAAATCAACCAATTCGGGAGTTTCTATTATTATATCTTTCATTATACTTATTATTTAAATGATTATAAATACATTAACTGACTAATTTTAAATCATTTAATCTAAATCAGAAAGGTGGAACTCCGTGTTTCTTATACGGACGGTGATCATCTTTGTTTTTTGAAACCTCCAAAGCATGCAATAACAATTCACGTGTTTCCTGTGGTTCAATTACGGCATCGATATATCCTTTTGAAGCAGCTACATAAGGATTTGCAAATTTTTCGATGTATTCTTGCACTTTTTGCTGACGCATTGCCTCCTCATCTTCAGCTTCCATAATCTCTTTGCGGAAAATAATATTTGCGGCTCCTTCTGGTCCCATTACAGCAATTTCAGCTCCAGGCCATGCAAACATAAAGTCGGCACCCAAATGGCGTGAGTTCATCGCAATATAACCACCACCATACGCTTTACGTAAAATTACAGTTACTTTTGGTACAGTAGCTTCAGAATATGCATAAAGCATTTTTGCACCATGACGAATTACACCTGCATGTTCTTGATCTACGCCTGGTAAATAGCCTGGCATGTCTTCGAGCGTTACAATAGGAATATTGAATGCATCACAATAAAGAATAAAACGTGCAGCCTTGTCTGAAGCATCACAATCCAATACACCAGCTAAGTACATGGGTTGATTTGCTACAAAACCAATTGTTTCGCCATTTAAACGACCAAAACCAATAACAATATTGGCTGCCCACAATTCATGAATTTCCAAAAATTTTGAATCATCAGTCAATGCATAAATCACTTCACGCACATCATAAGGTTGTTTTGGATCTGCAGGAATAATGTTTTCAATATTTTTCTTGTATGAAGGCTTTTTAGGTGCAATTTTTTCAGCTTTCTGTAAATTGCTGTGTGGAATAAGTGATACTAATTCTTTAATTTGCTCCAAACATTCCAATTCACTCATTGCATAAAAATGTGCATTACCAGTAATTTCAGCATGTACACGAGCTCCACCAAGATCTTCTTGTGAGATTTTTTCACCTAAAACAGTCTCAATTACATTAGGACCGGTAATAAACATTTTTGAAATATTTTCAACAACAAAAACAAAATCGGTCAATGCAGGTGAATATACTGCTCCACCAGCACATGGCCCAAGAATTACCGAAATTTGAGGTATAACACCCGAAGACATTGTATTGCGATAAAAAATCTCACCATAACCTGCCAATGCACTGATACCTTCTTGAATACGTGCACCTCCCGAATCGTTTATACCAATACATGGAACTTTCATTTTAAGCGCATGATCCATAATTTTTGTAATTTTACGAGCATGCTTTAAGCCTAATGAACCACCCATTACTGTAAAGTCCTGTGCATAAATACAAATTGGAGCACCATTAATTGTTCCAGTACCTGTAATTACTCCGTCGCCGGCAAGTACTTTGTCGTCCATACCAAAGTTACGTTCTTCGTGTTCAACGAATAAGTCGTACTCATGAAACGAATTAGGATCTAAAAGCGTAAGGATACGTTCACGGGCAGTGAGTTTTCCCATAGCTGCCTGCTTTTCAATAGCTTTGTCGCCACCTCCTTTTTCAACAATGGCTTTCTTTTGACGTAATGCCAGAATGTTTTTCTTTAATGACATAATTGTTTTTTTTTATTAAACTTAAGAATTTGGATCGAAGTCTCATCGACCTATTTTCAAAATTGCGTACAAAAGTAACACTTTTATTCTTAAAGTGTGCAATTTTAGACTTTTACTTTTAAACAGTTTAATGTAACAGCTTTTTATTCAATTCTTTAAGCGCATTTCTTCGACTCGAGATCATCCCAGGTGACAATAATTCTGAATCAAAATTTTCTAAATAAGCTATTAACTCTGGTTTTAGGTCAGGTTCAATTTTACAAAAACGGACTAATAGTTTTAATGAAAGTGCTTGAACTGCAATAGGTTGCTTGTCGGATAACATCCAGTCAAAGCAAGCGTTAATTAAATCTACATTTATTGTGCTTGAAATTGGAAGTGAAAGTAAAATGGATAATGAGAGTCGGCGTATGCCTTCGTGTTTAGTAGTTAAAGCAAGCCTCGTAATTTGCTGTTTTTTTGTTTCGTCAACAAATTCGGGAAACTTCTGAATCATTTTTTCGCAAGCCCAAGCAGCTCGCCAAGCAACCTTTTCATCTTCATCAAAAATTAAATCGAAAACTGTCTGAAAATTAGCTACATCATCGTAAACAGTCAATGCAATATTATCAATCAGATTACGTGATAAATTATTTTTCAGAAGATTTCTATAATCCATATTATTTTATTTTAAATTTTGAAAAAAAACTTCGCTATCTAAAAATAATATCTTTTATCACCTCTGCTCCTACTTCACGATTAAGCGAATTTTTAATTTCTTCTCTACTTAAAAATAAATCGTGTCGCAGAACAGAAGATGACAACGTAACGTATAAAACTCTGTTTTTTATTTGTAATTCAGTTGTATATTGTTTTATATTCTCACCTAAAATTTTTGGCCATGCATCCAGCAAGTGTTTATCATTTAATTTTTTATCTAAATGATTATTTTTTAGCACCTGACCAATAATATCTCTCAACGATTCAGTATTTCTTTTTCTCATCTAGCGAAGTTTTAAAACCTTACCAACACGTGCTACTTCAGTATAATTCATACCATTTAAATCGTATAATTTCTGAATGCGAATGGCGTAGTTTTGTGAAATGGTATACATGGTTTCGCTTTGTTTAATCACATGTGTATCATAGCCTTTAGCTGATTTCGATTTTTTTCGTTGAATGTAAACTTGTGTGCCAGGTGCGAGCAGGTTTCGTTGTTCAACTTCATTGTATTCTCGAATTTTTTTCTCGCTAATTCCAAGCTCATCAGCAATACTTCCATAGGTGTCGCCTTGTTCGGAAACTACAAATCGCACACGATTATTTTTATAAATTATATGACTACCTTCGGCTGAAATATTGCCAATTGGTCGGTATTGATTTGTAACATTTTCCTTACTTTTTTCAGAAACAACCCAGCCTTTTGGTTCTTTTTGTAGATCGTATTTATGCAATTCGTAATTCTCGATAAGTGAAATTAACTTGTATGCATACGAAGGGTCGGTTGCATATCCGGCTTTCTTTAATCCGTGTGCCCATGCCTCGTAATTTGTTGGACTGAGTTCAAATAAAAATGAATAACGTGGCTTATTTTTAAGAAATAAAGAATGATCTCGATACGACTCAATTACATTATTATATTTTCTAAAGCATTCACCTTGAGCATCATCATCGTGAAACACCCTTTCACCAGGCCAATCGTGGCATTTTATACCAAAATGATTATTTGAATTTCTTGCAAAAACACTTTGTCCAGCACCAGACTCCAACAAGCCTTGAGCAAGGGTAATACTTGCTGGAATACCATACTCTTTTTGCTGAATTACAGCAAGTTGTGCATAGTTATCAATATAATTTAGGTAAGCCTGACTTTTGTTCTGTGAGGTTAATGAAATAGTCAGTAATAAAAGTAATGTGCAAAAAATGTATCTCGTTTTGTTCATAAATGTTTTAAAAATCAATTTCAAACAAAAATACAATTTTAAATACGAATAGAGGATAGAATAAACTATAATTTATGTTTTTCTAATAATTTTTCCTTTGCAAGCAGTCGGGATATTATTTTTTCGTTATGTAATTCCCTTAAAGCATCAGTTGCAATCCATTTTGCCGATTTGAAAGGTTGTCGTTGAATTCGTTCAGCACATTCTATTGCTTTTTGATGTAAAAAAATATTTCGTTTACCTATTTGTCTTAATGCCCAGTTCACAGCTTTACGAACAAAATTCCGTTCGTCCCAAGCTTCCTTTTCAATTAACTCTAAGTAGTCAAGAAATTGTTTGTTGGGTGCTTTTTTATTGTGAATGGCCGATGAGCATATTATCACGAAAGCCGTTCGCTTTCTAAACTCCTCATTATCATCACATAAAGAATATATCAAATTTTCACTAAAAACTGATCTTTGTAATAAGTCACAAGTCTGATCACAAACATCCCATGAATCAAACCGGCTAATATACAGTTCAATTTTTTCTTCTGTTAATTGCTTCGGATCATCAATTATACTTGCAAGTATTTTAGCCTCGTGAATATTTGAAGTAAGCAATTGAGTTGCTAATTCTGAGTTTATTCCGATAGATTTAGCCAAATTTCGAATAGCTGGAATCTGGACTCCAAGCGCTGTTTTCTGATTAATACCAAATCGTTTTAATTTGTCAAAATGGTCAGATGAAGCCATTGACTTTAAAGTACTTAAAATAAACTCAAAATCATCATTCATATTTTAATAATTATTATTTTGTAAAAGCATTGTCCCAAAGCGATAAATTATATAGCCTTTTGCGGGTTTCATTATCTAAAACAACTAAACTTGTACTGTCGGTGGTTGGAATTTTGAATTTTGAAGGAGATTTAATAAAATCGATGGTCGGAATGAGGTGGTATTGGTACAGAGCGTTTAAATTTCCTCGGTGAACATAAACCGGTAAATATGAAATAGACGATATTTGTTTTGATATTTTACTAATTTCAACCTTTAGAAGGATTCCGCCATTGGTATTTATTTTACGTTGATTCGAAATAAAGTTTCCAAGTGAATAAACAACTGGTACTCTACTATCCAGATATTCAGCATTTTGTACAACATGTGGGTGACTACCTATAATCATATTCACGCCATTTTCCTTTAAAAAGTTGGCAAAGTCTTTCTGTTGTTGATTTGCTGCTAATTCATATTCGGTTCCCCAGTGTAAAACAGCGATTATTAAATCAACTTTATGCTTTTTGGCAGTATTAATATCAGTTAATACTTGTGTTGAATCGAGCATATTTACAACATTTGGATTGTAAACAGGATTCATATTAGTTCCATAAGTAGCATTTAAAATGGCTATTTTCAATCCTTTACGCTGAATAATAATTGGATATACAGAATCTCGCTGCTCTTTTGAAAGATAACTTCCGGCAAAAAGAAGTTTTCGACTCTTTATTGTATTTATTGTTCGCTCCAGACCAGCTTTACCACGGTCGGCTACATGATTATTTGCAGTGAGAATGGCATCAAATCCGGCATATTTTGTAGCATCGAGCAATGCATCTGGACTTGAGAAATTCGGATAACCTGCGTATGGCCTACCAGCAAGAGTTACTTCTAGATTTACAAAAGCATAATCGGCCTCCTCAATATACGATTTTACGTGTTTAAAACAAGGTTCAAAATTATACTGTTTTGTTTTTGAAATATAAGCAGCTTGATGTTGGGGAACATGCCCCATTATATCGCCGGCAAAAACCAACACAAGTTTTTCGTCAATCAGTTGTTGATTAACGTCCGTATTGAATTTTTCCTGCAAAAAGCTTGAAAAAGTAAATAGTAGAATGAAAAGGAAGAGAGTTTTTTTCATTCAATTCGAAAAGTAGAGTTAAACTTCTAAAGCTCCAATTATATCATTTACCGAGCTAAAATTATGTCGTTTCAAATAGTCCTCAATACCTTCTAGTACTTTTATCGAAATTGTAGGATCGATAAAATTTGCAGTACCAATTTGAATTGCCGTTGCACCTGCTAATAAGAACTCAATGGCATCGGTAGCGTTCATTATACCTCCCATACCTACCACAGGCACCTTTACTGATTTAGCAACCTGCCAAACCATTCGTAGTGCTACTGGCTTCACTGCAGGCCCCGAAAGTCCACCTGTAACCGTAGATAGCACAGGAATTCGCTTTTCAGCATTTATGGCCATTCCTAATAAAGTATTTATAAGTGAAATGGAATCAGCTCCTTCGGCTTCAACTGCCATTGCAATGTCTGAAATGTCGGTTACATTTGGCGAAAGCTTTACCATTAATTCTTTTTTGTACACTCTTCGCACAGCTTTAACTACTTGAGCAGCAGATAAACAGCTTGTTCCGAATGCCATTCCACCTTCTTTCACATTAGGGCAGGAAATGTTCAATTCTATTCCCGGAATTTTATCAAGGTCATTAAGCATTTCAGCAGTAATAATATAGTCCTCAATGGTACTTCCCGATACATTCACAAATATTTCAGTTTCAAACTGTTTAATACCCGGATATATGTTGTTGATAAAATACTCAACACCCTTATTTTGAAGTCCTACAGCGTTTAACATACCTGATGGCGTTTCGGCCATGCGCGGATAAGCATTGCCCTGACGGTCGCGAAGTGTAGTTCCCTTAACTACTATTCCACCAATTCGCGACAAATCAATGAAGTCTTGGTATTCTGTTCCATAACCAAAAGTTCCCGATGCGGTCATTACCGGATTTTTAAGTTCCATCCGGCCTAATTTTACTTTTAAATCTACCATTTCAACTTCGATATATTAAAAACAGGACCTTCGGTACACACGCAAACATGTCCATCGGTACTATCGGTTACACAACACAAACAAGCTCCAAATCCGCAAGCCATCGTATTTTCGAGTGATACCTCACATTCGGTATTGGTCGATTTTGCATAAGCAGCCACAGCTTTCATCATTGGCGTTGGACCACAACTATAAATCAAGTCATACTTATTACCTTTTAAAATAGAATGATTGGTAACAAAACCTTTTTCGCCAAAAGTGGCATCTTCGGTAGTTGTATAAACATTTCCGTAGGTCGAAAACTCTTCGAGTTGCAATAAATTATCCTTAGAGCGTCCTCCTAGCAGAAAATCGCACACAATGCCCTTTTCCTTGAGTTTTGAACCAAGATATAAAAGCGGTGCAATACCAACGCCTCCGCCAACTAAAAGTAGCTTAGAATCAGTTTTTGAGGGAATAGTGAAAGAATTACCAAGAGGCAATAGCAGATTAAGCAATTCACCTTGTTTGCAAAGGGAGAGTTTGCGTGTGCCTTCACCAACTATTTGAATCAATAACCACAATTCATTTTTCTGATAATCAACAAAATTGATTGAAATAGGCCTACGAAGGAAAGTTTCAGGCGAGTTATCAACTCTCACCTCCACAAATTGACCGGGGAGCATTTCGGGTAATTCTTCAGATGAACCCAAAACTAGAAGAAAATACTGATCGTTAAGCTGTTTGTTCTCTTTTACAATCAGGTCAAGCATTTTTTTTATCATCTATTACAGTCTGTAAATCAATAACATGACATTCGAATGTTACCAATATTAATAATGTATTTTGAGTTGCAAAAGTACAAAATTATAGTTGAATAGGCAAATTGAAATTAATCAGGGCGAACATTTGAGCCAAACTCTTCAAAAGTATTATCATCGTAATAAATAATTATACGCGATATATTTTTATGCTTGTATTCAATTTGTGGTATATATACTTTTTCAATGATTTTCTCCACATTATCAATTTTTTGATTTGAAATTTCTGAAGTTGATACCACTTTATCTTGAATTATTTCTTTGACCTGTTTATTAGACTCACTATTATCCTGAATTTTATCATTGTAAATATCAGATTTATTGATATTTAAGTCGATAGAATCGAACAATGTGGGTTCCTGAGAATTTAATATTGGGCGAAACATCTTCCCATTGTCCAAAATAAGCCATTCTGGATTAATCTGCTGGAACCTTCCGAGTATCTTTTTTAGTACATCAAGACTTGGTTTATTTCTATCGTTCAAAATATGCGATAGGGTGGAGTTCTTAATTCCAACCTCTTCGGCAAATTGTGCAGAGTTCAAATTGAATTCACGCATCAGAATTTCAATTTTCGATTTTTCGTCCATATTATCTTAATTATTGATGTAGAGTATAAATGTAAAATTAAAGTACAAATATAATTCTATTTATTCACATATACAAATAGACAGCAGAACTATTAAAATACAAAAGTAAATGTATAAATGTAAATTAGATGATAGATTACAAAAATACAGAAACTTATGTAAAGCACCAATATATAAGGGCTTAAAGTGATATGTCAAGTATACTTATATATAAAGTATTAAATTAGATTTTATATTTTAAATCTACTAATAATCAAGTAATTAAAATATAAATATACTAATGATTGAGATATTTACTCAAATATGAAATATATTTTAAATTAAAACTTTTGATAATTTATTCAAATCATTGATTATGAGATTAATATGTATATAATATTTACATATATATTTGCTAAAAAATACTGTTAGCCACATTTGTATAATTATTTTTACCACCCACTAAGTAATGAGATTTATAATTGTAATACTTCAATATGATTACATTTGTAATTATGTAAAACTAAATACAATTGTATATTATATAAATATGTGATTAAAAATATTTCATAATGTATATTTGTAACGACTAATTATTATTTTAGAAATAAAATGTATTACACATTTATACAAATAGTATTCCGACTTAATTTCATATCTGAAAATAAATGAAAATAGTTCGATTTATATGAAAATTGAATCTATTTTACAGAATGTGTAATTACATGGATGATAAAATACAGACTAAATACCTTAAAAACAACAACTTATCTCACAAAACACATTCTGACATTTGAATATTATGTTGAAACAGTACATAAATACAGTTTTATGTGAATTATGGGCATAAAAAAAGAGCCCGAAATTAATCGAGCTCTTCTTAAAGTATTATTTATAAAAATTATTCTGCAATCGGAAGGTTCACTCCTGCCAGTTCTTGGTCTACTAAAATTCTACCGCAATACTCGCAAACAATAATTTTTTTACGTAAACGAATATCTAATTGACGTTGTGCTGGAATTTTATTAAAGCAACCACCACAAGAATCGCGTTGTACATAAACAACAGCTAAACCATTGCGTGCATTTTTACGAATACGTTTGAATGCAGTTAACAAGCGTGGCTCAATTAATAATTCAATTTCTTTTGCGTGTTCGCGAAGCTTTTCTTCTTCTTGTTTTGTTTCGGCAATAATTTCGTTTAACTCGCCTTTCTTTTGTTCCAAATCAAGCTTACGTTCCGATAATCTATCAATTGTAATCTTTTGTTCGGCAGTTTTAGATTCTTTCGAGGCAGTAAATTCACGAATACGTTTTTCGCTCAATTCAATTTCAAGAGATTGATATTCAATCTCTTTTGATAAATTATCGAATTCACGATTGTTTCTTACATTTTCCTGTTGTTCTTTGTAACGATCAATTTTTACGCGTGACTCTTCGATTTCAATTTTTTTGCTGGCAATATTAGCCTGAATATCTTTGATTTCGGCATCGAAATGCTCTAAGCGAGTTGTAAGACCAATAATTTCGTCTTCCAAATCTTGTACTTCAAGCGGAAGCTCGCCGCGCAAAATTTTTATTTCATCAATTTTCGAAACTACTTTCTGAAGGTCGTACAATGCGAAAAGTTTCTCTTCAACGGTAATTTCTTTTTCTGTTTTGGTTTCTGTAGCCATACTGATTACAAATAGTTTATGGGATTTGTTTTAGTTTCTGAAATTCGGACTGCAAATGTAGGCATTTTTTTTGTAATTAACTCATAAAAAATGTGTTTTGTGTATTGTTCGGTCTCAAAATGTCCTAAATCAGCAATCAAAATACGATTTTCGGCATCGAAAAACTCATGATATTTAAAATCGCCCGAAATAAAAATATCTGCACCAGATGAAATTGCATTTTTTAAAAGAAAACTACCCGAACCTCCACATAGCGCGACTCGTTTTATATTTTTTGATAATAAATTAGTATGTCTAATTGTTTTGCAATTAAAAATCACTTTCAAATTATTCAAAAATTCAACTTCATCGGTTTCATTTTCCAAATCACCTACAAGCCCCGCTCCCAGCCTATTACTCGTATTTTGCAACGGTATTAAATCAAAAGCCGGTTCTTCGTATGGATGCGATTTTAAAAGTGCATTAATAACGGTTGATTTAGCAAATTCAGGTACAATTACTTCCAATTTAATTTCAGACTCAGTATGCAATTTATTTGCCTCACCTACAAAAGGTTGCGCTATATCATTAGCCTTAAAAGTGCCAAAACCTTCGATAGCAAAACTACAAGAATCGTAATTTCCGATTTTGCCTGCACCTGCTTCGAAAATAGCGTCGCGTACAGAAACTGCATGTAACTTGGGAACGTAAGTAGTTAATTTTAGTAGTTTATCATGCATAGGAAGCAAAACACTTCGGTTTCTAAGTCCCAGTTTGTCAGCAATTTTTGCATTTACACCTTCAATTACGTTATCGAAATTGGTATGAGCAGCATAGACAGCAATGTCACTTTTAATTAACTTTACAATACAGCGTTGCGTTTCGTCCTCGTTTATTAATCGTTTAATGGGTTTAAAAATAAGCGGATGATGCGAAATTATTAAATTACAATTATTTTCAATAGCTTCATTTACAACATCTTCGGTAATATCAATTGTAAGTAAAATGCCTGAAATAGTTGAATTTTTACTGCCAATTAGTAAACCGGAATTATCATAACTTTCCTGCAAACTTAATGGAGCAAATTCTTCTAAAATTTTTATAATATCACTTACAAGCATTTTGAGTTGATTTATTTTACTTCGCTTTCTTCTTTTTCGCTTTCTTCTTTTTCAGTAAAATCAGTTATATTGCTACTGATTAATGAATTATACCAAGTTATTAATTTACGAATATCGCTTGGATAAACTCTATCCCTATCGTATTCAGGTAAAATTTCGCCCATGTAAGCACGTAATTTATCGTTGTCGGCTTTTGTATCAATACTACACACTGCAGCATTTTCTTTTGTTTTAATTGCTTCCAAAACTAACCCTAATTTCACTTCGGCAGTTTCGGTAAAAATGGCAATATCGCCTAGTGACACAACTTTGTCTTTCGAATAAGCCGGTATACGTTTTCCGTCTGTTAATGATTCAACAATTAGCATGTTTTTGCCTTGAGAAACCAATTTGTATAAGCCCGGTTTTCCCGAAATAGATAAAATTTCTTTCAACATAGAGTTTTAATTATTTTTTGTTAGTTATTTTAAAATACAATCTAATTATTTGATTTATATATATTTAGAAATACGAATTAGTTGGTGTAATAAATTAAACTTACACATTCGCATCGAAGACCTAAAGTAAAAATTGCTTTAAATCATTTAGTTTAATTCTACCTTCGTAAATAGCTTTACCTGTAATTACAGCTGGAATCAAAGCTTCGTTTAACTGTTCGATATCAGTTACTGAACTAACTCCACCACTAGCTATTAAGTACATTTCGGGTTGTGCCTTGAGCATTTTTTTGTATAATTCTATGGCCGGTCCTTGAAGCATACCATCTTTACTAATATCGGTACAAATAACTTTATTTATGCCTTTGGCTAAATAATCTGATACAAAAGGAAGAAGTTCAATATCAGTGGTTTCCAACCATCCTCCTACAGCTACTTTTTCGTTTTTAACATCAGCCCCAAGTATAATTTTGTCGCCTCCAAATTTTTCAATCCATGAAATGAAAGTTTCCGGATTTCGAACGGCTATACTCCCACCAGTAATCATTTTTGCTCCCGACTCGAATGCAATGCGTAAATCGTCATCCGATTTTAAACCACCTCCAAAATCAATAATAAGATTTGTGGATGAAGCAATTTTTTCTAAAACCTTTTGATTTACAATGTGATGTGCTTTTGCACCATCCAAATCGACTAAATGTAATCGACGGATTCCGGCATCTTCGAACATCTTTGCTACTTCGAGCGGATTTTCGTTGTATGTGGTTTTTTGATTATAATCGCCCTGCGATAAGCGTACACATTTACCATCAATAAGGTCGATAGCCGGAATTATTTCAATCACTTGCAGAAATTTTTATTTTTTTTTAAACTTACTACAAAAATACTAAAAGTAGAGGAATAAATGACTTTTATGTTTCATTAAATTCATTAAAATATCTTATGAGGCTGATAAGTCTACAATTACGCTACCTACAAACATTTTAGCTTTGATGCGAACAATGTTTTGTTTTTCATCATTCGACAACCATACTTCAATGGAATTTTTACCATCAAATACAGCGTTTTTAGGAACTATAGGTTTCATTTTATGACACTTAACGTATTTATTATTCACTTTTATAGTTTCAAAACCATGATATTCAATATCAATTTTATAACCTTCATCTTCGTAAAAGCCATTGATTGTAAATACCGAACCTTTTATTAGTTTATCCAATTCAATCATTCGAACAACCATAAAACCACCAACTATATCCCTAATATTTTCTGACGTATCGTATACTTTTTTTAGTTGAAATTGTTTTTTCGTTTTATCAAATACTTTTACTGTTGCTTTTTTATTGTCGTGATCAAAATCAACCATTTCGTCGAGTACATACCGTCCTTCGCGTATGCTGCGCGACGATTTGTGCGTGAGTATATTGGACGAATCGACATAAGCTGTCCACTTGTCGCGAACATAAAAAATTTTAGCAACACCATTTGTACGACCTTGAACATCAATTTTATAACAAATAGTAGAACCAATTTTATAAAGTTTATTGTCGACAATAGTACTGGCCGAACCAATAGTCAGAAATCCCCATTGAGCAGTATAGTAAAGTTTTTCGCCTGGCTTAATTCTCGAATAGTTTAATTCATATTTTGTACTACCTGCCATAGCAACACAACTGCTAACTATCAGTATATAAAGTAAATATATATTTTTCATGTTTTTTTTTAGTTATTTGAAATCAAAAAGTGTGCCTTTTATATGAAAAACATAACTATTTAATAATAAGCATTTTATTTTATGAACAACACTAATATACCGTGTTTATGGTATAATAAATACTGATTGAATGGTATTTCAAGAGGCTTGTTGATGTTGTAATTTTGTATCGTAAACAAATAAAAAAATGAACGTTATGAACCCAAATGCAATTTGCCCGATATCAAATAAAAAAATTGATGAAAATGTAGCCCGTTTTAACGGTGGATTTACAGTTATACTACTTGTAATTTTTTTATTGACACAAAATATTATTCCGATAGTATTTCTATTGTTAGATTTTTTCCTACGCAGTGCTGAATTATCAACTTATAGTCCAATGGCAAATTTTTCTAAGCTAACTATTAACAGTTTAGGAATTAAGAAGAATCCAATAAATGCCGGTCCCAAAATTTTTGCAGCGCGTATAGGTGTTCTTTTTAGTGCATTAATACTAATTAGCAATTTAACAGGCTATGAAACTGCATCTTATATTTTTACAGCAATTTTTGGATTTTGTGCATTTTTGGAATCGGCATTTGGCTATTGCGTGGCTTGCCAAATTTATCCAATTGTTTTCCGACTAACCTATAAAGCAAAAAATGCATTCTAATAAATTTAACTTTGCCGAATAATATACTTACCGAAAGCAAACAGATTTCAATTATCTGTTTGCTTTTTTTATTGCTACAATTGCCTCTCCTACTACAAAATTACTACCAAAAACGAGGATAAAATCGTTGGTATTTGCTGATATTTTTGCTCCAATTACAGCTTCTTCTACATTTATAAAAACCTCTCCTATTAAACCAACAGCATTTGCTTTTGCCTTTAATTCATTTGCTGGAAGAGCTCTAGCAATTTTTGCATTCGAAAAGTAATAAACTGCATTTGTTGGTAAAATTTGAAGAATTTTCGAAATATCTTTATCATTAACCATACCAAAAACAAGATGCAATTTATTAAATACCAATGAATTAATGTGATTAACCAATTCACTGATGCCTGCAAAATTATGAGCTGTATCCACAAAAATTGATGGCTCTGTTCCAAAACACTGCCAGCGCCCCATAAATCCAGTTAAGTCAATTACATTTTCCAATCCAGTAGCTATATTGTTTTCAGAAATGTTGAAACCTAATTCTTGAAGTATTTCAACAGATTTTAAAACGGTAGCTATATTCTTTAATTGATAAGTTCCGGTTAGGCCTACCATGTAGTTGGTTAGGTCATTTACTAAAACCTTCATTTTAAGGTTTGATGTTTCGATACTTTTTATATTTATTTCATTTTCAGCAAAATAAATATACGAATTGTTAATTGCAGCTATTTGTTCGAACACAGTTTTTGATTCATGCGTTGTTTCACCAATTACAACAGGAATATTGTTTTTAATAATTCCAGCCTTTTCGGTAGCTATTTTTTCAATTGTATCACCTAAAAATTCAACATGATCGAAGCTTATATTGGTTATAATAGAAAGTTCAGGAGTAATTATATTTGTACTGTCGAGGCGACCACCCAAGCCAACCTCAATTACTGCCACATCTACTTCACAATCGGCAAAATAATTAAATGCCATAGCCATCGTTGCCTCGAAAAACGATGGTTGAATAGTTTCAAAACTTGCATCATTTTCTTCAACAAATTTTACAACATATTCTTTATCAATCATTTGACCATTAACTCTGATTCTTTCTCCAAAATCGACCAAATGAGGCGAAGTATATAAACCAACTTTGTAGCCGGCAGATTGCAAAATGGCCGATAAAAAATGCGAAACCGAACCTTTACCGTTTGTACCAGCCACATGAATGGTTTTGTACTTTCGGTAAGGATGATTCAAGGTGTCCATCAACCGAATCGTATTTTCAAGTCCGGGTTTATAGGCATTTGCACCCGAAAAATGAAATACGGGCAGCCTGTCGTAAAGATATTGTAGTGTTTCGTTGTAATTCATAACTTGTAATTGAAGTACAAAATTAAAAAAAAAGCCCGATTATCTCTAATCGGGCTATAGAAGGAGAATGAAAGATTATTAATTTAAGTATAAATCAGCAGTTGCTTTCGAAATTGATTTTTGACTTGTAAAAAGTGAATCGAG
>CAZEEN010000065.1:0-15634 GCA_964511115.1 uncultured Paludibacter sp. | reverse complement strand
TATTAGAGAAACTATACAATTTATTTATTGCATTTTAAACTTTCGTATGCTGCTAATTTTCTCATTATTATATTTGATTTCTGAAACCATTTCGTATTCTTCCCCTTTTTTAAAGTTAGAATCTAAATTGAGTTTAAACTTTTTAATTTCACGACCAAAAGCTTCAACTTTTGTTTTAATTACATGTTTTTGAATTACCTTCCCTCTAGTTTTTAAACTCAAAATCATATTACCTTCCCAATCAGCAGGTAAATCATTAACTATATAAACTGGTACCGTCAGTTCTCCGTATGAATAAGATTTATCCCATTTATCTATCATAATAGAAAGTGGGGCAAATTTATTTCTTACGAGATTGTAGAAGAAGGGATCGTATTCGAGTTTTTCGATATTCACAAAATTATCGCTGGTTTGTCCGCGGGGACTGCTACTTCGTGAATATCCCAAGCCACAAAAATGCAAAATTGCAGCTGCTGCGCGGTGGCATCGCCAATATTCGGTGAGCACACCAATATTTTCAGCATGAACAATGCGAATCTGTTTTTCTGTGAGCGAATCGAGTTGAAATAAGGTTTTATATACCCCATCTGTAAGCGTAGTTGGAGTTCCATCTCGGTTTATCCACAACCAATCGTATTCATTGATAATTATCGGATTTTCGTAACGTCCATGTTTTAATGGCGTCCATTGATTTGGATCATTATCTGGCGTACGAATGGTATCATAGAATTCTTTCATAAAACCTTTTTCAGGCTCAACTTTATGTTGTCCATTAAGTTGGTGATATTGCATAAACAAGTAAGGGTGGGATTCAATACAATCGGTATCGGACATAGGAGCTGCAAAACCATTATCCCATGGACGGTTCGATAAATCCAAACCACGAACTTTATTCAGTGCTTGTCCGGTAAGTAGCGTAGTAGTCTCATTTTGAGCGTCCCAAATCACTACCGAAGGGTGATTCCATCGTTCACGCATCCAGCGGATATATTCTGTATAAAAAGCACTTTCGGTAAATTTAAAGGGTGTGAATGCATACCATAGTGGATATTCATCTTGGATTAACAAGCCAGTTTCGTCGGCAATCTCGTACCATTGTTCCGGTGGAAATCCAATAGTGTAGCGAATGCTATTCCAATTCATATCCTTGAATTTGGCATGTAGTTTTTTCACCCATTTTTTATCCCATGGCAAACCGTTACGGGTTGAGTCCTCAAAAAAACGGTGAATACAGGTATTGGTACCCAACATAGCATAAGGTTTATCGTTTAGTACCGCCACTTTTTTGTCTTTATCGAAACGGAATGATCTCATCCCAAAACGTTCGGTTTTGCAATCACCACCAGTATTCAGCGATAATTTGTAAAGAAAAGGTGATTCGGGAGTCCAAAGTTTACAAGATTTTATTGGAACTATAAAATCAATTTTATTAATACCTTTTTTAAGAAATTGATTACCCGAAAGCCCACTTATAACAACTTTCCCCGATTTATATTCTGTAACCTTATAGTTTAATCTGTAATCGGAAATATCCTTATCACTTTCAATTTCAGCCACTATGCGTATGGTCTGTTTTCGAATATCTGGTGCAATCTGAATATTTTCAATATAAGGAAAACCAGCAGTAATTATTTCTACATTATCATAAATTCCTGAAATATAGCGGAGTTTTTCAAAGTCATATCCGTTTGGGACCGAATCCGGTAGATTATCAATGTAAGCACCTATCTGAATTGTGATGTCATTTAGCTTACCAAGTTTTATAAATTTGCGAATATCAAAATAGCCCGGGGTAAAGCAATACGGATTGTATCCAACTTCGTTACCGTTTAGGTAAACCCGTGAGCCATACATGGCTTTGTGTATCTTAAGTATTACCTTGGCGGGTAATACTGATGGTGCTTCAAAAGTACGATGGTAGTTATAAAAACTGCGTTTGGAGTATTTATAACCCACACTATCGAAAGAAATTTGAGCCATATCTACCAATCCCGGAACAACGACTGTATTATTATACTTTTCGGGCAATTGAGTAGTTTTGCTTTCGGCAATATCCCACTGTCCGTTTAAATTTATTATTTTGCGTACTCCGGTTTTTTCAATTGCAAAACCGTTGAATGAAAGAGATAATAAAATGAGGAATAAAATAAATTTTGCTTTCATGAAATATTTATTATTAAAGTTAATTGAAGGAAAACATACTAAAAACACTTTTTTTCAATAAAGTTATGGTATAAAATTTAGCCATAGTTGTTCAACCAATTTAGGTTTCGGAACAAAAAGAAATTTTTGATTATCAGCTTCAAATTGCGCATAAATTGATTTTCCAGGATTTATTCCAAATTCGGTATAAATACGCGGTGTTTTTTCAATCAGTTCTGATGGTTGATACGCCGGATTTGCTTTCCAAGTTATTGTATTATTTTCGTCCAAAATCGGAAACCAAGCCAATCCTTTGTGCGCACGCACATCATAGTAGTCAAAACCATATTCACGGTCGCACCACGCACCAAACGTCAGTGGTTCGGCAGCGTTGGCACTTATCGTAGCATGTGCCCAAAAGGGTGGAACTATCACCACTTCACCCGCTTTGGCACGTACGGCAAAGCATCGTCCGGGATTATCGTTGGCAGTTTCCTGCATATAAATAATGGCTTCGCCCGACCAAATTTCGTAAACCTCAGGCGTTGACCAACCGTTGCCATACGTCGATTTTTTGTGTATATGCCCCTGACTGCGAACGGGTTCATTTCCAATGCGTCCTGCAGCATACGTTACAGTTCCGTAAAGCAAATGCAATTCATCTAATTTTGATTTATGGATATTTTTACCCACATCCATGGCAATAGAATACACTATTTCCGGTCCATCGCAAGTAGGGTCAGCCAAGCTTTTGCGAATAGCATCCAAGGTGCGGTTTTCTACTTCAGGTCCAAAACAATCTGCACCATATTCAAAACCTAATTTTCCTTCTGTTGGGAATACATTCATTCCAGGATTAAAACTCATTTTCATCTTTAAATCGTAAATGGTAAATGACATAATAGTAAATCAATTAATTTCCTCCAACTCTTTTCCCTTGGTTTCTTTTGTAAATTTGATGTTGAACAACAAACTCAATAAACAGAAAAATGCCAATACTAAAAAAGTATTTCCACCGCCAATTTTTTCTAATAATACAGGGAAAAGCAGCGATACAAAAAAGCAGGTAATCCATACAAAAACAATGGAAACCGACATGGCTTTTCCACGCACATTATTGGGGAAAAGTTCCGAAATTACCACCCAAGTTACCGGTCCGAGCGTGGAGGCAAATGAGGCAATAAACAAAAGAATAGCCACCAATGTAATCATGCTATTAAGGCTGTATGCAAATGAAATAGAAAGTATTAGCAATGAAATGGTCATTAGCAACGAGCCAACAACCAGCATTGGCTTTCTCCCTGCCTTATCTACAAAATAGATGGCTACCAACGAAAACACTAGATTAATAACACCTATCAAAATGGTTTGATAAATTGCCGAATCGATGCTTAAACCCGATTTTTCGAAAATCAAAGGGGCATAATACATGATGGTATTGATACCCGTAATTTGTTGGAAAAATGCAAGTCCGATACCAATCACAAGTGGCATGCGTAACGCTGGAGCAAAAACGGCTTTAAAACTTGAGTCCGATTTATTTTTTAAGGAATTACTGATGATTTCCATTTCACGAAGGGCTGTTTCTTTTCCATTGATTTTTTCAAGAATCTGCATGGCTTGTTGTGATTTTCCCTTCAATGCCAACCAACGGGGACTTTCGGGCACAAAAAACAAAGCAATAAAAAACAATACTGCCGGCAATGCCATTACACAAAGCATCCAACGCCAATTATTATCGCCAGTATTTACCAACAAATAATTGGAGAAAAAAGCCAATAAAATACCAATTACCACAGTAAGTTGATTGAGCGAAACCAACTGACCACGCTTTTTGGCAGGTGCAATTTCGGCAATGTACATAGGCGAAACCATGGAGGCAATCCCCACTGCAAATCCACCAAAAACACGGAAAATGACAAATACAAGAATAGAATTAGCAGCGGCAGTTCCAATGGCTGAAACAACAAAAAGCAATGCTGCCGTACTTAACACCTTTTTCCTGCCGTATTTATCGGCAGGCGCACCAGCAAGCAACACACCAACAATACAGCCCAAAATCAGACTGCTTACTACCCAGCCAATTTCGGTGCCCGAAAGCACAAATTGCTTTTCGATAAATGGTACCACACCCGAAATTACGGCAGTGTCGAATCCAAAAAGTAGTCCTCCGAGTGCGGCGACTATTGAAATTAAATATAAATAAATTCTACTTCCTAAAGGGGGAGTAAGAGAGTTTTGAAACTTATTTGTTTTTGTGTGATTATTTGATTGTATCATTTTTTTACTTGTTAATATAAAAGAAACTTCGTCTTAAAGCCCCGCAATTTATCCCGATTTATCAGGAGGGGTTTGGGGCCCTTATTTTGTCCTCACAAATCCCAACATTGTTCCACATTTCTGACCAACTCCTGCACCGTGAGGTTTCATAGTGTAAGCACCCACACCAGCAGGCACAATAAAGGTTTCGGCATAATGTACTTCGAACGGTTCAAATGCATTGGTTGGGCTTTCGATGATGATTTCATCGCCCTCCACTAAGCAAATTACGTGTACGCCATTATTAGTATTCATACTTACTTCCTTAGTGAACCAATGGCGACGGGTTTCGATAAATTCTCGCTCGTGCAAACCAGTGCGTTCTTCTACCCAACCATCGCCTTCGGCAACAACTTCAATGGCGTTCACCAAATTCTTGCGTGTCCATTCGGTAGTTCTGCTCCAGTCAATCACTTGTTTTCCGTGTTCAATATTGATGGCACGTGGTTTTCCGTCAATGCCCATGCGGCCCCAATCCCACATTTTGAAGGTGAAAATATAAGGAGTTGCACTAATTTCCAACACCATGCTTCCTGCACCCGAGCAATGCACCGTTCCAGCAGGAATCAAGAAATGGTCGTGCGTTTTTACGGGCCAAACACCTGCATGTTTCTCTGCATCGAAGGGTGCTCCACCCGCTTGTGCTGTTTCCAAATCGGCAATCATTTCTTCGGGCTTAACACCTTCTTTCAGACCAAGATAGACCTTTGCACCAGGAACAGCTTTCAGCATGTAGTAACTTTCGTCTTGCGTGTAGTGCATGCCAAATTTTTCCTGAATGTATTCGGTAGTGGGGTGAACTTGCAAGCTCAGATTGCCACCTTCGATAGTGTCCAGAAAGTCGAAACGAATAGGAAATTCGTCACCAAAACGACCATATACGGCAGGTCCCATTAATTCTACCGGTTTGAAAAATACCAGGTTTATAGACGGAGTTTCTATTACCACATCTCCAAATTTTAATAGCAAACTATTTTCTTCTGGCACACAGTTGAAACACCAAGCGTAGTTTTGTTGGTTTTTATCCAAGTTGCAATAGTGCTTCATCCATTGTCCGCCCCAAGGTCCCGGATCGAAAAATGGCACCACGCTGAATGGACGATTTACGGCTTGTTTCATGCCTTCAATTACGCCTTGTACTGCCACCAATTTTGGTTCATTGCGATTGTTGGTATCCAACAAATAATCCCAACGCGACATGATTTTCTTTTTCCAACGATCTAACACACGCCAGTCCACAAAAAAACCTTGTTTATAAAGCAACATCCAATCGGCAGTATCACGGTTTTTTATGCCCAGGTTATCCACTTCATGGGCACGCATACGAAGTTGCGCTTCCCAACGCGCCATGTCGGCATACACCAATATGTCAGGCGTGGTATAAAAAAACGCTGCTCCAGCACCTACAACCAATACCAATCCTTGCGTACTGGCAATTTGAGAGATGGCAGCTTTCACCTTTTCAGGGTCAAAAAAAGCATCGATAGTCAGGCGCGTCATATAACCAAAAATCCTATCGTCGGTTACATCAGGATAAACCATCGCTTTAATTTTTTCCTCCGCCCACATCAAATCGCGTGTATTGATAAGCAATTGAGGTTTCAGTTCGTTTTTCAAGCTTTCAGTGGTGGCTTCTTCCAACACGCCTTGGTAATAATCTACCGCAACAACTGTTGTTTTTTTGTTTAGCTTGGCAATGTCCGATAAAATCTGATTACCAATGGCTTTCCAACCCTGAAATACAGGGAAATTTCCCTTTACTTCTACACAAGGGAGCGTGTTAAATTTTATTTCGTTCATTAAATATTATCTTTTTAAAAGAAATTCTTTTGATTTTATTGTAAATTTATTCCACTTAAAGGGTTTGGAGTTTTCAAGTAAATGTGCCATGCCCAGCATTCCCGCCTCATCCGAAAAATGCGCAGCTTCAATTTGCACCTTGCCCCAAGTAGTCCATGCACGTTGTGCCACTTTTTCACGGATATATGGCAAAATCATTTTCTCACTTTTCATTACGCCACCACCTATAATTACCATTTCTGGGTCGTAGGCATGAATCATGGTAATAATACCTGCAGTCCAAACTTCTATGCAGTGATACACTATATCAATGGCAGTTTTGTCGTTTTGTTGTGACAATGAAAAAAGCGTTTCAAAGTCGAGTAATTCAGATTCTCTTGCTAGACTTTGTTTAAAATCGGGGTGATTGCGGAATAATTCAGGCAATTTCCATGTTGACGCTTCCGATTCTACACAACCAATATTTCCACAGGTACATTTATCGCCGTGCATATTGATAGTGAAATGCCCACCCAAACATCCGGCTTGAAAGTGTTTACCATGTAGTAATTTACCTTCAATCATAGCAGCTCCACCAATGCCAGTTCCCAATGTTACCAGCACAATATTGTCACAGTTTTTACCTGCCCCATATTGCCATTCCCCAATTAATGCAGCCCGTGCGTCATTCTCAATCACAGTAGGTATTCCCCAAGTTTTATGCGACCAGCCGTTGAAATCAAACCCCGGAACATCATCAAACTTTTTATTTATAGAAAGCACCCGCATCTCCTTTGTGTCCACAATACCTGGTATAGAAACGCCAACGCCCACTAATTCTGAAATATCGGTATTTGTTTCTTTCAGCATTTGGTTTACAGACACTTCAACTGAAGGCAAGCGCACTAATAATCCATTTTCAGAATAAGCGGGAAGCAAAGATTGAGCAATGATTTTTCCATCGCTTATTAATCCAATTTTCAGGCGCGTTCCGCCTAGGTCTAATACAATTGCTTTCATGCTAATGTTGGCACACCGTCAACTTCCACTAATCTTGCCGAGAATCCATTTTGGTCAATTTCTTCATAGTTATGTCCAGCATCCGAAGGCCAGGAGGCTCCGAAATGTAGAGGCTCGTTGCCTGTGTTAGCTACGCGATGAGCAATGTTAGCTCCAATGTAATGTAGGCTACCAGGATACATTTCTTCAGCCCAAGTGTTACGGTTTTTATCCATTAAGATAAGCATTCCTTTCCCCTTTACACCCCAATAATACTCTGCACGGTCGGAATTTGAATGGAAGTGTCCGCGTGTCATAAAATACTCGTTTCCAACTTTCCCTGGTTGAATAATGGTTGTACCAAAATACAATCCGCCAGGTGTGCCTTCTTTTACAGGTAGATGTGCTTGTACATTGTACGCCAGTGCATCTTGGTTCATTTTACTGCGAGTTTCTTCGTCGCCAAAGATATTGTTGAGTTGACCAATAGTGCGTTGCGATTCAATAATTCCTTCGCCACTCAATGCCCATGTATTTAAGTCGATAGCTTGGTGTGCTGATATAATTTCTAAATGTTTCATATTTTTCAATGATTATGCTGTTCAAATTTAATATATTAACTAAATCCTATTTTTTGTTTATAACTAGATTATTGTACAATCAATTTTTGAGCATTAAAGGATACATCACCTGTTAATTTCAAAAAGTAAATCCCTTTTTCTAAATCAATACCTATCGTTTTACTTCCTGTAAAACGTTCATTATTCAGATAAACAACCCTTCCTTGTAGATCAATAATTTTGATATTATCCACTTTATATTGTTGACTCTGAATGGTCAATTTATCGGTTGCAGGATTTGGATAGATTTTAAAATCTGCAGTAACTAAATTACTTATTGCATTGGGATCTGTTACCGGATAAAGCTGTGATTGCGGTATCACCTCTCGCGGATTTGATGCGCTACTCCATTCGAGTTTTATATTTGCAGAACCAAGCTTTTCGGCAAAATCAACTTTAATTGGTACTTTTTGGCCTGCTGTTAATGCAATAGTTCCGGTTATCATTGTTCCAGTACTTGTTGCATACCAACCATCAACCACCAATTGATTATTAATCCAAACCCGACCCATATCATTTACCGTCATATAGAAAGTATAGGTTTCGGAAAATAATGGCTCAATTTGTCCTTGCCAGCGAATATTCCAAAAATCTTTACCAACAGCACAACCGGGCGATACATCTGCCCAATTTTCGTTAACTACCGCATCTGTTTCGGAGCAAATCGAATCTTTGAACCATGCACGACCACCCACAACGCCGGTCCAAATACTTTTATTTAGCCCAGTTCCATTTCCGGGATATACTACATTTTTCTCTATAAATTCCATTTTATCTAATTTAAAATCCGCCGAAGCATTTTTAATAAATAGATTCAAAACATGTTTCCCTGGTGAAAGTTGAATGTCAAAGCTTTGGTATGCCCACGATCCAACCGAAGTTGGGAATGTAATAACACCGGATTTATCAGTGCCATCTACTTTCAAAATGGCTTCATTACCGCCATTGTTTGCCGAGTAACGAATTTTTGCGGTAAATGAGCCAACAGCTTTTACATCCACCGTGTAACTAAGCCACTCGTTGGCATTTATCCATCCAATGTTATAACCGCCACCAGCTGTGGCTTCTATATCAACCGATTCAGTGGTTCTGTAAGTACCGCCGGAATTCCCAAAAGTGGCATCGGCATACGCCAAACCTGCTCCACCGTTGTCAAAATCCTCACATTCAACTGTGCCGGGTATATTCATGGTTTTGTAAGCCGATTGAGGAACGGCAACTACCTTTGAACTGCTGAAATTATAATTAAATCGTCTGTCGGGAGCAACATCACCATCGGTAAAAAAGCTGGTTATATCATTCAACTGCTGTGGATTATCAGCCCATTTAAAGTAAAATTCCGGCGTAACTTTGTCCATAAATAAAGCGGTTCGAGGAATGCTCACCACCATTTCGTTGCCCACTAATTTGTAGGTTAGGGCGATTTCATTTCCCCATGCTTTTCCATCCCATTGTTTCAAGGTGGTTTCGGTTGCCGATTCAACGCCCAGATTCACCACATAATCATATCCTTCCCAGCCGGTGCCCTTATTTCTATCAGCATCGATAAATAGCAGCATCCAATTGGGGTCGGTATAAGCGGTGATGGCCGTAGCTGTTTTCACATAAAAGAAAATCGTGTTCGTGTCATAAGTTACACGGGATTCCAATATATCGTTTCTACCGGTATTGTTTACATACTGAACAGTTGGATCATACCCTCTGAAATTCCGATGCATCACATCGCCAACAGGATCTTTGAAAATAGGAGTTACATTTTGCCATTGTGTAAAGTCGCCGGCAAGATTTATCGTTGTTGGAGTTGAAAATACTTGAGGTTCCGCCATGCCTTTATATTTTCGGACATTGGAAATTAGCTGATAATAATAATTATCGGTATGTCCGCCTTTCATAGGAACTATGTCACGGTTAAATTCCTGATTAAATGCATCAATAAACCACGAATCACCATTTTTAATCGGTCTGCCGGCAACAATGGCATCACCCTTATCCCAAATACTTCTTCCGGCTGTCCATTCATTCCATTGAGTTACCATAACAATGGGTGGATCCACTTCCAATGCTTTTTTCCATTGTTCGGCAAAATTCAATCCCTGACCGGTAAACTCCGTTAGATACTTTTCATTTACAGGAGGTTGAGCATTATTATTAAAGCTTGTACCAATATTAATTCCAGGATGGGAGCCAACACCAACTGGTATTTGTTCTGGAATCGCGGGATCTGTATTCCATCCATAGTCTTGCGGATAGGTATCTAACCATTGCCATTGTTGGGGTTTAGTTTGGTCAGTCCAAGCCCAACTCCATCGCATGGTGAAAAAATCCTTTACTTCCGGACGCAATTCAGGATTATTAAAATTACCCAACAACAAGGGTTTTCCTTCCCATTTAAACCACAATTCATCATACGCTTTATACGCATAAAAATGATCGTATAAATAGTTCACCGTTTGAACGCCTGCATTTGTCAAAAACGCAATCTGTGGGGTATGTATGCCTTCTTTTCGCATTTGTAATGACACTTCACAAAGTGTTTTTACCACATCTAAATACAGATAGCCATTGGAGGTATCGAAAAACAGAAAATCGACATGTGCATTGCTTAACATCTGCAAGTCGCGACGTATAACCCAAGGGTCTTCCGATCTATTATAACCCACTTCGGGTTCACCCCAGAAATATGTTGCATTTTCAGTTGGCCAACCCGGATTATTCGGACTCATAGGGTCAGCCGGATAACCTGCAATAATTTTGGAGGTGTCATAAACTTTATCGCTATGAGCACCCAGCCAAAGATAATAAAATACGCCAACTTGTTTGTTTATTCGTTTTGCACCTACTTCGTCGTACGTAGGCAATTGCCGTCCCAAGGCATCGGTAACTACCCAATTATCTACATAATCCTGACTGAACGGGGCTGCATTATTCACTGCTGGGTCTGTAACATAGAATCCGGTAATAACATCATTGGCCGGATAGTAAAGTTCATTACCATATTGACTTGCCTTTAAGGTAACAACACCCAGTTCGCCCGATAGAGTAACAACATCACCCACCAAGGTTGCCGGACCCGACACTATACTTAACAGAACAGGTAAACCCGAAGTGGCCGTAGCTGAAATGGTAAATGGCGCATCAGTTAACAGTTTTTTACTAATGGTCGGAAAATTGATGGTTTGTTTTATGTGAGCATCGTAATCTATTTTTACACTATACAGTTTAAGATTACACACCCTTTGAGCAATAGACAATTTTCCAATAGCTTCTACCTCCATATCAGTGAACGTACCAGCCATTTCCATTTTATAATTATACACAGTTCCTGAAGTATACGTATTTTCAACTTTGCCACCTAAATCAATTCTCGTCAATTGAGCGTCATTATAATAGACATAGATTGATGTACCGAAATCTTCAATTCTAAGCAGTCCTTTGTCCTTTAAACTTGTTACGCTTGCAGGTTTAGCAACTAAGATTCTGGTAATTTTAGTTAAATCGCCTCTGTATACACCGCTAAATTGAACAATCATATTCAGCCCATCGGAGGTTGGATAGAAGGCAATTCCTTCGCTATTAAATCCGGGACCACCTTGTGCCACCTGTACCTGATCGGGTTCAGTAGGATTAGCTCTTAGAACTACGCCGCCTTGATTTGATGTTGTTGGATATTCGATTTGTGTTTGAATAATATAAGGTGGATAAAACGGAACCTTTGATATTAATACCCGTTTATATATCCATTCAAGTTGCAAATAACCCTGTGCCATATCACTTGCATCGTATTTAGCTAAAGGATCAGCAATATCCCATTGGTTATAGAAACTTGTACTATCCCAATTCGTAATAAAAGATTGATAATATTCTGTATTGAATGATTTTGTTGGTTTATCGCTATCAAATGATTTAGTTATTCCAGTAGTAGATTCTAATGTTATTGAAGCTTTATCAAAATTTCCTCCGGAAATAATATTTAATTTAATGGTTTGTACTCCTGCAAGTAAGTTTAATTGAATAGTTCCTGTTTGCCAATTTGTAAATCCCCCGGTATTGGGCACTGTAACAGTCTGACTTGTACCACCTGCATATTCCAAATTGAACTTAATATCGTTATTTGGATATGCCACATAAAATTGAAATGTATATCTTCCTGATACAGGAACATTAACAGTATATTTTAACCATTCACTAGCCATGGCATAACTAATACAATACTCTGTTGCACTGATTTGCGAAATGTCAACCCCTTCGTTTAATCTATAGCCTAATCCTTGATTTGCTGATTCAGTATCATGGTAACCAACGCCTTCGCCATCAGCATCAAAGTTTTCCATTTGAAGTGTAACGGTTTGACCAATTGTAGAAGGAAGTGTAAATGGTAATAAATTAACTGTATATGTTTTTTTTGTAGTACCGTCGGCGGCTGTAACAACAATTGATGCAACATTATTTGTAATGGATGTCTGGTACGTAGCAGTATAATCAGTCGTAATTGCTGTAATTGGAGGATTTTTGTATGGTGCAGTTACTTCATAACTCAAAACCGAAGGACTAACTCCTGCAACAGGTACTCCAGCCACAGAAATGCCGTTTAATGTAGCTACATTACTTAATTGAGCAATACGTTTAATTATTGCTTTATCTAAATTTCCACCTAAAGCTACGTTGTACCGAATGACCTGAACACCCGCCTGAAGATTTAGAATCATGCCGCCAACTCCCCAAGTGGACCAAGCACCAGTTTTAGGAACAGTTATGAGATTGCTCGAACCTCCAGCATAATCAACATAAAATTTAATATCACTTTCGGGAGATGATACATAATACTCAAAACTATAAAATCCTGTTTCGGGAACATTAATAGAGTATTCTAACCACTCGCCAACAACTGTCCAACCCACACAGTAGTTACCACCACCAAGATCAGCTAAATCTACACCTTCAGTAGGACGATAGGCACCACCTTGATTGGCTGGTTCCATATCATGATAAGCCACACCTTCGCCACCATCACGGTAGTTTTCCATTTGCATTGTAACTTCCTGACCAACTGTAGCCGACAAATTAAGGACAGGAATTGTTGCTGTTTTAGCCATACTAGTGATAGTAAAAGCAACAGAACAGAATAAAAGTAATGACTTTTTCATAAAATGTATTATTTGTATCGTTTTGATTTGTGTCAAATTAGATTTTGACTAAATATGGGTGGTGATTTACCACCCATATTCACAATGCTCAAATATTATTTAACAACAAATCGTGAAGTTGTGGTTAAATTTTCTTTTGTAATCCGAATAACATACGTTCCACTTTCAAAACCTTTTAAGTTTATGTTAGCATTTTTAGTGTTATTCATCTTGTTAATCATTGTTTTACCATCAATTGAGAATACAGTTATTCTGGCATTTTCAACATCGGTAACAGTCAATAAGTCGCTTGCAGGATTTGGATAAATTTTGTAATTAGTAACAGAGGTTTTGTTTATTTCGGTAGTTGAGTCTAAAGATATCATAGCTTTATCTAAATTACCTCCTACTACAATATTGAATTTAATGGTTTGTACACCAGCAAGTAAGTCTAATTGAATACTTCCGGTTTGCCAATTTGTAAATCCACCGGTATTGGGCACTGTAACAGTCTGACTTGTACCACCTGCATATTCCAAATTGAACTTAATATCGTTATTTGGATATGCCACATAAAATTGAAATGTATATCTTCCTGATACAGGAACATTAACAGTATATTTTAACCATTCACTAGCCATGGCATAACTAATACAATACTCTGTTGCACTGATTTGCGAAATGTCAACCCCTTCGTTTAATCTATAGCCTAATCCTTGATTTGCTGATTCAGTATCATGGTAACCAACGCCTTCGCCATCAGCATCAAAGTTTTCCATTTGAAGTGTAACGGTTTGACCAATTGTAGAAGGAAGTGTAAATGGTAATAAATTAACTGTATATGTTTTTTTTGTAGTACCGTCGGCGGCTGTAACAACAATTGATGCAACATTATTTGTAATGGATGTCTGGTACGTAGCAGTATAATCAGTCGTAATTGCTGTAATTGGAGGATTTTTGTATGGTGCAGTTACTTCATAACTCAAAACCGAAGGACTAACTCCTGCAACAGGTACTCCAGCCACAGAAATGCCGTTTAATGTAGCTACATTACTTAATTGAGCAATACGTTTAATTATTGCTTTATCTAAATTTCCACCTAAAGCTACGTTGTACCGAATGACCTGAACACCCGCCTGAAGATTTAGAATCATGCCGCCAACTCCCCAAGTGGACCAAGCACCAGTTTTAGGAACAGTTATGAGATTGCTCGAACCTCCAGCATAATCAACATAAAATTTAATATCACTTTCGGGAGATGATACATAATACTCAAAACTATAAAATCCTGTTTCGGGAACATTAATAGAGTATTCTAACCACTCGCCAACAACTGTCCAACCCACACAGTAGTTACCACCACCAAGATCAGCTAAATCTACACCTTCAGTAGGACGATAGGCACCACCTTGATTGGCTGGTTCCATATCATGATAAGCCACACCTTCGCCACCATCACGGTAGTTTTCCATTTGCATTGTAACTTCCTGACCAACTGTAGCCGACAAATTAAGGACAGGAATTGTTGCTGTTTTAGCCATACTAGTGATAGTAAAAGCAACGAAACATAATAAAAGTAAAGACTTTTTCATACGATTGTTTATTAAATTGTTTATATTAAAAAAATACTCCTTCATATTCTCTATGATTATATTTGTATTAAAATTATCTTCAACTGTTATTTCAGTTGATATCTCTCAATGCTAACTTTTCCGACAAGACCTGAACTTTGCAAAGGTGATTGGGCATTATACGGATTCACATTCAATTTGGTTTGTCTTTGAGGTTCGGGCAATTGTTGGTCGCCAATAAGTCGATTCACCCAGGTGTTGACCACCTCAACTTTTAGATTATTCGTGCCTTGTTTCACAAATTTTGTTATGTCTAATTTATATGGTGCAGTCCAAACGCCTCCTGCAAATTGCCCGTTGATGCTGATTTTTGCCATCACGCTAACCGTATCCAAACTGATAAATATATTGTTTTGCTCAGGCAAATTTTCTATTTTAAAAGTATTGGAGTAAGTTGCTGTGCCCGAAAAGTATTTGATACTATCGTTTGTAAAAGATGAAAGATTTTGCAACCGCTGTATGATGATTGGTTTAGGAGTGCTGAATTTACTTTCAAAACTAACATGCCAGGGTGTTTTTATCTCTGCTGATACGATTGGAGCCGGATAGTTTGCTTCAACTGCATTTGCCGTTGGAGTTCCTGTTTTTCTAAAAACTACAAATACACTTTCATTGGTTGCCAATTTCAATGGAACTGCGGTGGTATTATTGTTTTGTGTGTAAGCCGGAAGTATTCGCATACTGCCTGTTGTTGCTTCCCAAAGTTCAGGTTGAAAGCCACTGACTCTGAATTCGGGTGTAACTAATTTTGTTTCGTTGGTTTGATTTGAAATAAAATAGATATCTCCGTCTTTTGAAGTACGATGTCCGTAATGCACGGTGTTATCTTCGGGCAATTTGCAATCGGGCAGACAATTAATCAATGCAAAAGCTTGCTTCATATCCAAACCATTCAATATCATTCCTTTGCCCACCTTGCGTGATGTTGCCGTTATGCCATCCACATTTCCCCATAGCTCTTTCGCCATTTTCTGAATTAGTTGGTCAGCCATCGGTTGGTTTTGCAAACTGGGTGAACGCA
>CAZEEN010000064.1:0-15896 GCA_964511115.1 uncultured Paludibacter sp. | reverse complement strand
CATTAAACAACATCCACACAAGGCAATCAGTTTTAAATTCTTCGGTAAGTTCGCCTGTGGGTTGTAGGAATTGGTCACGGTCGTTGAGCCAAGTGGGTTTAACAAGTCGTCTTACTGAAAAGACAATGGCTGCTTGCCATAGATTATTTTCTGTTACAAAAAAAGCACCAGGGCTACTATATCCTGAAGATAATAATGCTGTCAAATGGCAATTTTGAATATCACTTGCATGTGCATACATACTACCAATTGCATTTTCCGACCAGTACAAACCCCTCACATCTCTTATTTTTGTTGCAGGTGAAATAGCATTTTTAAGCGGAATTGATAGTTGTTTATTTGGTTTGGGTCTGTCAATCCATCTTGTCAATAATTCTTCATTAGGACAATTAATAAACATTCTTTCTCCAATTGGAATAGATTCTTTGTTAAGTATTTCTATACTAACTTCTTTTATAATGTCTTTTTTATTTTGAGATGTTTTCCATATTAAGAAACCAATTGGAAAATTTCCCGTAAGTCCCTCAAATGCTTTGTTATGAACAGCGAAACCACCTAAAAATTTTGCATACCAGATACTCCTAAATTCTTCAAAATTTGGAGCTACTACATATTTTAAAGTACTGAACAATGCAATTGTTGCATTTGGAATTTCGCTTTTAATTCTTGCTAAAAATTGAGCAAACAATTCCCGTTTTGCAAAGCCGTACTCTTCCATAGTTTTCATCATTTTGGTAGTAGAGACTCCCTCTTTGTTACCGCTTTCAACCCCACTGCCACTTTCCGCATAAGGAGGATTCATCAGCACCAATATCTTTTTTCCATCTTCAATAGCTTTTCGGAGACTTTCGGGTACTTTGTCAGTAAGTGAGTAATCAATTTTGCCATCGTCGGTAATATCATCGTTTAGATAATCGTACTGAAACCGCTGAGCAGCTACACAAGTTTTGGTGGCGCGCATCACGTCAATGTCGGCAGCATCGAGCGTACTCATATAAATATTACGTGGGTTGCTGTGTTTCACTTCCAGGTTTCCCACTCCGCAGCACATATCCCACACAATGTATTCGCGTTGCCAGTTGTCGCCAAGCGTTTCGGTGAGTTTATCGTAAGCTTTGTCCACCACAGCCAAGGGCGTGTAATAAGCACCTTTAAAACTGCGCTCGTCGAGTGGAATAAGGCTGTCGCGGCGTTCGAGCAGGTAATTGCGGTATTCGGCTTTGGGCGGGCGGTGATAAATAGCCCAAAACTGACGGTAGCCTTCGCGGTTGCCAAGTTCGTAAATTTTACCTCCCAAGCTAAACACCGGCGCATTGTTTTTGTGCATCAATTCGGCCGGCAAATTATCGTGCGTACTCACTGTGCCATCGTGCATAATATCGGCAAAAAACAGTAGGGCGTAATCTTCTTCCGATACACCTTTTATTTCGCGTCCCACCATTACCACCCATTTGTCGAACACTTGTTTCAGGTTATCGGGCGTAATTTGAGTGCGGATAATATCGCCGTTTTTGATAGCATTTTTTATGGTGCTGATAAACTCTTCCTCGTGGGTTTCAATTCGGAACGAAACAAAGTGAGTCCCTATATGTGCCGAAACGGCATCCAAGGCTTCTTGTGGATATTTACTCGCCGATGTTCCCCATTTAATCGTCTTTTTGGCAAGGAAATCAACCACATCCTCGCTTTTCATAATAGCCGCTTTTTGGGTATCAATTACCGCCAAAAAAGGTGGGACATAATCGCCTTTGTTCAATGCTTGCTGTACATAATGCATCAGTTGCGTAAACATGGCGTAAGTAGAATTCTTTCCGCTATCTTTTGCCTCAAACCATATTTCTTTGGTCTGAATATCAATCAAATTTTTAGAATAAGCTTTCAATCCCAATGCTTTTATGTAAGCATCTTTCACATCCTCTTCGCTCCTAACTTGTTGTAATTGTTTGTAAAGGCTCATGTAAGTTACTAAATTTAAAATTAATTAAACGATTATAGTTTCAACGCAAATATAAGAATATTTTTTTACATTATCGAAAATTTTTATATCACTCTTCAATTATGTCAGTGATAGTATGACTTAAAGTCACGCTATCACTTTAATGACTTACTATCACTTTGATGACCCTATTGTGATATATATATAAATCAATTCACATTTAAATAATTGTAAATTATTTAGCATTTATACGTATTTATTGAAATTTAAATATTTAATTTACACACATAATAACCCGCTAAAAGGTTAAACCTGTAAGCAGCCTTAGCGCTGAATTAATTATCAAGTATTTACATTTTTAAAATTAAAATTATGTCACAAGAAAATCTGGTATCAGTAGTGATACCTGCCGACAAATTAACGGCAATTCAAACCAACATCAATGCATTAAGCACATCACTAGAAAATTATTTACTTTTCAACTTAACACCTTCTGATAGATTAGAACTAAGTAAAATGGGCGATAAAACCATTGCTTTTGTTCAAAAATCATTGGAATATGCCGAAAGCAATCCTACTTTAGTTCCTGCATATCTGGATATTACAGAAGCAAAAATGATTTTGCACTATCGCAAGAATTAAATAATATATTAAAACAAATATCAACACTTCAACGTGCTATCGAAGACACAACTATGGTAGCAGGTAGCGAGGCCTACAACGCAGCGCTTGTGTTTTACAACTCAGCAAAAGGAGCAAGTCGCGTAAATGTACCTGGCTCCGAAGCTGTGTACAACGATTTACAACAACGCTTTGCGGTGAAAACTAAAAAAGCAGAAATAAAATAAAACCCGTGAGGGCTGCATACAGGTAAAACGAACGCCATTCCCATTAGGGAGTGGCGTTTTGCATTTCAGTTATTTTCACCAAAACATCCCCTCTCCTATCTTTTACATTCGCCATCGCATGTTTTATAGGGTTAAACCTGTATAAAAGATAGGATATCGGATGTTTTAGAGCGTTGAACCTATGAAAAAGATAGGATTTCGAATGTTTTAGAGGGTTGAACCTATGTAAAAGATAGGATTTCGGATGTTTTAGAGGGTTGAACCTATGTAAAAGAGAGGATGGGGGATGATTTTAATAAACGCGCCAATGCACAAAGCACTTTTTACCCAACAGCACCAAATAACATAGAATCATTCAATAAAAAAAAGCTATCAATTCCTTTAAAAATGTAAAAATTATTGTTTATATTTGCGGGGTAAAAAACACAAAATAAAACCTTTTAAAAAGCAAACGAAAAATGAAAACTGAAGACATTAAGAATTTATTCAACCAATTTGAAGCCGCAGCTTCTGAACTCGAAGGCATTGAATGCTGGAGTGCCCGTGAATTACAAACGCTGCTTGGATATAGCAAATGGGAGAATTTTGAAAAAGTAATCCAAAAAGCCAAAGAAGCATGCGAAAATGCAGGTGAAAAAACGGGGTATCATTTTCCTGACGTCAGGAAGATGATAACTAAAGGTAAAGGTGCTCAAGATGAGATAAATGATATTCTTCTAACCCGATACGCTTGTTATTTAACTGCCCAAAATGGCGATAGTAGAAAAGAAGAAATTGCGTTTGCCCAGAACTATTTTGCAGTACAAACCCGCAGAGCTGAACAGGTTGAACAACGCATACTTGAGTATGAGAGAGTTAAAGCCCGTGAAAAACTAAGTCAAACAGAAAAGCAATTATCCGGCATTTTATACGAAAGAGGTGTCGATAGTCAGGGTTTTGCCTTAATCAGAAGCAAAGGCGACCAAGCCCTTTTTCGATTAAATACCTCACAACTAAAAAAGAAAATGAATGTACCCGACAACCGTCCATTGGCCGATTTTTTACCAACTGTTACAATTAAAGCCAAAGATTTTGCAGCAGCAATGACAGCCGAAAATACACAAATTAAAAACCTGTCAGGCGTACAATCCATTGAAAAAGAACATGTAGATAACAACACCGCAGTTCGAAAGATAATGTTAGAACGAGGATTAGTGCCCGAAAACCTCCCACCAGCCGAAGATATAAAAAAACTACAACGAAAATTGGAGAGCGAGGAGAAAGTTTTAAAACCAAGTTCTAAGAAAAAATTGTGAAAATTATGTTTATATTTGCGGGGCGAAAGTGAAATAGTTTCTTATGCTGCTAAATACATACAATATAAGAACAAATTATATTGGCTAATGCATGGGATGTTCAAGCAAACAAATGTAACCTGCAAGTTTAAAAAATAGAAAAATCGTATATGCAAGAAATGACTCTAAAACATAATTTCAAAACAAGGCAATTTATTGAAGAACATCATGACAATTGCACTGAATGTTTACGTCCTTTCAACCCATATGATAGAATTCATCTAGGGTATACAGTTTCTAGAAAACTTGTTTATGTTGGAAACTGCTGTTCAAACATACTTAAAGAAACAATAATAAGACATTCATATCAAAAACGATTTTATACCATACCAAGTGACAATATGTAAACAGTCAAAACAAAAAGCCCTTCCCGAAGGGAATTTAGTTCAACACACGCTCTTAGATTTGCCCTCGCTAAGCCTAGTGTATAACGCAAATGGTTCGGCATAGGCTCTTTAGCTGCGCTGATTTTAACTACGATGATTTTCAATTCAATTGCCTATGTCGCGGTATAAGCAAAGCTCTGGCTTTGCATATTAAAGATTGAATAACATGTTAGTTGAAACGCTTTCGGGGTTTCAGAGTTATCCAATTACATTTATAATCCACGCATTGCATACGTGGTTAATAATTAAAATTTACACAAAACAAACTTCAAAGAATAACAAACCACCAAAAATAAGATATTATTAAACTTTATCGTTTATAATATTGTTATTTGAATGAAATCTTATATCTTTGTGGCATGAAATAAAAAAAATGAGTGAAAATGCCACAAATATTGAAGATGTACAGCGGTTTTTAAATGACTTTCATTTAAAAACCAAAATTTTCGATATTGTGTTTCGTGATGAGAGAGGTAAAAACTTCAATGCATTACTTACATTAGAAATCAGTTCGTTACGGCGAAAGCAAATTATTGACGGATTGTGTGCCGGGGATTACTCGGAGGGTCCATTACCAGATACATTGCATCATATTTCGGATATGTGGGTGTTTGGTAAACTAGTGAATAAAAAGGAGATCTACATTAAAATTTCGATGGGAAAGCCCAATAACAAAACAATTTGTATCTCCTTTCATATTGCTGAAAAGAGTATGAAATTTCCTTTCAAAACAACAACAAAATGACAAGTCCATTTACAGGAGGCGAAGCCATACTGATAAAAGAACCAAGAGAAGTAGAGTTTCGCGGTTCTAAATTTCGCATCGTTCATCATAGTTATCAGTGTGTAGATATAGGTGAAAAATTCACCGATACCGGCATGGATGAACTGAATCTGAATCAGGTATATAATCAATATCGGGAAAAAGAAGGAATTCCTTTTCCGGATGAAATTACGGCTTACCGTAAACAATACGATTTGCCGGCAACGCGTATGTCGCAGATTTTAGGCTTTGGCGTAAATATGTATGGAAAATACGAGGCAGGTGAGATTCCGAACTCATCCAACGGGAAATTAATAACTATTTGTAAAGACCCAAGCATTTTCAAGAACTATTTTAACCTAAATAAATCGCACCAACTAACCGACAAGGAAAAGGAGCATATCCTGAAAAAGATTGAAAAAGCAATTGAATTAAAACATCAGAAAAGCTATTACGAATTTGAAAAATATGCCGCATTAGGAAATACAAACAGAGGCGCACTAACAGGCTATGTAATGCCAAGCTTAGAAAAGGCGCGCGAAATGGTGGTGTATTTTGCAAGCGTTTGTTCTCCGTTCACAACCAAAATGAATAAGTTACTTTTTTATGCCGATTTTCTGAATTATAAACGCACAAGTTATGCTATTAGCGGCATGACCTACCAGGCAATTCCCAAAGGACCTGTTCCACAACGCTGCGATGGACTTTACGGAAATGTTTCGGATATAGTAGAACGAAAAGAAGAATTTTTTACTGACGAAATTTCAGGAGAAAAATTGATTAGTTTAAAACAGTTCGATGCATCGTTATTCAGTACAGATGAATTAAAAACACTGGAATTGGTTGCAAACAGATTCAGGAAAACCTCAACCAAAGACATTGTCAACATCAGTCATTCAGAGAGTGCATGGATAGAAAATGAAAAAAACAGGAATTTAATTTCGTATCAATCAGCCTTCGACTTAAAAGCACTATAAACCAAAAACTCCCCGATAAGCATTGCGGCCTATCGGGGAGTTTCTATTTTTTCCTAAAAAATATAACTAATAGTTGCTAAAGCACGATGATTGCTAACTTTATAAGGATTAACTACTCTGCCGTTCGATTGAATTGTTCCGTATTTTGCTGTTGTAAGCTCATATTCAAAGCCCAGACGAAAGTTAGGTAAATTGTAAGTTATGTGTGGCGCAACCCGATAAAGTTGATCAATTATAAGTTGACTTGCATCGTAAAAACCATAACCATAAACGCTATTTGATGTCAATTTCAAATCTTTATTTGATCCAAAATTCTGCATTAATCCACCATAAATTCCAACCTGAATTTTTGCACCATAAGCAACACTTAACCACGAAGTTGAGGTGTTGAAATTAGTGTAATCAGCATTACTCGCTGTTGCATCGGTACTCAAACCGTAACCACCTAACATCATATACTCACTCATATTCTGTCCTAAAACGGTTTTAGCTCGTACTTGAAATTTCTTGTTAGTATAACCAGCATAAGCAACTGCTGCTCCTGAATTAAATAGTACATTGTTAATTTTCAACGATTTCCCATCCACGCCTACTCCGGCAACAATACTTTTTGATTTATAATCAAGTCCCAAATGTAAACCTGGAAAAAGACCGGTTTTCATATAACTTGCACTTGCACCAACAGGCCCTTGATTCATATATTGCATTTGATATGATGCAGCTGTTATCAGCGTAATTTTATCGTTGAGTTTTTGGTTCAATCGAATTTGCGGACTGCGATTAAATGGCTGAAATGGTGTAGCCACACTTAAAGCAGGTGTAATGGGTTGCAAATTAGCAAACATTGGATGCCAGGTTTGACCTACCAATAATTCTGTTTTTGCCCAATTTAATTTTAAATAAGCCTGACGAAGACGGATTAAGTAATAATACTGCTTAACACCAGCAAAATCACACTCAATTTTTGCGGATGTTTTTGCTCCCAAAACGGGAGTACTTGTAAAATCAATTCCCAAACGTGTAGAAATAGCAAGCATTTGCGAATTGGGGACGGCATTTTTGTCTTTTCCTGAACCATCCAATTCAATTGGTAATGGGAAAATATTAAATAAACCATCTAAAACTTCAAAATTTTGACGTGAATTAAAATATAATTCGTTACGGACAAAACCGTATAGTTTGTAAGTTGTAGGCTGTTCGGCAGCTGAAACAGCTAGAAATGAGACAAATAGAGAGAGAACTAAAAATGAAATCTTTTTTGAAGACATGATTTGAAATTTTGTGCTGAATAGTGAATTCAGAAATTTAATAAATGTTCCAGTAGTATTTTTAAACCAATACCAATTAGTATTATTCCTCCCGGAAGTTCTGCATTAATTTTTATTTTTTGGCGGAAATGTACCCCAAGATACACACCAAGTATTGAAAACAGGAAACTTACTAAACCAATGGTGATTACTGCAAAAGCAATTCTGTTTGGAAACGGAACAAAAACAATTCCCATAGCCAATGCATCAATACTTGTAGCCAGTGCCAATGTAAATAATAATTTCCATTTAAATGGATCTGTTTTTATTTCGCAATGTGGATCTATAGGTTTGAGTCCTTCGATAAACATTTTGACACCAATTCCACCCAACAATACAAATGCAATCCAATGATCGTAGTCCGAAATTTGTTTTGCAAAACTAAAACCTGCAAAGTAACCAATGAGCGGCATAAGCCCCTGAAACAAACCAAAAAGCATTGCCATACGGAATGCTTTTTTGAGTTTGAATTTTTTAAGACAAACGCCCTTGCTAATGGAAACTGCAAAACAGTCCATAGCAAGGCCGATGCCAATTATGATTATGGAAAGAATATCCATTTAGAGCATTTTCTTAACTTGCTCGTACACGTTTTTACCGTTGAAGCCAAGTTTTTCGTCCAATACTTTGAATGGCGCTGAGAAACCGAACGATTCCAATCCCCAGATTTTGCCATTAGCTCCAACTAAACCTAAAAGGTTAACTGGTAAACCGGCAGTAAGACCAAAAATCTTAGCATTTTTTGGCAATACACTTTCTTGATATTCTGCTGATTGACTGCGGAATAAACCTTCGGAAGGTACTGACACCAAACGAATTTTCACGCCATCGGCACGAAGTAAAGCTGCTCCTTCGTTCAACGTAGAAACTTCAGAACCTGAAGCAACTAAAATTACATCCGGATTACCATCGCATTCTACAATGTAGCCACCTTTTTCAGCCTGAGTTGCTTCTACTTTACGACCGTTGGCCGAAGGTAAATCCACAATATTCTGACGAGATAGAATTAATGCAGTTGGGGTGTGGGTGTTTTCCATTGCCATACGCCAGTTAACTGTACATTCTTCCACATCGGCCGGACGAAGTACTAACATTGAATTATGTCCTTTGTGGTTTTTCAGTTTTTCCATCAAACGGATTTGAGCTTCCTGTTCAACCGGTTCGTGAGTTGGTCCGTCTTCACCAACACGGAATGCATCGTGTGTCCAAATGAATTTCACTGGAACTTCCATCAAAGCGGCCATACGTACAGCCGGTTTCATATAATCGGAGAAAACAAAGAAAGTAGCACAAGCTGGAATTACACCACCATGCAAACTCATACCGATACATACACAAGCCATGGTTAACTCAGCCACACCTGCTTGAAGGAATGCGCCTGAGAAATCGTCTTTTGTAAATGCTTTGGTATTTTTCAAGAAACCATCAGTTTTGTCAGAGTTCGACAAGTCGGCACTCGAAACCACCATGTTTTCCACTTGTTTTGCCAATTCAGCCAATACTGTTGCCGAAGCAGCACGAGTTGCCTGACCTGGTTTTTGAACTACAGCATCCCAATTTACCTGAGGAGCTTTGCCCGAGAAGAAAGTTTCCAATTTAGCAGCTAATTCTGGATTTGCTTTCGCCCATGCAGCTTTAGCAGCATATTTAGCAGCCACAATAGTTTCCAATTCAGCAGCACGTTTGGCATAAAGTGCTTTTGTTTCTTCGAAAAGCACAAATGCATTTTCAGGATCGCCACCCAATACTTTGATAGATTCAGCATACGAAGCACCACATTCACTCAACGGCATACCGTGAGTGGCACATTGGTTTTCGAAACTCGAACCATCGGCTTTGCGAGCACCTTTACCCATAATTGTTTTACCAATAATCAAAGTTGGTTTTGCAGTTTCAGCTTTTGCTTCAACTAAGGCAGCACGGATTTGATTGGCATCGTTTCCGTTTATTTCGATAATTTTCCAACCCCACGAAAGGTATTTTGCTGCTGTATCTTCAGTTGTAACGTCTTTTGTTTCAGTCGATAACTGAATATCATTCGAATCGTAGAACATAACAAGGTTGTTCAATCCCAAGTGACCAGCCAAACGACCAGCACCTTGCGATATTTCTTCCTGTACACCACCATCCGAAATGTAAGCGTAAATAGTTTGGCTCATAACTTCACCAAAACGCGCTTTAAGGAATTTTGCTGCAATGGCAGCACCTACGGCGTAGGTATGACCTTGTCCGAGTGGACCAGAGGTGTTTTCAACTCCACGCATAATGTCTACTTCAGGGTGACCCGGTGTTGGGCTATCCCACTGACGGAACTGTGCCAATTCTTCCATGGTGTATTTACCTGTACAAGCTAATACAGAGTAAAGCATGGGCGACATGTGTCCTGGGTCCAAGAACATACGATCGCGTCCTTCCCATTTTGGGTTTTTTGGATCGTATTCCAAAAACTCAGAGTAAAGTACATTGATAAAATCTGCTCCACCCATAGCGCCGCCGGGGTGACCTGATTTTGCTTTTTCGACTGCCGATGCCGCCAAAATGCGGATATTATCAGCTGCTCGATTTAAAACTTCAATTGAATTCATAAAAATTTGTTGTTATTTGGTTGTTTGTTGTTTTAGTTTATTAAGTTTGTAAGGGTTATAATGTTTTTAATGTTAGGTTTCACCTAAAACCGATACCCTACAGCGTAATTTACGCCCCAGCTGCTACCTTCGCCTTTTACTCCAAATCCGGGAATGTACCAAGGCGATAATTCGCCAAGTACATCATTGCCTAAAAGTTTTTTATTGCGAACGGTCCAGCCCATGTATATATTTTTCAACACTTCTACACGCATACCAGCCACTATTTCGAACCAAACTTTAGTTGTGGTTACGTTATCAAAATTTTGTGTGATAGCTGTTCCCCAATAATTATTTTGCACTACAACATGATTATAACTATATGAAAAAGGCGAAAAACCAATGCGAGCACCAGCAAAAAATATATTGTTGGATGGTTTTCTATCTTTTTTTGGTTTTATTAAATTGAAATCCACTCCCACTCTTCCATAAAGCCCAGATGTTTTGAAATTTACATCTTCATTCGAAGTTTTATTAGCACCTGCAAACCCAATTTCGATAGCTGGAAAATATTTGTGTTTTAAATCGGCATACACTCCTGCTTCGTACCCAAATCGTTCCCCTTTGTAAATAAAATTGGATGCAATGGGCACCAGATCGATATCGAGGCGCAAACCACGAAAGGTGGCTTTGATAACCGAATCCGATTTTTGTTTGCTAACCTGAGCATTTACAGTATAAATGCCTGATAAACAGAACAAACTAATTATGAAAAATCTTAATATGTTCTGCATTTACATTAATAACTTCGCGTTGTACTATTCGAACTGAGTCGATAAAATGGTTTGTGCTAATAACTTCGTCGATGGTTTGTGTGGCAATACAACCACATGCTAACGAAATAAAATAAGCATTGTTATTGGTATAGAACACTGATAATGTGTCTGTTGTGTTATTAAAACGAACTTTATAGTCGGTCTGTTGACGAGCAGCATTTAAAGGTAATTTCAGCGTATTAATCGATTTAGAATTGTTATATAAAAACGAATCCTTTTCCAAACCATTTGCCCAAACGCTATCCACAGTTAAAGTAGCATCAGTTAAATCGCCTTTTTGGTAAAATCCAAGTATCATGTTTACAGTTTTATCTTCGCGGCATTCGTCGGTAGAACTACAACCCGCAAGTAAAACTGAAAACAGTAAAACCAGAATAACTAAGAATTTACAATTTACCATTTACCATTTACCATTAAAATAAACCCCTCACTTCTTTTTTCAACATTTCGGTAGCCACTTCGCCGGGGGAATTATCGCTTTGAGCATACAATTGAATAATTTTTTCGGCCAATTCGGTACCAATAGCATCGGCAGCACATTGTGCAGCACATAGATTTACTAATTGTATTAAACTTTCCTGGGTAGCACGTATTGCCGACCATAACTCGTTAGTCACATATATTTGTTGTGATGCATTGTGTCCGAATTCTTCCCGAATAGTCGTCAATAACTGCGACTGCAATTCGAAGCAAGTCATCACAGGTTTCAGCACTTCGAGAACAATGCTTGTAGGTTTAGTGCGTTCGAGCACCAAAGTTAATCGTTCGTAAGCCCTTAGTCGTAAAGGAGTTGTAGCTGATATATTGCGCTGATGAAGTTCGAAATTTCGTCGTTTCTCATCATTTTTCAACAATTTATCCAACAGAATATAAGCTGTGGCGAGTACCAAGAGTGCAGGAATTGTCAGTTGAAGAATTTCTATCATTTTTTATGAAGCTAAAATGTAACCTAAATAAACGGCTAAAAATCCGAGAAATATGCTGAGAGTCGTATACAAAATCACTGTCATAAACTGACCATTTTGCATAAGAATAAGATTTTCGTTCGTAAAACTCGAAAATGTGGTAAATCCACCACAAAAACCAACCATCAACAATAAACGCAATTCATTGCTAATCAAATTGCTTTTGGCACTTAACCCAACTAATAATCCTATCAGTAAGCTCCCTAAAATATTTACAGTCAAAGTCCCCATCGGAATAGCATGCACCTGCCATGTTACATTTAGTTTCGACACCAAATAACGTAAAACACTTCCAGCAAAGCCGCCTAAACCAACTAATAATATATCTTTCATAAATATGCCCCAAACCCCTAAAGGGGCTTAAGAATTTGTAATTAAAATTCTGTTTGACTCTTACTCCCCTTTAGGCTTCGACGTGAGCTCTGCCGAACGGGTTGGGGGTCATATCTCTTTCTCAATCAAATAATTATTCCGCTCCGAAGAGTTACGGGCAATTAATTCGCCTAAAAATCCGGTCAGAAAGAGTTGCGTTCCAAGCACCATAGCCAATAGTGATAAATAAAAATAGGGTGTTTCGGTAATTAAAGGTGCACGCACATGATTCAAAATAGCTACCAATTTATAAACCCCTACTGCCACAGTGGCAAAAAAACCGAGCAAAAACATCAGGCTACCCACCATACCAAAAAAGTGCATAGGTTTTTTACCAAAACGCGATAAAAACCAGAGACTTATCAAATCGAGATAGCCATTTACAAAGCGACTTAACCCAAATTTTGTTTCGCCAAACTCGCGTTTGCGATGTACCACTACTTTTTCTCCAATTTTTTTGAAACCAGCATTTTTTGCCAAATAAGGAATGTAACGATGCATTTCGCCGTACACTTCAATATTTTTAATTACGGCGTTGCGATACGCTTTCAGACCGCAATTCATGTCGTGGAGTTTTAATCCAGTTACTTTGCGAGCAGTGGCGTTGTATATTTTTGAAGGGATATTTTTGGTGAGTTTTGAATCGTAACGCTTTTTTTTCCAGCCAGATACAAGGTCGAAACCATCATTTTTTATCATGCTGAAAAGCTCAGGAATTTCATCGGGACTATCTTGCAAATCGGCATCCATAGTAATTACAACATCGCCCTGAGCAGCTTTAAAACCGCAATACAAAGCGGGTGATTTACCGTAATTACTTCTGAATTTTATACCTCGAACCGATGATGTTTTTTTCTGCAATTCTTCAATTACATCCCAAGAACGGTCGGTACTACCATCGTTCACAAATATCACTTCGTAAGTGAATTTGTTGGCTGTCATTACCTTTTCAATCCATTCGTACAATTTTACGAGCGATTCTTCTTCGTTATATAAAGGAACAATTATTGAAATATCCATTGTTTTTTGCTTCGCGTTAGTTGCACTTCGTGCGTTATTTGGCTTTGCCGTTATTTGTAGTTATTTATTGTTTCTATTAAAAGTGAAACCCCTACGGTGTTACCCTTTTCTATTCTTCAAAAATACTCTTTTCTTTTTTCAAAAATAATCCCAAAATCAATCCCCAAAAAGCAGCAACAATGGCACTTCCAAACAAGTTAAATAAAGCATAAGGAGCTGGTTTAAAAATTGAATTCAACATGTCGTAGGTAGTATCATCAATCGGGATATTGATTTTATCGTAAAGCATAAGTGTATCATTGAGCAAAATAGCCAAAAACTCCACATTTAGTAGCGTGTAGACAAGTACAACCAATGAACCAATTACGGCACCATAAAAATAGACACGGAATACGTAGCCAAAAGCTTCTCCAAATGTCATAGTATCACCATTCTCGGAAACACGAAATCGTTTAGCAGCATAAAACAAAAATACGACAATACCTATTGAGATAAAGATGGTTAGCGAAGAAAGTACTGGAATTTTAATGGCAGTAAATAAAAACTTGAGAGCTATGAGAGCACCTGCAATTAAACCATTTTGCATGGCCGATTTATTTGAGTTTTGTACCATAAAGCATAATTTTTAGAGTTCGCACAAAAGTACTAAAAATGTGGCAAATACGAAACACTTTAAGTATCTCAAAATGATAAAATAACATTGAATTTTGACTTTTCAAAGTCTGAATTTAATTATACAAGACCCGAAAACACTTTCCACATAGCATCATCAACGGGCACGGGAGCTGTAATATCAATTATCTCCTTCGAAACCGGATGAATAAACGACACATTTCGAGCATGCAAACTGATTCCACCATTGGGGTTTGAGCGTGGAAAACCATATTTTAAATCGCCTTTTATAGGACAACCCATTTTGGCCAACTGACACCGAATTTGATGATGACGACCTGTTTCGAGATGTACTTCGAGTAAATAATAACTATCCGACGAAGCAATTAAACGATAACTCAATGCTGCTTTTTTGGCTTCGGGAACCATTTTGGTGTGCGCTGTGGATTTGTTTTGTTTTTCGTTGCGCACCAAAAAATGCTCTAAACGCCCTTCAATTTCTTCGGGTTTATTCTTTACAATTGCCCAATACGTTTTTTTAATTTCCTGATTTTTAAACATTTCATTCAAACGAGTCAATGCTTTACTTGTTTTTGCAAAAAGCACCACGCCACTTACAGGTCGGTCGAGCCGATGTGTAACACCCAAAAAAACCTCGCCGGGCTTGTTGTATTTCTCTTTCAGAAATTTTTTAATAGTTTCCGAAAGTGGTTCATCGCCCGTTTTATCGCCCTGCACTATCTCGGAGCAGGTTTTATTTACGGCTATCAAGTGATTGTCTTCGTGGAGAACTGTCATTTATATAAAATTAGAAGGTAGAAATTTGAAATTAGAAGTTAGAAATTAGAAAATAAGAATTTGAAATTATTTTGCTGCCGAAAGTGTCATTGTATAATACGCTTTATCGTCCAATTTTTCGATGGCAGTTTTCAAATCTACATCCGTTTTGAGTGAGAATTCAATTTCTCCTTTTTGAAAATAGTAGCGTTTTATAATTTCGAGACTTAGCAATTCGATTATATCCTTTTTATTATCGTCGATATTTAGTTGAATATCAGGTTTTAGTTTAGCTTCAAGCGCTTTCAATTCGCTATCGGCATACTTATCTATACCTTCCGATTTGGCCAATTCTAAAAACTCCTTGTACATTTTTTCCGTTTCAGTGGTATAGGTGAATTTTTTCTCTTTCAGAAAATCTTTAAATGACTGAAAATCATTTTCATCTAAAACAAAATCGGCTGGTTTAGCAATATTTTGGCGCAATACGGTATATTGATTTGCAAATTCGAAATACAGATTTTGGGCAAAAATATAATAAGCAATATTCATTTTTCGGTCATCGGTCGTCTTTACATCGGGCACAATACCACCACCGTCGCGCACTTTACGACCATTACGAGTACTAAATTCAGTAGTTAAACTATCGGGGACGCGTCCTACACTTCCATCCTCGTTGCGATGCGTGTAATCAATAGCCTGAATGCATCTTCCACTTGGAATGTAATATTTTGCAGTTGTGACTTTTAAGTGCCCACCATAACCTATTGGGCGAATGTTTTGTACCAATCCTTTGCCAAATGTGCGTTCGCCAATAATTATTCCACGGTCTAAATCTTGAATTGCACCCGCTAAAATTTCGGAAGCTGATGCCGATGACCGATTTACCAAAACAGCCAATTGCAAATTCGGAAAAACAGGCTCCGAAGGTGTTTTATACATACGTTCGGTAAATTTGCTTTTGCCTTTTGTTTGAACCACTTCGCTGCCTTTGGGTACAAAAAAACCAACAATTTTTACCGCCTCGTCGATTAAACCGCCACCATTGTTGCGTACATCAATTATTAGCGACTCAATCTGGTGATTTTTAACCAATTCCGACACAGCACTTTTCAATTCGCTAGCCGATTTATCGGTAAAATCCGACAATTGTACAAAGCCGGTTTTAGGTGCAACAAGCGCAGTATACGTAATTGGAT
>CAZEEN010000063.1:0-15985 GCA_964511115.1 uncultured Paludibacter sp. | reverse complement strand
GATTCTTTGAAAAAATGATAAACTTTTTTTCAAATTTCCACCACTCTATTTTCATCGTTACTTTGGTAAGCCGCTTCCAATATTTGTATAACCAATAGGTTTTCAATTGGCGATATTGGAGGCGCTATTTGTTGGCGAATGCTTTTGGCTACGGCATCAAAATACAAATTATAATCACCACGAATCGTTTGAACTGTTTCACTACTTGTGTTACCATTTTCGTCCAACACCAACGTTCCATACATTTCGGGTGAGTCAAACCCATAAACTGAATCAATTGGTAACAAACCTGTTTTCAGTTGATTTTCTTGTGGATCAATACCGTATTTTACAAACGAGCCATTTGTGCCGTGCAAAACAAAACTCGCAATGGGTTCTTTCATCAACATACCTGCTGTAAGTGTTACCTGCATATCGCTATATTTCAGAATTATATGAAAGAAGTCATCAATCTTTGAGCCATCGCGTTGCTTATTGATTTGAGCAAAAACGCCCGTTGGTTTGCCAAAAAGACAAACAGCCTGATCGACCAGATGTGGACCGAGATTGTAAACAATGCCAACAAATCTATCGTTTCGTTCTTTCCAAGTATCGGCAATTTGAGTTCGGTATCGTTGAAATCCGGCACGAAATTCTACAATACGTCCAAGTTTATTCTCTTTCAACACCTTTTGCACCGTCCTGAAATCTCCATCCCACCTTCGGTTCTGAAAAATAGTTAACATACGTCCTTTTTCGGCTGCAAGACGGATAAGCTCCTCTCCTTCAGCCACTGTAAATACAAATGGCTTTTCGACAATGACATGCTTTCCGGCTTCGAGAGCCGCCTTGCAATAATGGTAATGCGTAACATCGGGTGTATTTACAATAATCAGTTCTAGTGAAGCATCGGAAATTAATTCGTCGAAACTCCTTACAATTTTTACATAAGGATAAGTTTCTATAGCTTCATTTTTGCTGCGTTCGCAAATAGCTGTGAGTTCAAAAGCCTCATTGGCATGGATAAATGGGGCATGAAAAACCCGTCCTGAAAGGCCAAAGGATGCAATTCCTGTTTTTATTTTAGTTGTCATGCTGCAAAAATAGTAAAATTATTGCATTGCTATAAATTTCTAAACAAAAGAGATGAATCAAATTAACCCAAGAATTGGAATTCTTCATATAATTGTAATATCAAAAGTTTGCATAATCCAAAACTATGTCGTATGTTTGCGACATAAAACATTATAGCAATGACAAAACCGGAAATATTTGATAATGAACTACAAGAGTTGGCAAGTTTTGCAAAAGTAATTTCGCATCCGGCTCGGCTGGCCATTTTAAAGTATTTGTCCGAAACAAAAACCTGCATTTCGGGTGATATTTCGGATAAGCTTCCACTCAGCCGCACCACAGTTTCGCAGCATTTAAAAGAATTGCGCGATGCTGGATTGATACATGGCGAAATTGACGGACTTAAAATCAACTATTGTTTGTGTGGAAGCTCTATCGAAGAAAAGATTGCCAAATTCGATGCTTTTTTCAGCAAAATTGATTGCAAGGATATTAGCTGTAAATAATACTACAATCCAATTTTCCAACTTCTTATTTTCTAATTTCAAATTTCTAACTTCTAATTTTATAAAAATGAAAGTATTAATTCTTTGTACCGGCAACTCTTGCCGCAGCCAAATGGCACACGGCTTTTTACAATCGTTCGACTCTCGCATTACGGTTTGTTCTGCAGGAACACAAGCCTCGGGCAAACTCAACCAGAAAGCTGTGGAAGCAATGAAAGATGCCGGAATCGACATCAGCCATCACACGTCCGATTCGGTTGAAACATACCTCAACGAGGAGTGGGATTATGTAATTACCGTTTGCGGAGGTGCCAACGAAAGCTGCCCCGCATTTTTAGGAAAAGTAAAAAAACGCTTACATATTGGTTTCGACGACCCAAGTCATGTTACAGGAACCGATGAGTATATCTGGAGCGAATTTTTTCGGGTTCGAAACGAAATTAAAGAAGGATTTTATAAATTCTATATTGAACAAATAAAACCTCAACTATAATGTGATAATGTATCAATATGCCAATTTGGTAATGTGTCAATTTAAAAATAATAAAAATGGAAGATGAAGATATAAAACAAACAACAACAGACAAATATACCGAACTCTCTAAAAAAAGTTTGGTGCGTGTGCAATACTCCTGCAGTGGCAACGATAACGGTATTGAAGATGAAGAATATATTCCGATTGTAAGTAATAAGACAAAAAACGAAAGTATTGAAAATGAAGACGAAACTGAAAATTCTTGACCGGTACCTCACGCTTTGGATATTCCTTGCTATGGCAATTGGCGTGGCTTCAGGTTGGTTATTTCCACAAATTGCTGATTTCTGGAACAGCTTGTCGGTTGGCACAACAAATATCCCAATTGCTATTGGTTTAATCGTTATGATGTATCCGCCTTTGGCAAAAGTAAAATACGAGGAATTAGGCGAAGTGTTTCGCAACACCAAAATTCTCACTTTATCATTGATACAAAACTGGATAATTGGACCCGTATTGATGTTCGGGTTGGCTGTGTTGCTTTTTAAATTCTTTCCGGGCGAAAACAATGCAAACCTGCCTTATGTATATGGAATAATAATGATTGGACTGGCTCGCTGCATTGCCATGGTGATAGTTTGGAACGATTTGGCCAAAGGCGACACACAATATGCAGCAGGATTAGTGGCATTTAACAGTATTTTTCAAGTGCTTTTCTTTTCGGTATATGCGTGGTTTTTTATTGCTATTGCTCCCGCTTGGTTTGGCATCCCCACGAGCGATGCCGTTTCGAAAATTACGATTGGTCAAATTGCCGAAAGTGTGTTTATTTACTTGGGTATTCCGTTTATTGCTGGTTTTCTGACACGCTATATTCTCGTTCGGGTAAAAAGCAATACGTGGTATAATACCAAGTTTATTCCAAAAATTTCACCTTTAACGCTAATCGCTTTGCTATTCACCATTGTGGTAATGTTCTCGCTCAAAGGCGAATACATTGTAAAAATTCCATTCGATGTGGTATTGATAGCCGTTCCGCTGCTTATTTACTTTGTGGTGATGTTTGTCGGTTCGTTCTGGATGAGTAAAAAAGCGGGAGCCAATTACGAGCAATCCACTACCCTATCGTTTACAGCTGCCAGCAATAATTTTGAATTGGCAATTGCAGTTGCCATTGCCGTTTTTGGCATTAATTCAGGCGAAGCATTTGCAGCCGTTATTGGTCCATTGGTAGAAGTGCCGGTAATGATTGCGTTGGTCAATCTGGCTTTTCGATTTAAGAAGAAGTGGTTCTGAATAAATAGTTTATAGTTAACAGTTTATAGATAGTAGATGAACAATTTCCTATTTTCGTAATTTCAAGTTCGTAATTTCCTTAAAAATATCCACTAATTGCTTTTCGCGTTTTTCGAACGAAAACAGCTCAATAACCCGTTGACGTGCAGCATTGGAAGTATCCATTTTCAATGCTCGCTCAATGGCTTTTTCAATTTCTTCGACTGAGCGGTGCATCACCACAATACCCGTATCGCCAATTGCATCCGGAATACCATTAATATTTGACCCAACAGGAATGCAGCCCAGCAACATGGCCTCACTCAAAGTATTTGGCATACCCTCAGTAATGGAAGCTTGCACAAACACTTTCGCTTTATTATAATTTTCATTCAGAACATCGTGTGGACAATACGACGGAATAATTTTTAAATTTCGGATTGTAGATACTTTGTAAGTATCCTCTACCCAATCGAGGAAAGAAGGTTTTAATCCAATTAAGACAAATTCCAACTTCGGATTACGAGCAGCCACTTGAATAAACAAATCGAAACCTTTATTTTGAAAATCGCCTAAATGACTCATCGTCCCTACGGTCAAAATTAAATTATCTTGCTTCGTAATAGCATTATTTCGCACAAATTTGTTCGAATCAATACCGTTGTAAACAATATCTACATCGGCTTTAAAACCATTTACATAATGCGCAACACCATCAATATGCGGATTTTCGGCATTATAGTAGCTATTTTCGTGATAAATCAACGATTTATGGTTGGCAATAATACGTGTAGCATTGCGTAGCGAATATTTAACAAACAAAGCTCTTATCTTATTTCGGTAGACGCCTTTTCCTAACTCCCAATAACAAATTGCTTCCTGACCGCCGATAAAAATTATGGATTTAGTCCCTGTTAATTTTGCAAAGAACACCATTAAAGCTGAGTGATAGTCGGCAAACCAACATACAAAAACAGCTCTTCCACCAATACCATTCGCCAATAATTTAAAACACATACGAAGCATATTCAACGAATATATCAAATTACCTTTGGATTGGTTTAACAATACTGGCATTACACTAAAATGATGTAAAAGAATCTCCTCGTCGCCACGTACAAACGATAAGTTATTTGGTTTTATATATACGATTTTCATTTTAAATAGTTTTGAGGTACAAAGATAAGTAAACATACCCAAACTTTTAAATTTCTCACATTTTTGACTAACTTTGCGAAAATTTCTTTTAAATATCTTATGCGAATACTCATCACAGGCAATAATGGTTTTATTGGCACTTATCTAACTCAAAAGTTACAATCGGATGGTCATGAGTTGGTATTGTGCGATTTGAGCAACGGTATAAATATTAAGAACTGGAATGAAATTTCGGGCATATCCAATATTGATGCGGTCATTCATTTAGCCAATTTATCGTTTGTACCTGCTTCTTTTGCCGACCCAAAACTATTTTACGAAACAAATTACCTGACAACACTCAATATGCTAGAGTTGTGCCGCCAAAACAATGCACGTTTGATTTATTTCAGCTCGTACATGTATGGTACTCCTGACTATCAGCCTATTGACGAAAATCACATTTTAAAAGCCTACAACCCTTACTCACAGACAAAACTTATTTGCGAAAGTCTATGCGAAGGTTATCATCGCGATTTTAAAGTACCTGTAACCATTTTTCGCCCATTTAATATTTATGGCAAGGGTCAAAATCCAGACTTTCTGATTCCAACAATTATCAATCAAGCAAAAACAGGAGAAATAACGATAAAAGACGACCGTCCAAAACGCGATTATATACACGTTACGGATATCGTCGATGCGGTTTCAGCCGTTTTAAACAAGCCAGCAAAATCAACAGCCATTCAGATTTATAATTTAGGCACTGGCAGAAGCTATTCTGTAAAAGAAGTCATTGATTTAGTTTGCCGTTTCTCAGAAAAAAAACCGAAATACACTTGTTTGAACGAAATACGCCAAAACGAAGTAATGGATACCATTGCCGATATATCGAAAATAAAAACCGAAATCGGCTGGGAACCAATGGTTTCGTTGGAACAGGGAATAATGCAACTGATAAATTAAAAAAAATCCACAAGCCTCTTTGGAAAGGAGTTTGCTCACTTATATCCGCTACTTGAAAGAACATGCTGGCTATTCTGGCTCAATATTGGTCAAAGTACTACGAAAAAACATACAAAGAATTTGAAGAAGTTTAAATAATATTTTTAAAAATAACTCATTAGTTTCGTTTTAAAATTCGAAAGCATTAAAAGTATTTTCAATAAAATTATTTGCTTTCTTTTAGCCAAATACAAAATCAATTTATCAACCGGTTTTAATTTCAATTCAAATACATGTGAATTTATTTCAGGATATAAACCAATATATTTTTCATCTGCATTAGTTAATCGAATAATAACAGCTTTTCGAATTGCTTTTAATAGAATTATGGATGATTGATATAATTGATAATCAACTATGGAGCTGAAAAACTTATCTAAATCTTCAACTAACTTCAACCTGTCTTCAATATATTTTGGCTTAAATTTTTTAGTTGTTGAGTTTACATTGTATTCAACATAATGATAAAGTGGTATAGGTAAATAAGCAAAATTTGTACTGAAATAAATAATTTTTGCCAACACTATCAAGTCATCTCCATGATCTATTCCATTCAAAGCAGATATTTTGTTTTCAACTAAAATTCGACGTAAAATGAGTTTATTCCAATAGGCAGAATTACCTAATATAGCCTGCTGGAGTAAGTGTACTTTGTTATTCTTAAAATTTGGATAATTTACGAGTTGTTTATTTTTACTTTCCGAAAAAAAAAGGCAATAAACCATATCAGAATTAGCTTCTGTGGCTTTTTTATAAAGCAATTCAACCATTGTTGGCTCAATATAATCATCGCTATCCATAGCAATAAAATAGTCGCCAACAGCCTTATCAAAAGCAGTTTGACGAGCAGCCGAAATGCCCTTATTCACATCATGAGTAATAATTCTTACTGCAACTTTTCGAGCTGGATAGTTGTCAATTACCTTATTTAATATCAACATACTGTCATCGGTGCTGCAATCGTCAACAAAAATATATTCGACACTCTCAAATGTTTGTGAAAAAACACTGTGAGCACATCGTTCGATAAATTTTGACGAATTATAAACAGGTATTAATATTGAAACCTTGTATGCCAGCATATTAAGATTTGAATTTTTGCAAATATCTATTATATTGTTGTTTATAAATTAAACTGTATTTTTTCCAGAAAGTCTGTTTTCTTCTATTCCTTAGCACAGTAAATACAAAAGTTGCTACTTTAGCCTTTAATAAACAAATTAAATATATTAAAAACGCAAATTCATGTCCATAAACTTTGTGTAAATATACAAACCTCGAATATCGAGATTCAGAAAATGACCACTTATCAATGAAATTATTGTAAGATGTGTTATTTATATTCCCTGATTGACCTCCAAAATGAATAATTAATGCATCGGTTACGAGACTAGTTTTATAACCCATTTTTTTAAACCGAAACGACAATTCCTTATCTTCGTCGTACATAAAAAAATCTTGATCAAACCCATTCAATTGATTAAAATACTGTTTATCAATCATCATATCAGCCCCATACACAAATCCATTAATATCATGATTATAAGAAACTTCAATGGTTATACTTTTAATATAGTTGGCCGGAAGCAATGCAATACAAATTTCATCAATCCAACTAGTATAGGCATCGCACGAATTTGCTTTATTCAGATTTCTATCCAGCATTTGCCCTCCAACAATACCAATATTTGAATCTGATTTGATATAATCGAATAATATCTTAATCGCATTATTTACCAATAATGTATCCGAATTGAGCAGAAAAATGTATTTACCTTTAGCAATGCTTGCTGCAATATTATTTGCCTTACCAAAACCATGATTTGTTCGCTCAGCAATAAGATGTACCTGTGGATACATTTGTTGTATCATTTCAACACTTCTATCTGTAGAAGCATTATCAATTACAATTACCTCATAATCAAGCCCATTCGTTTTTTCAAAGACTGATTTTAAACAATCAATCGTAAGTTTATACGTATTGTAACTAACTATTATTACCGAAACATCCATGCTGACTTAATTATTTAAAATTCAATACGCCCATCAAGGTCGATTTAAAATCACTCGGTGTAATTTTCAATTCCTTATTAACTTCCAATGGCCATTTCCAGTTTTGGTACACAACTTGTGCAATACCTGGTGCCAATACGAGTGCCCAAATCCCAATATGTAGAAAAGTAAGACCAGACAACAATAGCAATACAGTAAATACTCCCGAAATAATGGCTGCATTAGCAAAAGGCACTTCATTTTTTGTAAGTAGCAGTTGAGCCGACAATGAATGATTTCGTTCTAAAAAACCAACAATCAAGAACACAAATATTAATACACTAGGAAACAATTCTGTTTTTGCCCCAATAAAATCAAACAAATAAGGACCTACTACAATTAACCCTGCTCCACATATTACAAAAGTTGAAATCAATGCTAATTCGCCTTTGATAAACATACGTTTTACGTGTAGCATTTCATTATTTACACGATGATATGTAATTTTTGGATAAAAAGTCATAAACCAAAGCGTTCCCAATGCACCTATTAAATCAAGCATTTGTTTTGTAACACCATAAGATGCAATTTGGGTCAATGATAAATAAAGTGAAGCAATTAATATTATGGAATTATTAACCAAAAAACTACCAACCGAAGTAATGCCAATTTTTATGGCATTTGGAGCCATAAGTTTCATAATTACATTCGTTTTAAGCGAAATACTATTTTTCAATTGCAGTTCTAGTGCTTTATCGTAAAAAGTGTAATAACACAAAAAACGGTTAACGACATCGTTAATCAACTGACCAACAACTAAAGATATAAGTCCAACATCTAAGAGTAATAATATGACAATACTTCCTATTCGGAATAACTGTCCAATGATTACAATTTGCTGATATCGTTTAACATAACCCCTTCCAGTTAAAAGTGAAGCATAATAAAAAGTGTATAACTGATAAGCAATTAAAGCTCCATATATATACCACGAAACCCAAACTTCTTCAAGATTTCCTGTGTAGCTTGTAAGCACTTTTGATAGATAAAATGGACTGAAGGAAATAAAAATGAATAAGAATATCAATGTTAAAATTCCATAATACCTTTTCATGGCAACTATCACACTCTTTAAAAGGCTATAATCTATTGATTTATCATCGCCAACAACAACATATCCAGTTGTTTTTAATTCCTTTACGCCACTAAAAATATAGGTAATATTTCGGGAAAAAGTACTCGAAAAGCCAAAATCGAGCAATGCGGTCATAGTGCCAATGGATAAAAATATATTCCACAAACCGACTTTTTCGGAAGGTAAAATTCTTAAAACCAGCGGCAAGACTATCAGCCCAGAAGCAACTCGCATGAATGTTGCTACATAATTCCAAACTAAATCCTTTCGATTTATTTGCATCTCCTTTTTGGTAACTTATTAATAGGATTTGGTAAGTCAACGTTTACAAATATAAACTAAATGAGTGGTTTAGCAACCATTGCAAAATTAACATAGCGAGCATCATTCATTTTTCCAAACGACAGAACATAGATTAATTTCATTTTCCAATCGTTTCGTTCACGTATGCCTTCTTGTGTTAACACTTTATAGCCTTCTTCCTCAAACATTCGTTTCATGCTTTTTTTAGTAAAAAACCGAATATGTGTATCGTCCAAAATTCCACCTTCAGGTTTATATCTAAATTCTCCTTCAATCAAAATTTCAATTAGGTTACTGATAAAGCGAAAATTTGGAATTGACACTACAAGCACACCAGTTGGCGATAAAAGTGTTTTTACGCGGCGAATTACCTCTTGTGGTGTATAAAGATGTTCTAATACATCATTAAATATTATACAATCAAAATGATATGCTGGAAGTTGCTCGTAAACTGAATCAAAGTCACCCGACAAAACAAATTTACATACTTCTGTTGCTTTTTGCGCTGCTAAATCATTCATTTCAACACCCCAAAGTTCTCTTTCATCACTTTTTAATAATGAAATAAAATTACCTTCTCCACAGCCTACTTCAAGTATATTTACAGCATTTTCAGGAATGTATTTCAACATTTCCGAACGATTATTTTTAAAATATCCTATTTCGGATTTTATAAACGTTGAATTATTCGACATAAAGTCTATTTATTATTTATTGAAAATGAATACCACAATGCAAAATTACATCTTTTTTGCAAATATAAAAATTTCGATACAGAATAAATCAACAGCATAATTTATAATCAAATAGTTTTAAATCTATTTAAACACACAAACCGACAAAAGTCACAGTTATTTTTTGAATTGCCTTTTTGTATATTTATTTATTGTCAGTATCTTTGCAGTCCCAAAAAACAAAAAAGAATGACTAACTTCAAACGTACTACCGTCACCTCTGCTTTACCTTATGCCAATGGTCCTGTACATATCGGACATTTAGCGGGCGTATATGTTCCTGCCGATATTTATGTGCGCTACCTCCGTCTGAAAGGAGAGGAAGTGCTTTTCATTGGTGGTTCCGACGAGCACGGTGTGCCTATTACCATAAAAGCGAAGAAAGAAGGTGTTACGCCACAGGATATTGTGGATAGATACCACAAAATAATCAAAAAATCGTTCGAAGATTTTGGAATTTCGTTCGATATATATTCGCGTACCACATCGGCTACACATCGCGAAGTGGCTTCGGGCATTTTTAAAACTATTTACGATAAAGGTGGTTTTGTTGAAAAAACAAACGAACAATATTACGACGAAACAGCGCAACAATTCCTTGCCGACCGTTACATCACCGGTAAATGTCCGCATTGCGGCAACGAAAATGCCTATGGCGACCAATGCGAAGCCTGCGGAACGTCATTGAGTCCAACAGATTTGATTAATCCCAAATCGGCTATTAGCGGTGCAGCTCCTGTAATGCGTGAAACTAAACACTGGTATTTGCCACTCGACCAGCACGAAGCATGGTTGCGCCAATGGATACTTGAAGATCACAAAGAATGGAAACCAAACGTGTACGGACAGTGCAAAAGCTGGCTCGACATGGGCTTGCAACCACGCGCCGTAAGTCGCGACCTCGATTGGGGAATTCCTGTTCCCGTAGAAGGTGCCGAAGGAAAAGTGTTGTATGTGTGGTTCGATGCGCCGATTGGTTATATCTCGAATACCAAAGAATTACTCCCTGATTCGTGGGAAAAATGGTGGAAAGATGACGAAACCCGTCTGCTTCACTTTATTGGCAAAGACAATATTGTGTTTCACTGTATTGTTTTTCCGGCCATGTTAAAAGCCGAAGGTTCGTATATTTTACCAGATAATGTGCCTGCCAATGAATTCCTGAACCTCGAAGGCGACAAAATTTCTACTTCGCGCAACTGGGCAGTATGGTTGCACGAATATCTAGAAGAATTCCCCGGCAAACAAGACGTATTACGTTATGTATTAACGGCTAACGCACCCGAAACAAAAGACAACGATTTTACCTGGAAAGATTTTCAGCAACGTAATAATAGCGAATTAGTAGCTATTTTTGGTAATTTTATCAACCGTGCGTTGGTGCTTACGCAAAAATATTTCGAGGGCAAAGTGCCTGCATTAGGCGAACTAACTGACTACGACAAACAAACGCTCGACGAATTTGTAAATGTAAAAGCCGATGTTGAGAAATTGCTCAACAATTTCCGCTTCCGCGATGCGCAAAAAGAAGCCATGAATCTGGCACGCATAGGTAATAAATACTTAGCCGATACCGAACCTTGGAAAGTGGCTAAAACAGATATGGACCGTGTGGCAACCATTATGCATCTGAGTTTGCAAATTGCTGCTAATCTGGCTATTGCTTTCGAACCATTTTTACCTTTTACAGCTGAGAAATTGCGAAAAATGTTGAATCTATCTACTTTCGACTGGAAAGAACTTGGCCGCATTGATTTGCTCAAAGCTGGCGACCAACTCGGAACTCCCGAATTGCTTTTTGAGAAAATTGAAGATGAAACCATTGCTGCACAGGTTCAGAAATTACAAGACACTAAAATTGCAAACGAAGCAGCGGCATACAAACCAAATGCGGTTAAAGAAAACGTAGCTTTCGACGATTTTATGAAAATGGATATTCGCGTAGCTACAGTGCTCGATTGCCAGAAAGTACCCAAAGCCGATAAATTACTTCAGTTTAAACTGAACGATGGTATGGGCGAACGCACCATTCTTTCGGGAATTGCCGCTTCGTACCCAAATCCCGAAGAACTAATTGGCACACAAGTTTGCTTTATTGCCAACTTCGAACCCCGCAAACTACGCGGCGTAATGAGCGAAGGCATGATACTCTCGGCAGAAGATGCTGATGGAAAGTTAGTGCTTATTCGTCCAAGTGCTGTGGTTACGAATGGGGTGGAAGTAAAATAGAAAACAACCCCTAGCCCCTAAAGGGGAATTATTAAGAGAGCATCAATCGGATTTATTCTGGTTGATGCTTTTTTTTGTTGATAAATTTTGGTTATTTATTATGCAGAAGCCGATGCAGCCAGTTAATTCCAAATATATAAAAACTGAGAAAAGCTATGCAAATCGTTAATTATTTATAATTTGCAAAATGCTATAGTATTCGAGTGTATTATTTAAAAAAATTTTCCAGACGAAAAAAACCACTCCTTAAAATGCTAAATATATTTAAATTTTAATAGGCTACAAAATTAAACTACGATTTTTTCGTAGCTTTGCGACAAGTTCGTAATAAATTTAAAATTAATACGTTATAAGTATATTCATAGTAATGAAAATGGAAAAACTAACCCACCAGGAGCAAGAGTTAATGCTGCTCATTTTTCAGCATGGCAAAGGTTTTATAAAAGATTTTATTGAACTAATGACTGAGCCACGACCACCCTATACCACGGTGGCGTCTATCATTAAAAATTTGGAACGTAAAGGTTTCCTCGCGTCAACCCGCTATGGTAACACGTATGAATATCGCCCCACAATGGACGAGAGCGAATACAAAGCTAAATTTATGTCGGGTGTGGTGCAAAATTATTTCGAAAATTCGTACAAGGGAATGGTGAGTTTTTTTGTTGAAAAGCAGAAAATCACCGCCGAAGAACTACAAGAAATCATCAACCTAATTGAGAAAAAATGAACACAATCCTTATTTATCTGCTCAAAGTAAACATTGCTATTGCCTTGTTTTACATATTCTACCGTTTGTTTTTTGCCCGCGATACCTTTTGGAAAACACGGCGCTTGTATTTAATCGCTTCCATCATTGTGTCGTTTATATATCCTTTTTTGTCCATCGAAAACTGGCTGCAAAGTCAAAAACCGATACAAACAATTGTAACTACCTATCATGCGCTACCCGAATATACGGTTAATGCACAACAAACTGCAAGCAATTTCAATTGGATGGAATTGGCACTGTTTATTTATCTAGTTGTAGTTGCAGGGCTAATAATCAGGCTATTTGTTCAGTTAATTTCAATTTTAAAGATAAAGTTAAAAAGCGAGAAATCAATATTACAAGGCGTCGAAGTCAACATTGTGGCTAAAAATATAACTCCTTTTTCGTTTTTCAATGAAATTTATCTCAATCCTTCCATGCATCAATCGCACGAATTGGAGCAAATTCTAACACATGAGCTAACACACGTACGACAACGGCATAGTGTAGATGTGCTGCTAAGTGAACTTTTGTGTTGCGTATTTTGGATAAACCCTTTTGTTTGGCTTGCCAAAAAGGAAATTCGACAGAACCTCGAATTTTTGGCCGACAACTTTGTAATAGAGTCGGGGTACGATGCCAAATCGTATCAATATAATTTACTGCAACTGAGCTTTCAAAATCGCGAATTGATATTAACCAATAAATTTAATGTTTTACCTTTAAAAAAACGAATCAAAATGATGAATCAACAAAAATCTTCGAAAACAGGGTTGCTAAAGTATTTATTAGTAATTCCTTTGGCAACTGCGCTTGTAATAACGAGTAACGCCGAAACGCTTATAAATAAAGCACAAAACAAATTAACTGAAAACAATCCGAAAGTTAATCCAGTAACTAAACCAGCAAATGAACTCGATGAAGTAAAGGTGGTTGGTTATGGCGAAACGCAAAAAACCGAAAACAACGAACTTGCCGTTCAAGCGCATAATGATGCTGCTCCCGAAGCATCTCCCGAAACACAACTTAAACCCAAAAAACCTGTTAATGAAATTGTTATCGACGACAGGAATATGAATACTGCCCCTGATAAAAACAAGGTTTTTATGGTAGTAGAAAAAATGCCGGTTTATCCGGGCGGCGATGTAGCCATGTTCATCTATCTAGGACAGAATGTAAGATACCCTGTTGAAGCCCAAAAAAACGGTATTCAAGGTCGTGTAATTTGTCAGTTTGTGATTGATTTTACAGGCGCAATTGATTCCGTAAAAGTAGTAAGGAGTGTTGATCCACTTTTAGATGCCGAAGCTATTCGCGTTATAAAGGGCATGCCAAACTGGACACCGGGCGAGCAACGTGGTGAAAAAGTACGGGTTAAATACACCTTGCCCATAAACTTTAACTTAGATGGTGGAACAAAAACACCAAACAAGCAAATATCCATGATGAACCCCAAAAATCCGCCATTAATAGTGCTTGATGGTGATATAATGCCTGCCAACTTTAATATGAACAACTTAAAACCAGAAAATATTGATAAAATTGAGGTTTTAAAAGATGCTTCGGCTACTGCTGCTTATGGCGATAAAGGCAAAAATGGGGTGATAGTTATACAAACTAAAAAGTAATGCTAAGTTGTATTGATTAAGTAGCTCTGTAAAAAAACTGCGAAGAATAAACTAATCCGGTATTAATAATACTATCAAATTGTTCAATGAAAAAAATCTGTTTTTCAATCATTTTACTGGCATCATTCATTTCACAAGCTCAGAACAAACAAATTGCAAATGCTCTGAAAAACTTTGATTATCAGAATGCTATTCGATTAATCGAGGCAACTGAACCAGATATCGAAATGGAAATTCTAAAAGCGCAGTGCTTCAAAAACTTGTCGAAATTCGAAAATGCCAATACAATTTTGGAGAAAGTTGTTGCAACAGACAGTTCTAACATACAAGCGATGTCAAACCTCGCCGACAGTTACGAATCAATAGGGAAATACAAAAAATCGACCTTATTTTATTTAAAATGCATTGCACAGAGCCCCGAGAACAATTATTTTCGACTGAAGTACATCAATTCACTTTTCAAATTGAAAGATTGGAACAATACCATTCGTGAAATCAATATTCACTTCAAAAAAGATACAGTAAATTCATTGTACGGAATTCTTGGAGATTGTTACTGGCAAAACGATAGAATTGATTCAGCAATTGTAAACTACCGAAAAGGCCTCAAATTCAATCCCGAAGACTATAATACTGTTTTTAAATTAGCTAAAATTTATCTTCAAAATGAAGAACATCCTGAGCTGATTAAATGTACCGATGAATATATTGCTATCGACTCGACGAACAAAGTCATTAATCAATACAACGGAATAGGATATTGCTTCACCCAGCAATTTGATAAAGCAATTTACCGCCTCCAAAAACTCTACGACGAGGGTGATAAAGCATTTACTACCAATTACTTTCTGGGAGCAAGCTATTTTGGATTGCAAGATTATTACAAAGCCGATGAGCATTTATCCGAAGCATATCAACAAGATTCATCAAACGTGAATATGCTCTTTTATCTTGGACGCTCAGCCATTATGATTGGCAAATTTGAAAAAGGAATTGCTGCACTTAACAGAGGCATTGAAGTGATGACACCCAAGGATTCTGTTTTATACAATTTTAGATCAAACTTGGCTTTAGGCTTTAAACGTGATTTAAAGTACAAAGAAGCAATCAGAAGCTATGAGCTTTGTTACCATTACAAGCCCGAAAGCAAACAAACGCTTTATACCATTGCCACCATATACGATTACAATCTGAAAGATTCAAAACAGGCATTGAAATATTACAACCTATTTATTTCAAAATTTCCGCCCGAACCCCAATTAGAAACCGAAAAAGCGGAGTATAAGAATGAAATGGCAGGTTCGTATTATTTAGCAGTAAAAAATAGAATTGAAGAATTAAAAACGGAAGAGTTTTTTAAGAAATAATATGAAAATTCATCAAATTAAATTTTTGTTACTCTTAAGTGTATTTATTTACACCCAAACTGTTCAATGGATATGCCGTAGATAAAACACACAATGAGTTAACCAATGAAATTAATACCTTATTAAAAAAACAGTCGTGACAGATTTGCGACAGATTTGTGATAGAATTGAGATAGAATTGAAAGGTAAATTAACTAAAATAACTGATTTTATTTTCTTTACTTTGCCTGATAAAACCTGAATATGATTTTGTAACCAAAATATACTGATAAGAAGTACATAACTAAAAATAATAACTCCCAAATAAATTATCTCATGAAAAAAACATCTATTACAGCATTAATAATGCTCATTTTAAGCATTACCTGCTTTGCGCAAACTACAGTAAATAACCC
>CAZEEN010000062.1:5463-16057 GCA_964511115.1 uncultured Paludibacter sp. | reverse complement strand
CTACCAAATATATTCTACCAATTTTTATGCTGAAAAACATGTTTTATATACAAATCGCCTGATTTCACGATAGTTGAAGAATGATTCTTTTTTGATATTTTTGAGTTCGATAAAGTATTCATTATAAAAAAAAGCATTTCAACGAAAAAAAAAACCACACAATTTACAAAAAGGAATTGACTAAATATGTTTTACAGAATGACTATAGAAGAAAAAAGTATTTGAAATGTTTGCATTTTGATGGATAATCGTGAGGAAATTTCAAATCAAATATCTCTTTAGTTCAATTTCGCACTACAATCAATTATTGAAAACAACTATATTATTAGTAATAATGTAATGAAAATTCACAAAATCAAATTGTAAAACGTTTAAAAAATTTATCTTTGCATTCGATTTGAATAGAAAACAATGTTAGATACAATATATAAAGGTGTTTTGGTAGGGCTTTTTGTTTCGATTCCACTTGGACCAATTGGTATGTTGTGCATACAGCGCACATTAAACCGTGGTCAGAGGTATGGAATTGCAACAGGATTTGGTGCAACAGCATCGGATTTACTATATACTATTGTATCCTTATTTTTTTTAAGCTTTGTTCTCGATTTAATAGAACAATATAAATTCGTCATTCAAATTTCGGGAAGTGCGATATTAATCATATTTGGCTATTTCATTTTTAATAGCCATCCTTCGGCTCAACCAAAACCACACGAATCGAAACAATTTAGTTTATTTGGAGATTTTATTACCTCATTTGGACTCACACTTTCGAACCCACTTGTACTTTTTGTACTTATTGCTCTTTTTGCAAAATTTGAGTTTATCACAAACGAATCTACTTTTTTAGAGATTGCTATAGGTATTGGCTCAATATTGTTGGGAGCCCTAATGTGGTGGAGTGTATTAACATTATTGGTTAGTAAATTTCGACAAAAATTGAACATTAATGGACTTCGTACCATTAATAAAGTAACAGGAATTGTCATTATAGGTATAGGTATAATTGGACTTGTTCTGAGTACGATTGAAAAAGTATAACCTATATATATTGTATAGCCAAAATTTTAAAAACTTATCTACTTTTCCAAATTTCTTTATAATGCAACAAAATTCGCATAAATAAAAAAAAAATATGAAGCTAAAAATAACGAAACTACAATTAGAAGCAATTAGCAAATTAGGCTTAATTGTATGTGTTATCGCGATAATTGTTCAATTTTTCCCTAGTCAGAATAAGTTTTCGTACCAATTTGAAATTGGAAAACCTTGGTCTTACGAACTTATAACGGCAGCTTTCGACTTTCCGATTTACAAGAATGACCATGAAATTGAAAAAGAAAAAAAAGTACTACTAAAAAATTTCGGAAGTTATTTTAATGCTGATACTACCATTGCTCAAAAGCAAATAAAAAAGCTAGTAGCCGACCAACTTAAACTAACAGGAAAGGACCCTGAATACCTAAATTATATCAGCTTGAAATTCAGAGAGATATACTCTAAAGGAATAATATCGGCCGACCACATGAAAGTATTTAGCGAAAACGGTACAGAAAGCATTAAATTCATTTTGCCTAACAGATATACGGTTTCAAAATCTGTTTCTGAAATACGAACTCCTAAAACTGCTTACGAAGAAATAATCCACCTTGCCCCCGAAAAAATAAGAGAATACAATTTAAACAATTATTTGGTTGAAAATTTAATTTACGACAGTATAGCAACTGAAAACTCAAAAAATGAAATTCTTAAAGGACTATCACTTACCACAGGTATGGTGCAAACTGGCGAACGTATTATTGACCGTGGGGAGATTGTAAACAACGAAAGTTTTAAAATTTTACGCTCTTTAAAAATTGAGTTTGACAAACGGAAAGCATCCATTGAGCAATCGGCTTTGGTAACAATTGGACAACTAATTATTATTACAACTCTTATTGTTTTGTTTTTTTTATATCTAAACTTATTTCGACCACGAATTTTCGAAAATTTTGGTAATCTTATCTTTATATCATTACTAATGCTAATGATTATTGGTCTTGCATCACTAGCCGCACATCAGCAATCGATTCATTATTTAATGATTCCGTTTGCTTTACTGCCAATAATTATTCGCGTTTTCTTCGATTCTCGAACAGCTCTATTTGCCCACATTATAACTATGTTAATTATATCGTTTATGGTGGACAATCCGTTTCAATTTATTTTATTACAAATTTCGATTGGTATGGTTGCCGTTTCGAGTTTAAAGGATATGACGCAACGTTCGCAATTAGCTCAAACAGCATTATATATTTTTCTTGCATATACGTTTTTATATTTAGCATTCGAATTTATTGCCGAAGGCACAATAGAACGAATTCATTATCAACCAATTATATATTTTGCAATAAGCAGCACCATTTTACTATTTGCTTATGTATTGATTTACATTTTCGAAAAAATATTTGGATTAATTTCGGCATTAACATTAGTTGAATTGACAAATGTAAATAGCGATTTGATGATTACGTTTGCCGAAAAAGCCCCAGGAACGTTTCAACACACATTGCAGGTATCGAATTTAGCCACTGAAGCTGCCAAGAAAATTGGGGCGAACAGTTTATTGGTACGTACCGGCGCACTTTATCACGATATTGGCAAAATGAAAAATCCGCATTTTTTTATCGAGAATCAGTTTGGAGCACATAATCCGATGAAAGACATGCCACTTGAAGAGGCAGCAAAATTAATAATTGGGCATGTTACGGCTGGAGTTGAGATTGCAAAAAAAAGCCATTTACCAGAGCAAATAATTCAATTTATCACAACACATCACGGTTTAAGCAAAACGAAGTATTTTTACAATTCGTTTGTTAATATGTATCCGGGCATTAAACCAAATGATGAATTATTTACTTATCCTGGTCCTTTACCCAACAGTAAAGAGACGGCAATACTTATGATGGCCGATGCTGTAGAAGCTCGGGTACGAAGTTTGGGCATTTACACTGAAGATTCGATTAGTGATGCGGTGGAACAAATGATTGACTCACAGATTGCTGATGGACAATTTAAAGATGCACCTATTAGTTTTCGCGACGTAGAAACAGTAAAGCAAGTTTTTAAAGAGAAAGTAAAAAACATGTATCATTCAAGAATAGTTTATCCGGAATTAAACCGCACTCTAAAATAAAACAAATTCATTATTGCAGCAATAGAATACCTTTATAAAACAAAATGCCCCTGAAGTTTTGTGCTTCAGGGGCTTTTTATTCAGATATTATCAGAATACTATTTTTTCAATTTTTCTTCGATTTCGCGAACACTTGATCTAAAGTTTTTATCAATATCCATTAAGTCGTTTACAATTTTGCAGGCATGTAAAACAGTTGCGTGGTCGCGTTGACCAATAGTGCTACCAATGGACGACAATGAGTTCTTTGTCAATTGCTTGGACAGATACATAGCAATCTGACGAGCTTGCACCACTTCGCGTTTGCGACTTTTGGTAGAAATGGCATCCACCGATAGTGAGAAATACTCACATACAACGTCGCGAATTTTTTCAACAGTATTTACTTTTCGACTCACAGTTACAATGCGGCTCACAACTTTTTCGGCCAATTCGAGGTCGATAGGCATATTGGTAAGTGTAGAATGCGCCATAAGCGAAACCAACACTCCTTCGAGGTCGCGAACATTGTCTACCACATTTTCGGCAATAAAATCGATTACATCTTCCGAAATTTCAAGACCATCGCGGTAAATTTTGTTTTCGAGAATTGCTTTGCGTAAATCAAAATCAGGTTTTTCAATTTCGGCCGAAAGCCCCCATTTAAAACGGGTGAGTAAACGCTGCTCCAAACCTACCAATACTAATGGTGAACGGTCGGAGGTCAATACCAATTGCTTACCTGTTTGGTGTAAATGATTGAAAATATGAAAGAATGTATTTTGCGTACCTGTTTTACCAGAGAATTCTTGAATATCGTCGATGATTAGTACATCAATTGTTTGATAAAAATTCAAAAAATCATTAACTGAATTATTACGAACGGCATCGGTGTATTGAATTTGAAAGGTATTAGCCGAAACATACAATACCCGTTTATCCGGATTGAGTTGTTTGGTCATAACACCAATGGCATTTGCAAGATGGGTTTTACCAACACCTGATTGACCATATACAAATAGTGGATTGAAAATTGTCTTTCCAGGCTCATTGGCGATACTTATACCAGCAGTACGAGCTAATTTATTACTTGCTCCTTCGATTAAGCTATTGAAATTATACGAAGGATTAAGTTGTGGGTCAATATCGGGTAATTGAACGCGATGGTAAGGGCTGACATAATTACTTCCCGAACCAAGCAGTTTGCTTTTAGGCTGTTCGTTGGTACTTGGAATTTGAGTTGCTTTGTCACTGGATTTATCAATAAGCACTCGGTATTCAAGGCGAGTACCCTGACCAGCAACACGAAACAAAGTCATGCGAAGTAAATCGATGTATTTTTCTTCGATATATTCTACAAAAAACTGACTTGGAACTTGCAAAACAAAAACATTATTTTCGAATTTTAATGCTACTATTGGTGCAAACCAGGTATTATATGATGCTTCGCTTATATTATCTCTAATGACGCTTAGGCACTTATTCCACAACTCTTCAGGACTCTTGAACATACACAATTTTAGAATAAATAATAATTACATTACCGGTTACACAATTCACATTTTACTATTCTGAAAAAAACGCTTGGAATATTGTAGTGGCTATTTTCAGGACTACAAAATTCGGAAAGAAATTCGAGAAAAAAAAATCGCATAAAATTTGTAAATTTCAAATTGATTTTATTGTACTTATTTTCAATGAATTACATCTTACTCCTCACTTACAGACGTTTACGATAAAACAGACTGTCAAAGCTTTGTAATATAATTGATTACAAGCAGGTTAACAAATTATTACTTTTATCTTCGTTTTTGAGGATAAAAAAGGCTGAAACCTTTCATACAAAATGATTTCAGCCTGTAAAAATTGATACTTGAAAAAAAACTGTCATTTTTACTATTTAGAATTATTCTAAATAGTGAATCTATTTCTCTTTACTTCCAAATAAGGAGAAATGAACATAGCGTTTGGGGTTTTGTTTCAAGTCAATCAACAGTTTATCTGCATTATCAGCAGTATTTGTCAGATTAGTATACAAACTCTTATCATTTAACAAAAGACCTACAGTTCCTTCCTTGCTATTTAATTTATTTGTAAGTAAATTCAAATTAGCGATAGTATGATTAATACTTGCAAATGTTGCTGCAAAATCGACTGTGCTTAAGTTAGCACTAATTTTTTTCAAATCGCCTGTTATTCCGTTCACATCTTTCATAATGCGGGGAACATCACTATTCATCATCTTTTTCAATTGCACTGATGTTGCATCAAAATTTGCAGTTGTATTTTCGATAGAACTTAAACTGTTTTTCAACGCTTTTCCTTCGGTTATTGCTCGTAACGAACGAATCAACGAATCGGCCTGCACGGAGATACTTTCAATTTTAGGCATTAAATCGCCAGCGACTTGTGCCATAAGGCCCGTTCCAACTGTTGATTCTACGGTATCACCGGGCGTGTAAAGTGCCTGACCTGCCATAAGTGGTGCATAAACTATCTGAATAGCTTTTCCTCCCATCAAACCATTGTCGAACAATTCAATTTTAGCTCCTTTGGGTAAAAACACGTCCTTACTAACCGAAATACGGACTACAAAAGACTTTTCCTTCGAAAAATCGTATTTAATTTCTTCCACTTGCCCTACTTTATATCCTTTTATTAAAACAGGCGACGATGGTACTAAACCATCGATATTATTATAAACTGCGTAATAAGTAGAAATTGGAGAAAAAATATCAATTCCTTTTAAAAAATTTAATCCAAAATATAACACAAAAATGGATATTGTAACCATAATCCCCACTTTCACTTCGCGGGTAAAAAGATTTTTTTTCATTATTTATTCTTGTTTGTTAGTTTAATTGCGTCATTGATAGGTATTTTTGTTTTACCCAAAAATGCGATTACGAAAGCGTCCGGAAACAATGAAAGCATCTCTTTACGAAGTTTCGTAACTACCTCATATTTGGTATCGGAGCCAATAGTGTATTTATACATGCCATTTTCTATATAGAATTCAGCATTTCTAATACCTCTGAATTCGGTAGCATTTGTGTTTAATTTTTTACTTCTCGAAAAGAGCTGAAGCTTGTATACTGGCTTTTCGGTAGCAGCCTCATAAGCTCGCATATCAACATATTGTTTTTTGTCGGCTGATATTGGCTTTGGCTTTACAATTGTTTGCGAGGATTTCACTTGTTGATTTTCGCTGTTTTCCTCTTCGCTATATTTAACTTGAGCTTTGGTTTCTATTTTTGTTTCTTTTAGTTCACTTTCTTCCGAGTCAACAACTTCGCTTGCTTTAGTTGTTATTTCATTTACTTCTTTCTGTTTCCCTTTAGAGAATGTATCCGCAATTACATCCGTATCATTTGCTACCTTTTCGGCAATAATTTCCTTTTTATTGGTCGATTTTTTATCCGTTGATTTTTTATCTTTTTTAGTTGAAGTATCTGATATTATATCTGATTTAGCATTATTAGTTTGTTGACTATCAGCGCTAAAATCTTCCACTTGATTTTCTTTATTTTTTTTATCCACTTTAGTTTGTGCTGTCTCTTTTTCGAGTGGAGGCTTTGCTATTTCATTTACTGGAACAACAGCTTGCTTTGTATTTGCAACTACCGATTTCAGTGGAGCAGCTGCTCCATCGGCTCGTTTATCGTAGCGACCCACGTCATCAATTTTAATCGATTCTGTTTCGTTAAATGATTTCTTAGTAGACTTTCCCGACTTTTTATCGTGTTCATATTTAAAGCCAACAAATGCTTTATAAATTGACTCAGCCAATTGCTTTTGTCCTGCGTTGCTGGCTAAATACTTTTCTTCGGCGGAGTTGGAAATAAAACCAAGTTCAATCAACACACTTGGGCAAGCCGACTGATAAAGCACCCAAAAACCTGCCTGGCGAACACCTCTATCCGAACGACCTGCATAATTTTTAAAATGGTTTTGAATATCGGAAGCTATAGAAATGCTTCTGTCTATATATTTGTCCTGCATAAATTCGAACATAATGTACGAATCCACAGAAGTGGGGTCAAAACCTTTGTATTTAGATTTGTAATCATCTTCGAGAAGCATTACAGCATTTTCGCGCATAGCCACATCGAGATTTCCTTTTGATTTAGCTAACCCTAACGTAAATGATTCGGTACCTGATGCCGAAGTGGATTGGGCGGAATTGGTGTGAATACTAATGAATAAATCGGCATGATTATTATTAACAATATGAGCACGTTCCTGCAATGTAAGGTACTTATCCGTTGTACGAGTAAATACTACTTTAACATCGTTGTAATTAGCTGCAATTAGCTCACCTAACTGTATAGCTACAGATAAATTAATATCTTTTTCGCGCGAAATTTTTCCAACTGCTCCTGGATCATGCCCACCATGACCAGCATCAATAACCACAGTAAATTTAGAATTTTGCGCAATAATAGGAGGCATGAGTGTTATTGCAATTATAAATACTGTAACTTTAATTATGCTGAATATGTTATTTTTACTCATATTTTTAGCTAATAAGGCGCATTTATTTATTTTCATACAAAAGTAATGTTTTATTGCGGGATTAATACTTTATGAATACGTAATTTTTGAAATTTATCATAAAAAAGAACTTTAGCATTTCAGCACCTGCTATTTTTGACTAAATTTGCATTTCGTAATAAAAAGTCCTTTCCGGTTTGCAAATGTCTGTGAATGTACGCCAAAACTTCTATCGCAACATCATATTAATGAGCATTATACTGTTTGTTTCTATGTGTCAATTGGCGTACGCACAAGTGAAACAAATATTACCCGAAAACGTTCAAAAGCTCGAAACAAGTGATACATTACGCACAAATTTAAACGATTCGGTAAAAACAAAACAAAAATCGAACCGAATTGATGCTGAAATTAAGTATACAGCCAATGATTCGATTGTTTTCACAGGAAATGGCACTGGATTTTTATATGGCGAAAGTGACATTAAATACAAAAGCATCAATTTAAAAGCTGATTTTGTAAAAGTAAAAATGGACAGCTCTACCATTTTCGCCCGTGGCACAACAGATAGTTTGGGCGTTAAAAATGGCGAACCCGAATTTAGTGAAGGCGATAAAACATACAAATCCAGAGAGTTAACCTACAATTTAAGAACCCAAAAAGGCTATATACGACATGCTGTAACCCAAGAGGGTGAGGGTTATATAATTAGCGACAAAACAAAAAAGACACAGAAAGAAGAATTTTGCATGACAAATGGTAAATTTACCACATGTGATAACCACGACCATCCTGATTTTTACCTAAGTATGAAACGCGGTAAGGTTAAGCCAGGCGAATATATAGTGACAGGTCCTGCGCATTTAGTAGTTGTCGATGTTCCATTACCGCTTATAATACCCTTTGGATTTTTTCCATTTACTAGCGATTATTCATCTGGAATTTTGATGCCTAGCTATACCGATGAGCTGAATAGAGGATTTGGGCTTACAAATGGTGGTTATTATTTTGCCATTAACGATTACATGGACATTGAGATGCGTGGAGATGTATATACCAAAGGTACTTGGGCGTTGCGCGGAAATTCAACCTACCGTAAAAAATATAAATTTAGCGGAAGCTTGGGTGTAGAATATCGCGCAGATGTTACGGGTGAGAAAGGCATGAGCGATTATAACAAGGCTAATAGTTTTAGGGTTACATGGAGTCATTCGCAGGATCAGAAAGCAAATCCCAATTTCAATTTTTCGTCGAGCGTAAATTTCTCAACCAGTGGTTTTAATAAAAGTAATATCAACTATTATTCGCGACCGGAATTAAACTCCGAAAACACAAAATATTCGAGTATTAATTTTTCGAAACGTTTTCCCAATTTACCATCGCTTAGCCTTTCGGGTGGCATGTCGGTTACGCAACGTACAAGCGATTCTACAATTAGTATGAGTTTGCCAAATATCAATGTAGCATACAGTCGGTTTTATCCTCTAAAACGTAAAAATATTATTGGAAAAGAGCGTTGGTACGAAAAAATTTCGATGTCTTACAGTGGGTCGTTGGCGAATAGCATCACTACCAAAGAAAATCTGATTTTAAAATCATCGCTTTCGCGCGATTGGAAAAACGGAATGCGCCATAGTATACCCGTGTCGGCCACGTTTAACATACTGAAATACATCAACATTTCACCGTCATTTAATTATACGGAACGCTGGTATTTACAATCGGTAAACAAGAGTTGGGATAAAGATAGTCAGCGTGAAAAAATTGACACTTTAAGCGGGTTTAATCGGGTTTACGATTTTAATATGGGTGTTTCGGCATCAACCAAATTGTACGGTTTTTTTATTCCAATCAGATCCTTGTTTGGTGATAAAGTAGATCGAATTCGCCACGTGATGACACCAAGTATAGGTTTTGGATATACACCCGATTTTGGCGAGTCAAAATGGGGCTATTACGATTATTACACCAGAAGCGTTCGCAACACAACCGACCCTTCTATTTACAACGATTCGCAAGTGCGCTACTCACATTACGATGGAAGTTTATATGGCTCTCCTGGAACAGGAAAATCGGGAAGTATCAATTTTTCGCTGGGTAACAATGTGGAAATGAAAGTGCGCAACGATAAGGACACAACTGAAACTGTACCATTTAAAATATATAGCCTGATTGATAATTTGTCGATTGGCGGAAATTACAACCTAGCAGCCGACTCCATGCGCTGGTCAAATTTTTCGGTTGGATTGCGTTTAAAGCTTACTAAAAGCTACTCATTAAGTCTAAGTACATCCTTCGACCCCTATATGTTTGCACTGAACAGTAGTGGCAATCCAATGCGAATAAATCAATTGCGTTGGAATAATGGTAAATTTCCACGGTTTCAGGGAACTAGCACCTCGTATAGTTATACACTAAACAACGACACATTTAAAAAACTTTTCGATAAAAAATCCATAGCAAAAACTACAGATGAGAATTCGGAAGTTAATAGCGAAAATCAAGAGCAAATTGAGGGCAAAGAACCCCAGAAGCCATCAGATGATAAAAGCGGAAAAGATGCCTTTGGTTATGTAAAAAATGCTATTCCTTGGAGTGTTTCGGTGAACTACTCTGTTAGTTATGTAAATTCATCGGTATTTAACAAAGCTAAAATGGAGTATGACATGGAATTCCGACATAATTTGAGTTTAAATGGAAGTCTCGACCTTACCAAAAACTGGAAATTTACCGCCAATTCGAGTTACGATTTTGAATTCAAAAAGTTCACATATACCAGTATAAACATCACTCGAAGTTTGCATTGTTGGAGCATGTCGGGAAGTATTGTTCCATTTGGAGCATACAAATCGTATAGTTTCCACATCGGGGTAAATGCGAGTATGCTTGCCGACCTTAAATACGACAAACAAAGTGAGTATGGACAAAATGTGATTACGTGGTATT
>CAZEEN010000062.1:3157-5363 GCA_964511115.1 uncultured Paludibacter sp. | reverse complement strand
AAATGAACAATTTAGCCCCGAAATGGGTTTTATGACGATAAATATTAAGAACGAAATTATTAACAAAAAACAAGATAAAAACAATGAAAATTACAGCAAACAAATCAGTTTCAGCCGAATACGAATTGTACGTTGAAGGTGATAATGCCGGCGAGCAAGAATTAATGGAAAAAGCAACAGCAGAACAGCCATTAAATTTCATCTATGGTGTAGGTATGATGTTACCTAAATTCGAAGAAAGTTTATTCGGACTATCGGTTGGCGATAAATTTGACTTCACTATTGGTGTGGAAGATGCCTATGGTCCATACGAAGACGAAAATGTATTGGATCTTGACCGTGCTATTTTCGAAATAGACGGCAATTTAGATAGTGAAGTAGTATACGAAGGTAATGTTGTTCCTTTGATGGACAATGAAGGTCATCGTATTAATGCTCAGGTAGTTTCGGTATCTGATACACATGTAAAAGTAGATTTAAATCATCCATTGGCTGGCGAAACCTTGCACTTTAAAGGTTCGGTACTTGAAGTACGCGAAGCTACTGAAAAAGAATTAGCTGCACTGAGTGGCGGTGGATGTGGTTGCGGCGACGGTGGATGTGGCTCAGGAAGCTGCGGAGATGGCGGTTGTGGCGATGGTGGATGTAGTACTGAAGACGACTCAAAAGGTTGTGGCTCTGGCTGTGGCTGTCATTAATTACACAAAAAACACATTAAAAATGGATAGCGGTAAAAACGGTATCCATTTTTTTTAATTTTATTTTTAAAAATCGTATCTTTGCAAAAATTGAAACATTAAGCTAAGAAGCATGTCGAATACAATTGGAAAATTATTTACCTTCACCTCGTTTGGCGAATCGCATGGCAAAGGCATAGGCGGCATTATTGATGGTTGCCCAGCCGGAATAGAAATTGACGAAACTTATATACAGCAAGAGCTAGACCGACGCAAACCAGGACAATCGTCTATTGCCACACCACGTAAAGAAGATGATAAAGTTGAATTTCTATCGGGTATTTTCGAGGGCAGAACTACCGGAACTCCCATTGCTTTTATTATCTGGAATCAGAACCAACATAGTAAAGATTACGACCATCTAAAAGAAATTTACCGACCTTCGCATGCCGATTTTACCTATCAGCAAAAATATGGCGTACGCGACTATCGCGGTGGTGGACGTAGTTCGGCTCGCGAAACAGCTTCACGAGTTGTGGCAGGTGCAGTGGCAAAATTAGCGCTTGCTAAATTGGATATCAGCATCAATGCCTACACATCGCAGGTTGGGCCATTTGCTATGACACAAACAATCGAGGAGGTTGATTTACAACAAATTGAAAGCAATATAGTGCGTTGTCCGCAAACGGAAGTAGCCGAAAAAATGATAACTTACATACAGGAATTGAAAAAAGAAGGTGATTCGACCGGAGGAATAATTTCGTGTATAGTGAAAGGTGTTCCTGTAGGTTGGGGCGAACCTATTTTTGATAAGCTACAAGCCCGATTGGCAGCAGCTATGATGAGTATCAACGCTTCGCACGGTTTTGATTACGGTCGTGGATTTGAAGGTGTGGCACTTAGAGGTTCGCAAATGAATGATGCTTTTGTAAAAGATGGTGAGAAAATCACCACACGAACGAATAATTCCGGCGGGATACAAGGCGGCATAAGCAACGGCGAAGATATCTATTTCCGAGTATTATTCAAACCCGTAGCCACTATCTCCAAAAAACAAGACACCGTAGATATTCACATAAATGAAGTTGAATTAGAAGCCCGTGGCCGTCACGACCCTTGTGTGCTGCCACGCGCTGTGCCAATTGTTGAGGCAATGGCGGCAATTACCTTGCTGGATTTGTATCTGACCAACAACTCTTAATTTCGATAGAGCATATCTAAGCCATGGAAATCACACCACAGCATTGGGGAATAATAATTAATCCAAAATCGGGGAAGAAAAAATACAGACACCAGCGAAAAGAGCTTTTTTTGGTGCTTAAACATCATGCTATACCGTTCGATTATCGTGTTACCCGCTTTGCAGGTCACGCTTCGAAAATTGCCCGCAGTTTTGTTGAATCCAATTACAAAAACATATTGGTACTAGGTGGCGATGGCACCATGAGTGAGGTTATTAACGGCTGCTACAGTGGCGGTGGATTGAAGCAAACACCCAACGCTTTGCCCTACGATGGATTACTTGATGT
>CAZEEN010000062.1:0-3057 GCA_964511115.1 uncultured Paludibacter sp. | reverse complement strand
GCGGTGGATTGAAGCAAACACCCAACGCTTTGCCCTACGATGGATTACTTGATGTGATGATAGCCCGAAAGCCCACTTTTCTGAAAATTATCGGCGCATTGAGTTTTTTATTTCGTGGCAAGTTATTGGAACATTCGCTTATCGACTCGTTTCAAACCACCGATTTATACATTCAATGCGATAAAAAAGCACTTCTGGAAGCCGACGGCATAATAGTAAATGGCTCATCCCCATTTACAATCAGTATTTTGCCGCAGGCTATCCAAATGATAGTGCCCTGAAATTCTTTTTGATTCAATCACCAAGATATTATTGGCATTCTTACCCCTGTTTTTAAGCTACAGCGTAGCGTAAACTTTGTAGATTTAAAATGTTTGACATCGAAATTTTGCCTATCTTTGCAGCAAAAAAGATAGTTCATGTCAAAAAACAATCCGAAAAAGCATTTTCAACTATTAAATCCTGAAAATTACATCCGTCAGAAAGCCCGAAATCTGCCTATATACCAATGTCGTATCAATAACGATTGGGATGAAGGTAAATTGGCAAATATAATTATTGCACGCAATCATACCAACGGAAATATTACTTTCTGTTTGTATTTGGTAGATTTGGGATGCCTTGGTGTGAAAGACAGCATGTATTATTTCAACATGCCTGTTGATGAATATGAAGATTATCTGGTACAATTTGAAGAAAAATTACCTTCCAAAAGTATATCCTACGAATTAGCACATAATATTATTTATGCGGCAATCGAATTTGCCGAAGAATATGGATTTAAGCCTTGCAAAGAATATGTAAGCACAACTAAATACATGCTTGAAGATGATACGGATGATATAGAATTGATAGAGATAGAAGTTGGAGATAAATATGGTGATCCTCTTTTTGTTAGCAATGGTTACGAAAGTCCAACTCGAGTAAATCAAATTCTGAATCAATTAGATAAAACAGCCGGAAAAGACAATTACACCTACATAGATAATGTTCATAATTTTGACGACTCAGAAGATATGGAAGATTTGTCAGAATCGGGTTTTCAGGAGTTGAAAGGTCAATTTACTTTGCTTTACGATAAGGGAATAGAAAAATTATCGAAAACAGAAACACTCATGTTAGTCGATTTGACTGATAGTATCTATAATCATTTGTGTACCGATGTGAAGATTAACGACTACATTGAAAGTTGGCAAAATGAACTTGATTTAGATTTAAATGACACTTATAATCAAGAGCTCTTAGGAGTAGAAAAAGACTTTGTTATTACCGACAAGCTACTTAAAGTCATTGATGAAACCCTGATTCAAATTGAAAAGAAGCCCGAAAAAGCAGGAAAAGAAATTGATAAGTTGGAAAAACTCATTGGAAGGACTCACTTTATTGCATTTTTGAAATTGGAAGTTCTTAAAGTGGTTTCTCCGTCAGAAGTTACGCCAAAATTAAAAGAATATATCAATGAATATCCCGATTGTTCGATGCTTAAACTACAAGTAGAAATTGAAAATAGCTTTTCTCAAAATGCACTTTTTAAAACGGTTCCGGAAGTTGAAACTATTTTCGAAGGCAGGGAATCGATAACATTTTACGAGTTGTTTCGGTATTGGAACGATAAACTCTTAATGATTTCGAATAAAGGGGATTTAAACATGCTTGAAGCCTTTTCTTTATTTATTGATGAACTTGAAATTAATGAAGAACTAAAAGAAATGCTTGAATCTACCACCGAACTTATTCGTATTTTTACACTGAATAGATACTTACAAAATTAGTCTTTCTACCAATATTATCCCGATGGGATAAAGACAACTAAAAACGGCTGCGCTTCAAGTGTTGAAATTCAGCCGTGATTTTTAATATGCAACTTTGGAAAGTTGCTTTTTGCAGGATGTAGTTTAGCTAACTGCGTACAGCAGGAACAACCTTAAAGTTTTACCGACAGCAATTCATTTCCTAGTTGGTGTAACGCAATCTCAATTTGTTTTTTCTTTTTTATGCCGGGTTTTTTCTCGTTACACACATAACTCGCCAATAGACTACGATTTATTTTGTTTCTTTCGGCAAACTTACTGATATTTAGTACAGGAAACTGATTAAATACGCGCGATACTTCATTCCGTTGGTTTTCAATCTCGTCTTTGTTGAAAGTAAAAAAACCTTCCAAACTTAAATCTTCATTCAATTCTTCCCAGTGAATATCGTCTCCCCAGTTGCCTATTTCAAATTTTTCACGCTGTTCGGCAGTTGCATTCCAAAGCGAAGGAAACCACCTTAATGGATGACTTTTTTGGGTGCCATCGTTGGTTTGTATGAAAATATTTTCAGTGTCAAACCATACCTTTACTATTTTTAAATCAGTCCATTTTTCCATGAAATGCCTCCCACGATTTTACTATTAAAATTTTATTCTCCTCAATAATGCCTTCAGCTAATTTAATTTCGGACGGTTTTAAGCCTTTATTTTCGATTAGCTTAATAGTTGGAAGTACTTGAAACTTAGCTTTTCCATTCGCATTTTGAACATGTATATGAATAGGTAAATGTTCATTTGCATAAAAGTAAAAACGGATTCCAAAAATTCGAAAAACTTCAGGCATACTATTCTTTTATATATTTAAGCTACAAATATAGTAACAATTTTGTTACTATATATCTATTTACGATTATATTTAAAAAAAAATACATATTAAATTTTGCTTTAGATTAAATTACGGCTGAACTTCAATTGATGAAATTCAGCCGTGATTTTGTTTTTAAATATGGAAGTCAGCGACTTCCTTTCTACCGGACGAAGCGAAAGACGCTTCGCTCAGCTAGGCGTTGTGATAAGAACCTATGAAGAGCGAGGGCAACAATGAAATTAGATTTCTCCCGTTGGTCGAAATGACAAGGCATTTTTTTATCATAAGCCGTCGCCAAAAGTTGCCATAAACAATAAGCATATCGCGCGACGGGTACAAAGGGCACTTTGCACCCGTCGCCAAGCGAAAGATAATGTTACGAATATCGGTTGGGCGACGGAATGTAACACACGGTTCACATTGTCATGCCGAGCGA